>JAACCY010000119.1 GCA_009937185.1 Planctomycetia bacterium
CTCGGGGTGGAATGGGTGCGATCTTTAGTATCAAAGATCCAGTTCTTCAGCGTGAATTGGCCATGAAGGTTGTTCTCGGCAACGAAGAAGGCCAAGCACCGCCACAAAGGATTAATAGGTTTTTACGCGAAGCCCGAATCACAGCCAAACTTTCTCACCCTGGCATCGTTCCTGTCCATGAACTCAACAGTGACAATGAGGGTCGTTACTATTTCACCATGGATAGAATCAATGGTAATGAGCTGCGCGATGTCATGATTGCGTATAATACCGGAGATCCTAAATGGGACCTGAACAGACTCCTCGAAGTGTTACTTCACGTTTGCGATACTCTCGAATTTGCTCATGTCAGAGATGTCATTCACAGAGACATCAAACCTTCCAACATCATGGTAGGAAAATTTGGAGAAGTGTATGTCATGGATTGGGGACTGGCTCGCCAAATCGACGGGCCTGAAGAAGACCCTCTCATGGATATCATTTCTGAAAAGGTCTCCAGCAATCAAAATGGATCGACCATTGTTACAAAAGACGGTGCGGTCGTGGGCACACCTTCTTACATGTCACCAGAGCAAGCATCTCCAGAAACGAACGAGATTGGGCCTTGGACCGATGTTTATGCTGTAGGAGCCCTTCTCTATGAAATCCTGACGGGCTCCCCACCGTATAGAGATCGCGAAAAACCTTTGCCTGGACAGAAGGTTCTTAATCTCCTTAAAGAAGGTCCCCCAGAAGACGTTCGTAAACTTGCCCCAGATGCCCCCGAGGATCTGATTCAGATCTGCAAAATCGCGATGCAACGGGACCCAAAAGATCGGCCAAAGGATTGCGGAAAAGTCTCACAGATGATTCGTAAGGTTCAACGATCACGAGCCAAAGATGCGAGAATCACGAAGGAAGCCAAAGATAACGCCAGAAAGTCAAAGGCGGTCAATCACTTCCTGACCAGCCTCTTCATTAACCCAGAAGAAGAGAACCCTACTTTATACGGTCTGAATGCACATAAACTTCTGGAACTAGGCGCTGAAAAATTACTCTCAGAAGATCCGGGCGAAGCAGAAATCCAAGTGACCCTCATCTCGACTCTCGCCTCCATCTTTCTGGAAACAGGCGATCCTGTTAGAGCAGAATCTTTGCTAGAAAAAGAATGCATGATTCGAAGAGAACATTCGCACTGGCCCGGAGAGTACTTGATCGCAGCACTTCGAAAACTAGCCACCGCACAAAAGGCACTCAGGAAACTAGAAAAGACCGAAAGCACGTTACAAGAAGCGATAGAGCAAAAAGTACTCAGCCAAGATCAAACCCTCTTCACAGAGGTTCAACAAGAACTCGCCGACCTGCTCAATCTCCGTGGCGATTGGTTTCAAGCTGAAGAAATGTTCAGAGATTTGATTCTTAATCTGGGCAAGGATAAGAGTTCAAAAAAGATCCAAGCCCTACTGGGACTCTCACGCTGTTTTTCGTATCAGGGAGATTGGGAGGAATCGGAAAAAAATCTAGAGCTCGCAATGGAAGTTGTAACGAAATCTCGCTCCGAAGAAAACTGTCCAGAACTGCCAGAGCTATTATTCGAGAAAGCGGGGCTCTTCTTAGAAAGTCAGCGCGATGACGTAACAAAGGAACAACTTATTGAAGCTCGCAGTTATCTAGAAAAAGCCATCGAATTGCAGATCGAGTTAAAAGGAGAGCAGTCGAGTATCACTGCACGTTATCAACGTGCACTTTCCTGTTGCCTGCAAAGACTGGGCGAAACCGATGAAGCCGAAAAAGTCGCAAGAGCGGCCCTCGTCAATATCCGAATGACTCATATTCTCCAACATCCACTGTGCGCACGATCATTCGCTAGACTCGCTTCGATTCTTTTTCAGTCCGGACAAGACTCAACAGCAACAAAGCTCCTTCAAGAAGCGGGATTGAGCCTTGATATTGAAGCGGTTCGCAAGGAGCACCGTTTCGCAGCGTTGGAAGCCCGAGTCCGACTGCTCAGTCTTTCCCATCAATGGGAAGACGCGCGAAAGACTTTGCAACAATTAGACGAAGAAGGAGACGAGCTCCCGACGATGGCTCTCCTGCGCAAAAAAGATATCGAGAGCATTTGTAAGGACGCGCACATCGAGCCTCAGCTCAGTGATTGACATGCTATCGAGAGTAACCCGACTATTATCGCGAGTCGTTCTTCGTTACGGCGACGATCGATCAGTTGTTGTAATCGACAAACCCAGCGACGGTAGCCTCATCGAGTTCCTGAACCATTGCTGTGACTAAACGGATGGCGAGTGCGTAATCTTCACCGTCGATAATACTGGAATGAGTATGAATCGATCGTGCAGGAACTCCTATCACCACCGTGGGAACACCGCTGCCATGGAGATGCGTCGGCTTGGCATCCGTTCCTCCACTACGCCTGACAGCGACTTGAACAGGGATTCCCTCTTGCTCAGCAATATCTTCAGTCCAGCGAACTAATTTCCGATTTGAGAGTGCTGTGGGATCCATAAAACGGATTTGTGGGCCGCCGCCTAAAACAGCCTGACGCTGAGACATACCGGGAAGATCGTCCGCAGGCGTTCCCTCCAGAATGATCGCGACTTCCGGACGACTCAGCTCTCCCGCTGTTTGTGCTCCCCGACAACCCACTTCTTCCTGGACTGCAGCCACAGCGACGGGTTGACATGAAAGGTCCAAATCCCCATCCACGAGTGCTTTGAAACTTTCAATCAAGACTCCAACTCCTACGCGATCATCGAATGCTTTACAGCAATACCGACCGGCAGAAGCCATCTCCTCAAAGTGACCTCTCGGAACGATAGGGTCGCCAACACGAATCCCCCACGATTCGACTTCATCCACTCCTCTGGCAGCAACGTCGATATACATTTTGTCGAGGGAAAGAACTTTATCTCTCTCACCCGGAGAAAGAAAGTGCGGAGGTTTACAACCGATGGTGCCTGGGATTTTCGTCCCACCGGAGGAAAGAATATCGACACGCTGTGCGAGAAGTACGTGGCCCCACCAACCCCCCAAGGGAACAAAGTAGATGCGTCCCTCGGCATCCACCGATTGGACACAAAACCCGACCTCGTCCATGTGTGCGTCCAGAACCACTCTGGGTCCTGTTCCGGGGGACTCGATAACAACACTCCCTAGTCCGTCGTGTTGCATAGTCCCGAGCTGACCAATCTCACGATGAACTATAGATCGAACTTCGTCCTCCATTCCCGGAGGACCACTCGCGAGAGCCAATTCTTTTAGTAACTCCATGGATGGTTGAGTCGGTTGCGTATTCATGATTCACCTTCTTTCCTGAAGTTCGAAGCATACGAGAATCAGAAGACTCTCACCAGATAGGGGCGAAAATCTTCGCCAGTAGAGTTTGAGGTCCGAGAACTTAAACCGGTATTTGAGTCGGAAGATCGATCGCGACTTCTTCACCAAGGCGCATTCGGCTTCCTCGGAAAGCCAGTTTGTGAGAAATGATCTCAACGCCTTCCTCTACGGCTTCCAGCAAAGCCTCACAATATGCGGGATCGATCTCTTGGGCAAAACCCACAGAATTACAATCACTCCGACCCAAGAACAGGAAAAGTACGGCTCTGTGCCCCATTTTCTTAAGACGGATCAATTCTCTTAAGTGTTTCCGGCCACGCTCAGTGACTGCGTCAGGGAAATCAGCTCTATCAGGCACCACCGAGGAAAGCATGGTGACATTTTTGACTTCAATATAGACATCACCGTTATTTTCATCCGGTCGTTCCTCGCCAGCGATAACAATATCTAGGCGACTACGTTCACCCACTTTAATTTCTCGATGAACGTGTTGCCCCTTTTTGGGGGTTAGGCGTGGAACCCGACCTTGTGAGATGGCGTCGGCAACGATGGCATTAGGAAGACCTGTATCAACCAACGCCTTCCCTCTCCTTCGCACCCCAAGCAAGGTCAATGTCCATTTCAGCTTTCGATGAGGATCTGGGACATGGCGTACCCACGCTCGCGGCTCTCCATCTACCAGAGTTTTCATCGAACCGGAATTCGGACAATGGGCGACCACTTCGCCCACTCCAGGAATTTCACAATCCGCCAGGAACCGTTTGTATCTTTTGATCAATTTTCCTTCGATCAAATTGTCGGGTGAATATCCGGACATCAAGATTCTCCATCAGCCTGAAGTAGATGCTCTTGAATAGCTCTCCACCGCATATCTCTCATGTGAATGGATGAACGTCCACCCACTCCATGTCTCGATTCCGGATAAACCATCATCTCGAATGATTTCCTATTGAGTTGAAGCTCATGAGCCAACTGCATCATGTTTTGTAAGTGGACGTTATCGTCCATCCCTCCGTGAAACATGACGAGATGCCCTGTGAGTGAAGCGGCGGCTTTGACAACACTTGTCGACTGATATCCTTCAGGATTCAGCTCAGGCGTATCCATGTACCTCTCCGTATATATGGTGTCATAGTCTCGCCAATCGTAGACTCCGCCCCCGGCCAACCCTAACTTAAAGGCTGAAGAATGCGTCAGTGCATAGGCCGCCATGAACCCACCGTAGGACCAACCTGAAATTCCTACACGAGAAGAATCCGCCCAGTCATTTTGGCAAATCCAATTTACGGCATCTTCTAAGTCTGAGAGTTCTTGAACTCCCAACTGCCGGTAACAGGTCGCAGTATCGACATGACCTCTGCCACTGGAAGAACGCACGTTGACCTGCATGACAACCATTCCCTGATGAACAAGAAACCTTTGCCAACTGGATGAGGGATAGCCTTGCCGCACTGATGGAGAATTCGGACCTGAGTAGGTATCAATCCAAACAGGTAATGGCTCAGATAAATTCATATTTGTCGGTTTTAATATGAGAACATCGAGAGAATATCCATCTCTTGCTGATACCTCGTGCAACGCTGCATCAACATCTTCGAATTCTCCTAATGCAGCGACCCGAGCCTCTGCCAACTGATGGATTTGTAGTCCATCTCTATCTAGCAACCGAACCTCTCCCGGATTTTGGACACTGGAAAATTGGTCCAAGACATATTCGCCATCAGGCGAAATCGTTGTGCGGTGGCTTCCCGTACCCGAGGTCACTTGAAGAAGAAGTTCTCCACCCATATCGATACGAAACAGATGGGATTCAATCGCTCGAGCAAGGCTACCGGTTAACCAGAGTTCACCCCTGTCTTCGTCGATACGCGGGATAGATTTCACAGCCCACTCACCTCTTGAGATCTGACGGATCAACGTTCCATCTCCACGATAGTGATAAATGTGGCAAAAACCGGTACGTTCACTCTTCCACAGAAAAGAACCGTCCCTAAGCCAGATAGGAGCGCCCAGTACATTCACCCAACTGTTCGATTGTTCCTCTATGAGAACTTGGGATTTCCCTGAATCGGGTTGGCATTCTAAGAGCGTGAGACGAGACTGAATTCTGTCCTGAATCTGAGGCAAGACTCTCGAAGAATCAGGCTCCCAATCGACGCGAACAATAAGACGCTCGTCTCCATAAACAGCGATATCCATTTGCTGCGAACGCGCTTTTTCGGGGTCATAAGTCCACAATTCAACGCGCGGATTTGTCTGGCCTGCTTTGGGATAATGAAGCGACTCAACTTCTTGAGAAAACGGAAGGTGCCTCACTATCTTAAATTCAGGAACGCCCTCTTCGAACAGCTTGAGATAGGCCAATCTTTTTCCGTCGGGACTCCACCATTGAGCATTGAAATTCCCGCGCCCATAGACCTCTTCCTGATAAACCCAATCCAACTTTCCATTGAAAATATATTCAGATCCATCATGAGTCACTGTGCTCCAACGACCTTTGAATAGATCGATGACCACTAGCTTATTATCTACGACTCCACTCAAGAACTTCCCACCAGGAGCCAATCGAAGAAGTTCTGGGCGACTCGGAATACGTGTCACTATCACCGGGTCATCCTCATGACGAGCAGCGACAATATTGTCATAAACCTCGACCTGAATATTCGATTTCAAAGAATCTCGAATTAGATAAGGTCTCCCTTTTAACGGTTCCCCATTTTCAAGAGCCACTTGGAGCGCATCTTTGAATCCTTGCTTCGGCTGAGGAGTGTCCGGCTTATTTCCATTTTCAGGCGAGACTTCTAGAGACTCCGCTTCCAAAGTTATCGGATTCAGCGTCTCTCCTCTCCGGCCTTCACGGATGAAGTGACTGTCTCCCACAAATTCCCACCGAGCTATCTGTGGCCGAAAACGAGCACGACCCTCATCGATGTCCTCGTAACTGATCCGCTTTTTGTCACCCGAGAAGGCTTCAGATTTCAAATTCGGAGCCTCAAGGCGAGATTCCGGAATTTCTGAAAAAACGGGATTCAGGGCGATAAATAGGAAAATGAAGTGCATAAGTCCTCGGTTCGTTCTCGTCCCCGATCCGATTCGGTTGCCCTCACGGGCCGTTCTCGGAGAATCGAATCAATGTAGTGAAGTCTGGGGTCGTACGCCAGCCCCGAGATATCTCATGTAGAAGGGAACGCCTCGTGTCAGAATCAGATTCTTCGAGCATACATCCCGACTTGTTGAAAACCTTGACGTGCATCTGCCCAGAGAGAGCCGCTCTCGAGATGTGCTCCGAAGGTCTTCTTTGCAAAGCTTGCGGCAGGATTCACCCCATCATCGAGGGGATTCCTCATATTCTTTCAGATACGGAATCCGATTCCTGAGAATCTGATCTAGAGACTAATGGAGGCGTCTTGAACACGCATCTTCCCCCTGCTCCTGACAGTGATCCGCAGGAAACATCAGAATGGCTAGAAGCCCTCGATGGCACTGCCGCCCGCGCAGGAACTGAACGTGCCGGTGATCTCATCGATCGCTTGGTCTGGAAATCCAATTCTCTTCGTTTGCCGACCGGTTCCGGAGCCATCACTCCCTATCAAAACACCATCGGTCCCGAAGCAGATCTGGCATACCCCGGAGATGAAGCCCTCGAAGAAAAGATTGAAAACATCATTCGCTGGAACGCCATGGCGATGGTCGTCAGGGCGAATACTGCTCATGATGGGCTGGGTGGACACATGTCCACCTTCGCATCGGCCGCCACTCTTTATGAGGTGGGGCAACAGCACTTTTTCAGAGGACTCGATCACCCCGGCGGTGGTGACCTGATTTTCTTCCAGGGACATGCGAGCCCTGGAATGTACGCGAGGCCCTTTCTTGAAGGGCGTATCGATACCGCTCGACTCGATCATTTCCGTAGAGACGTAGGCGGACGGGGGCTCTCTAGTTATCCCCCCCCCCGACTGATGCCGGATTTTTGGCAGTTCCCGACGGTCTCCATGGGTCTCGGTCCCATCAACGCCATCTACCAAGCTCGATTCCTTCGCTACGCTCATGCCCGAGGATTCAAAGACACTTCGGAACAACGGGTCTTTGCTTACCTTGGCGATGGAGAATGTGACGAACCCGAAAGCTTGGGAGCGATTCGCATCGCCGCAAGAGAAGGTCTCGACAATCTCGTCTTCGTCATCAACTGTAACCTTCAGAGACTCGACGGTCCTGTCACTGGAAACTCCAAGATCATTCAGGATCTAGAGGGCGTCTTCCGTGGTGCAGGCTGGAGAGTCATCAAAAACATCTGGGATCGACGATGGGATGAACTCCTCGCCCAAGACCCCGATGGTCGATTACTCACTCGCCTAGGAACCATCGTCGATGGGGTTTGGCAAAGAACTGTTGCAGAAGACGGTGCATGGTTGAGGCAACAACTCGTCGGGGATGATCCCATTCTTGCAGAGTACCTCTCCCGCTGGAGCAACGATCAACTCAAAGCTCTAGGGCGCGGTGGACATGACCGAATCAAAGTGGCCAATGCATACCAAATGGCCAGCGAAGGTGATGGTCGGCCCACAGTGATCTTGGCAAAAACGGTCAAAGGTCACCTTTTGGGACCCACAGCCGCTTCCCGAAATGTCACCCATCAGTTGAAAAAACTGAAGGGCTCCGAGGTGAGAGACGTGAGAGATCTACTAGAGATTCCGGTGTCCGACGCTGAAGTCGAATCGGCTCCCTTTTATCACCCCGGGGAAAACTCTCCTGAGATTCAATACATCAAGGAACGCCGGCAAGCCCTCGGGGGACCAGTCCCCCGCCGAAGGTCACAGGTCAGCGTCCCAGACCTCCCTCCAAAGGAATCGTTCACGAAACTCTTAGGAGGAACCGAGGGATCAGTTCCTGCTTCGACGACAATGGCATTCGCACGCCTGTTCAGAGATCTGCTCAAAGCAGGAGATCTTGGAAAGCGTATCGTCCCTATCCTTGCAGACGAAGCCCGTACCTTTGGAATGGAAGCCCTCTTCAAGCAAGTCGGCATCTACACACCTGGAGGTCAGTCCTACGAACCTGTCGATCACAATCTACTGTTCTCCTATACCGAACGAAAAGACGGCCAAATTTTGCAGGAGGGCATCACTGAATGTGGCTCCCTCGCGAGTACCATCGCTTCCTCAACCAGTTACTCCACCATCGGTGAAGTCACAGTCCCATTCTTCATCTTTTACTCGATGTTCGGATTCCAAAGAGTCGGAGATCAAATCTGGGCGATGGGAGACGCACGAGGAAGAGGATTCCTTCTCGGTGCCACTGCAGGGCGGACGACCTTGAATGGAGAGGGACTTCAACATCAAGATGGCCACAGCCCCTTGATGGCGGCGACCTTCCCTTCATGCCTCTCCTACGACCCTGCATATGCTTATGAGGTGGCCATCCTCATTGAAGAAGGACTCCGTAGGATGGTTCAGGAGCAGGAAGATATTCACTACTACCTGACTCTCTACAATGAGAATCTCGAAATGCCAGCCATGCCAGAAGGCTCAAAAGAGGGCATCCTTGAGGGTATGTACCTCCTCGATCCTGCACCTGAAGGTGATGGCCCCGAGATTCGACTGCTAGGAAGTGGCAGCGCGCTTCCACGAGTTCGCACTGTGGCGCGTCAGCTCTTAGAGGATCACGGAATCAGAGCTCAGGTCTGGTCTGTCACCTCATATTCAGAGCTCCAGAGGGAAGCCATCGAGGTGGACCGCTTTAATCTCAACAATCCGTCCACAGAACAAAAATTAACACGTATTGAAGATAGACTCCCAGGTTCAGACATTCCTGTCCTCGCAGTCACCGAATATGTCAGAGCCCTCCCCGACTTGATACGCCCTTGGGTCTCCGCGCCTTGGGCCAGCCTAGGCACGGATGGCTACGGCCGCTCTGACACCCGAGAAGAATTAAGAAAGCACTTCGAAACTGACGAAGCCAGTATTGAGATCGCTGCACTGTCACTTCTTTCCCGACAGGGAAAAATAAAAGGTGATCAAGTTTCAGCGGCTCAAACCCGGCATGGTCGAGACCCGGGTAGCCCGGCACCTTGGCGTCATTAATAAGTGGCGTCAGTAATAAGTGGCGTCAGAAAAAATGACGACAAGAAAAGTTTAAAGCTTCCATAGCACTGCTCAATTCAAGCATTACTCCAATCAGAAAAAAAGAGGGCCCTCGCACTGCGAGGGCCCTCTTTGAATTCTGATGCAAACTTCTATTGAAGCTCGAAGCCGAATTCTAG
This sequence comes from Planctomycetia bacterium, assembly GCA_009937185.1. GTDB lineage: Bacteria > Planctomycetota > UBA8108 > UBA1146 > UBA1146 > UBA12191. Next base: position 9,590 of record JAACCY010000119.1, read on the forward strand.
TAGCGATAGTGATTTGGCTTGTATGGGCCATCCTTAGAAATACCCAGATAGTCTGCCTGAGAATCACTCACCTCGGTGAGTTTCACACCCAGCTTGCCCAAGTGTAAACGGGCGACTTTCTCGTCCAGAATCTTGGGCAAGACGTAGACCTCATTTGAATAGTTCTCATGGTTCTTAAACAACTCTATCTGGGCCATCACCTGGTTGGTGAAGGAAGCACTCATGACAAAGGACGGATGCCCCGTCGCGCAACCCAGATTCATGAGACGACCTTCAGCAAGCACGATGATGCAGTGCTCATCAGGGAAGGTCCAAAGATCGACTTGGTTTTGATGTTCAGCGGGATTCTTAAGATTCTCGCAACTGATACCCGCAACTTTTGAAAGTCCAGACATATCAATCTCGTTGTCGAAGTGACCAATATTGGAGACGATAGCGTTGTGCTTCATTCTCGCCATATCTGTCACCTTGATGATGTCTTTGTTTCCGGTGGTGGTCACAAAGATGTCAGCGGTCGATACGACATTATCGAGGTGAGTCACCTCGTAACCCTCCATAGCCGCTTGTAAGGCACAAATCGGATCGATCTCAGTGATCACAACCCGAGCACCCTGTCCACGCAGAGCTTGGGCACAGCCCTTACCCACATCTCCGTATCCAAGGACGACACAGACTTTTCCACTGAGCATGACGTCGGTCGCGCGGCATAAGCCATCCACGAGAGAGTGGCGACAACCATACAAGTTATCGAACTTGCTCTTTGTCACCGAGTCATTGACGTTCATGGCAGGGAAAAGAAGCTGGCCACTTTCCTGCAACTGGTAAAGACGATGCACACCTGTGGTGGTCTCTTCAGTCACACCCTTAATGGAGTTGGAGATCTCTGTCCATTTTTGAGGTTGTTGTGCCAAGCTATTCCTCAGAGTCTCAAGGACGTATCCCCACTCTTCTGGATCGTCTGATTTCGACTCCGGTACAACTCCGGCAGCTTCGAATTCTCTCCCTTTGAGTACGAGCATGGTGGCATCGCCACCATCATCGAGAATCATATTAGGAAGCAATCCATCAGGCCATGTCATGGCGGCCTCTGTACATTCCCAGTATTCCTTGAGAGTTTCACCCATCCAGGCGAACACAGGGACACCTCTGGGCTCATCGATCGTTCCCTCAGGTCCGACGACGACAGCTGCAGCAGCATGGTCTTGTGTGGAGAAAATATTACAAGAGGCCCAGCGAACCTCTGCACCAAGATCTACAAGAGTCTCGATGAGTACAGCCGTTTGAATGGTCATGTGAAGCGAGCCAGAGATGCGTGCACCTGCCAGAGGTGACTGCCCTTTGTATTCACTTCTCAGTGACATCAATCCTGGCATTTCTTCTTCCGCGAGAATGATCTCTTGGCGTCCAAAATTGGCAAGGTTGATATCTTTAACTCTGTAATCGATCCCCTGTCGAGTTTCCAGAACGGGCATTTCATCGCCCCTTTCATCTCTTAATGAACTCTGAAGCCGTGATTAGGGAGATCTTCTCAAATGCTGAAGATCCTGTCCTTCGACGACTTACCTTCCGTGATTGATGTTAACGAACTCATTCGGCTTCATCGACCAAACTCCAAAGAGGAATCCCGGGACTATGGTCGATTTGCCTTCTGAAAGTATGAAAACACGGGAAGGCTCGCTGAAGCACTGAAATGGCGAAAACTACTCTATTGGGGCCACAGTGCTCAGGATAAAGAAGGCTCATATTCCAGTACTACGCGTTAAAACGACACCACAGAGGCGAAACGCCGATAGCCCAAAATCTTCGCCGACCCCTCAGGATTTAACACGAGCCCATGCCGCCACACGATCTAACGCTTTCTTCTGTGTTTTGGGGTTCGCTGAAGGATCAAAATCAGGGGGTGAATCTGCGAAAATAGCACGTAAACCTCCGTAGGCCAGAATACGTAAATCTTCTGACTTGGAGGAAAGATCTTCGATCAAAATTTCGACCACTTTTTTATAGCCCAACTGAACAGCGGCTCGAATAGAGATTTCCCGCATGACGTCGTCACCTGAAGAAGCATCTGCAATATTCACCACTTCTTCTTCGTAGCTTGTAGGACTGACA
>JAACCY010000120.1 GCA_009937185.1 Planctomycetia bacterium
CTCCAATACTGGCTTCACTATCATTGAGCTGATCGTCGTGATCGCGCTCTTGGGTATTATTGCCACTATTGTCGTTCCTAATCTCGACAACTTCTCTCCAAGATATAAGCTTCGATCTGCTGCCAGAACAGTCGGCCAAACAGTCGCTTGGGCCAGAAGCCTTGGAGGCGGGATCGGACGTGAATACGTGATTCGATACCGCCTTGAAGAAGACACCATCGAAATCCTCCTTCCCCCAGAGGAAGACGAGGATCCGAATATGGATTTCGACTCCCGAGAAAGCCTCGGTGCAGAAACTCTTCCTAATGGTGTTGAGATTACGCGGATAGTTCAACCTGATGGTAGTCGTGACGATTATGGAGTTGTAGATCTGGTTCTGGATAAGTACGGATCCTCTGGCTCACATATTGCCATTCTGAAAAATGAGGACGACCAGAGTATTGCGGTCTATTTCCAAGCCATTTTGGGGACTACTGATTATCTCGCCGGCGAAGATGCGGAGTTTCCACAATGGTAGCTCTTCCATCCACCCCCACTCTCTCTGGACAAAATAAAGGGTTCACGCTTGTCGAGCTTGTTATGGCAGTCGCCATCCTCAGCGGAGCATTCTTGACGATCCTTGATCTTAGAGTGAAAGCTCTCGATGACGCTTTCAAGTACAACAATGACCGACTTGTTAACCGGGTCGCACGTCAAAAGTTGGATGAAGTTTCATATGGCCTAGAAGAAAACTCTTCTGGAGAAATCGAAATCCCTGGGAAAAATACTCCAGAGCCTTGGCGATGGAGCGTCACCATTCAGGACCAATCGAACACAGAGTTTGGACCTAGGCTGCTCTTCATTGAACTGACATTGGAGTACCCATCTGTCTACAGCAATTCAAGTTCTGAAGACGACCTAGAAACCGTCATTATCGCTACTCGAGTGTTGGTCAACGAAGAAAACCCATTGTACACAAATGCTGAACCCACCTCGGATTCGTTGAATAACGGTGGTTTCTAATGAAAACGAATGAAGGATTCACACTCATAGAACTCGTCGTTGTTCTCGGAATGTTTGGTCTAGTCATGCTGGCCAGCTACACGATTCTTGAAACAACAATCGAAGCCGACAGACGAGTTCAACTCGCGACGATGACTGGCAAAGTAGGAGAAGCCATTCTCAACCAGATGCGTCGTGATATTCAGGGCGTAGTTTGGCGAGGTCATGGACAGGAAGTTTTCCAAGGGCAAAGTCGAGGGGATGATGACAATAGTGAAGACACCATCGATTTCCTGACGACCGCCCCTGTGCCTGAGCCTGAAGAAACGATTTCTTCATGGACCGGGGAAGTTACTTCCGTCGGCTATGCTTTAAAATCTGGCGACGATGAGGATTTAATCCTGTTCAGAAGAGTCGCCTGGGATCTGCAATCGGATCACTTCAGTAAAGGAACACGAACAGCCATCTACGATCGAGTGATGGCGATGGATATTCGGTATCTGAATCAAGAAGAAGAATGGGTCGACGACTGGGATGCCAGCTCCATTCTTCCTGAAGAAAATCTGACCGATTTCCCCTTCCTCGATGAGGAAGAACTCCTCGCTGAAGAAGATGCCGCTCTCGCTGCAGAAAACCCGACGACAGGATCCCAAAACAACAATTCATCCTCAGGGAGCATCGATCCCGCCACGGGTGAAGAGATTCCGGAAGAGCCGCTTCCGCTCCCGATCCCCAAAGCGGTCGAAATCACCCTGTATCTCCACTACGGAGATGAGCGCGGGCAGATACTGGACTCTTCAGGGGAGCCCGTGCTGGAAGTCTTTTCGACCGTTGTCCCTCTGATCACCACAGATCAGGTCCTCATACCTGATCCGGATTTGGACAGCCTAGAAGGGCTTCTCGGAAACAACTAATTGATTTGTGAGGGGCCTCCGGAAGGATGGCAAGAACCCGGATTGCGTGATCCCTAGGTTCGAGCTACCGGAGGCCCCGGTTTTTTTGCCCTCTACGGCTTTGACACCCCCCTCCTCCCTGTGCCACATACGCACGCTCATCCCCCAATAGCCTTAGAATTCGACCTTAAATCGGCAATTTAAGGTAATATCATACTTCATGTATTGGCACTACAATTGCGATATCCTAGGCATGGGACGGGAATGGCCCGAAAAGAAGATCTGGCCCTTCTACCCGAGTGCTCCTGAAATGAGGGGCAAAGTGCTCTCTGTCCCATGGGGACAACGAAAGACACTTTTCTCGCAAGGTAGACAGTTGTCCTGTACCGATTTAGAATCCGGACTTGCGAGAAGACCCGGAAAGGCGATACACCCTGATGGGAATCAGGTGTGTTCAATGATCCGGCTAATGCGTCTTGCTGATCTCTCCGGGGAAGAAGAGAGATCGACTTCCGATTACGCCAACGCCTATCAGAGCGTCTCGTGTCGGTTTTCAGTAATACAACCACCCGCCCGGCCTGTCTTATCAGACTCCGGAAAGAATGTCCCAGGAAAGAGATGGAACGAATGAGCCCTCTCAGCAATCAATGCTCAAAGTATTCGAGAATCAAAAGTACAGCCCTCCTGTTGATTTTGATCGGTGGATTACTTCCCATCATCGGATGTCACGGAAGCGGTGACTCCATTCCCAATATCAATAATGCAGCGGCATTCCTCGAAGATGACAATGTCGTCAGAGGACCGGGAATGGTAACTCCACGATATGGGCGCACCGCAACCACGCTTGAGGATGGAACGGTTCTGGTCACTGGTGGATCCGACGAACGCCACCTCACCTCTCTCGATACTGCGGAGGTCTTCGACCAAGGAGCCGCTGTAGAGTTTGGCGAGCCGATTCCTGACAGTATATCGGGAGACTTCATCGATACCGATGTTGAGGGTGACGTGATTACCATGCCGCAGGGTGGACGCATTTTCCACACTGCAACCTTACTGCCAGATGGCAACGTATTGATTTGTGGTGGTACTGCAGATGCGCTCTTCGCAGAGGCTGCTGACGTTTCAGAAATCTATAACATCGGTAGCCGCGAGTTCGGTCCAGATGCTCTCTTCGTGGACCCGGATATGGGAACCCCTAGATTCCGTCACTCAGCGACCCTCCTGCCCAACGGAAAAGTCCTTATAGCAGGTGGCCAAGAGTCTCGTAACGAAACGATCATCGACCCGAACTTTGCACCTGGCCAACCGGGATTCCAGATCACCATCAATGTCTTCCCATCACTGAAGTCGATGGAGATCTTTGACCCTGCTTCAAGATCTTTCATACCTGCGATCTCTGTTGCAGGACAAGATGCTGAGTTCCTCAGCGCGCGAGGCAGAGTGGGTCATTCCACCGCCGCACTCGGAGGGCTCGATAATGAGCTGGGAACAACTGACGACATCATCTTCCACGCTGGAGGATTCCAAACTCTATCCACTATCTTTGCTCCACAGTTCAAATTGCCGTGGCAGAACGATACCGATAACGCTCAAAACTTTGAGTACTACGACGTCACCACAGGTGACAACCGTTTGGCAGCGGGAATCGTATCAGGTAGCAGGGTTAATACAGCCGAGCTGCTGAACCTCGGCCAAGTCAGAAATACAACTCTGGAATTCGACCTCACCGATCCACCCGACGGCATTATCGATCCTCTGACTGGAGACATTCCTTCAGTGGCAGGCATGACCAATCTGCTCGTGATCGCGAATGGCGACGATGACAGCCCAGCATGCCCCACGGGTGTCACCGCGAATGATCTCGTGGTTGCAACCTTCACAGGCTTCGGACCTTCTGATGGATTAACGTTCACGGTCTTCGCAGGAACTCCTGGACTGACGAATAACATCGAGAACATCGTCGCAGACCCCATGAACTGTGCTCCATTCGCAAGGAGTGAAGCGGACATGGTAATGGTGAACACCCGTAGAACGTACAATGGTCAATCCATCGTCACTGGAGTAGGACTGACCGTCGGTGGTGCGTATGAACTCGTGCCTCCTGCAGGCGGCTGTGTTGAGATTATGGCCGGAATTTGTAACGACGGAATTCAAGGTGTCACCATCTTTGACCCCTTCTACAATTTCCTGACAGATCCCACATGGAATCCCGTACCCAATTCAAATCCCATCACTCATCCGACTGGAATCTTCGGTACTTTGATCAATGTGGATACGACGTACGCAGACGATCTTCCCGATAACTTCGGTCTCGCTCTGGACCCCTTGATCCGGTTGAACCAAGCAAAAGTGCTTCATACGCTCAGCGTGGTTCCTGGAGAAGACGGACTTCTAAATACTGTGGACGACCGAGTCGTCTCTATTGGTGGTGGAGTCAGTTACTTCCCCAACTACGGAGATGAACCTGCGACCATCAGCTGCGAGATTATTTTGCTTCCTGGCACCAATACGCCTGAAGTACCTTAGTCGCCCTGGAGAGTTCTCACATTAATGAACAGGTCTTCTGATTCACGAACTGGAATAGCGAACTCAAATTCGCTGAGGACTTCACGTCCGGTTTTGTTTCCCCAGAATCAATCTGGGGAAACAAATCTCCAATGGATAGCGATCCTTACACTTCTGGCTTTGGGTTGGTTTTTGTCTTTGCTTTGGTCACAAATAGAACCTGAAGCTCAGAAAAAAAAATCCGTAGCCAAGCCCCCTCAGGTCTCCAAGTCTTCCGCTCGTACAGGTACAGCGAAAGGTTCCTCAGACTCGTCCGCCTCTCCCCTCAACTCCCTGTCAGAAGCTGAACAACTGATCTTTGACGACATCTTTGAATTGTTCCTTTTGTGTCAATGGAACTCTGCGATGGATGCTTCGACGGCACACAGAGTTGCTCGAGCCCGAACGGACCTACAAAACCTGCTCGATAGCCTCGGCCCTGAGCATGTCGCAATGCTCACCGGGATTCTTGAAGAAGAACCAGATTTCATCAACCGACGCTTTCTTCTAAAAGCATTGGGCAAAATAGGGTCTGAAGAAGCTCTCAATTCACTTCTGGAGCACTATTATTGGGCGAACTCTGAAGGCAAAGAGAGTGAAGTGAAGCACACCATTCAATCTCTCTCTCTGGCAAACAATGACGCTTCATTTGATATCCTTCGTGACTTCTCCCTCTCCGAAGAAGACGAAATCCACAGATACCGATTCGTAGAAGCTCTGACCCAACACTCCAGATCAGAAGACGCTCGCGATGTATACGGAGCACTGCTAGAAGACCCCTCACACTTCCGAGTTCGCCAACGTGCCGCTTATGGATTTAAAGTCTCAGGAAAGAAAGTGGATGCCCAGACGGTGGAATCGGCTCTTCTGGTCGAAAAAAATCCTTACGTCAGACAATCCTACCTAGGCGCACTTGGGGGCATTCGAGATGTCAATTCCATCCCAATGGTTCAGAAAATATTATCTGAAGACAACGACATCTCTACGCGGATTTCAGCGGTTCGGGCTCTTCTTCGTATCGATGGTGCGAATGCCATTCAAGCACTGCTCGTGGCCCGAAATACAGGTGATTCCTCGGATAAGGTAAATCAAGAGATTGCCACAGCCCTTCAACAACTCGGCATAGAAGACTAATCTCGGGGCTTGAGTGTCACCGAATTGCGGGGCACCATAATTCTGTCGGCGAATCCATCTAGCCCAAAGAGCTGAGGTTTGCTGCCACCTGAAGATCGTCGATGGAATACTCTCGTATCTTCAGTTAGTTCCAGCCGTGAAGGGACATGACTTCTTGCGACTCCACCGCTTGAGATTCTTATCTCTCTCATGTTTCCTTACTCTCTTATTTGGTTGCCAATCAGACGACAGAATAAAACTCATTCATGCCAGAATCAGTCCTGCCGAAACTCCAGTAGAGAAATGTCAGGGTCGTATAGTTCTCACATTTGATCAGTCCCTCTCTTTAGATGTCACCCAACAAATCAATATCGACTTTCCACATCCAGACTTCACCGCTGGTGAGTTTGAACTCTCGAGCGGTCCCCGTGATAATGAATGGACAATAAAACTTATCTCCGGATTTGAAGATCTTCTTCCTAGAGGAGAATTCCCTGATGGAAGCCGCGCGAGTCTGAAGCTCGATATCGTGCAACTTCAAAATGATGGAGGTACCACTTCCTTCCCACCTATCCTTCTCACTATGTCCCCCCAGGAACCTGCGGCACTGACCGGAGCTCGCTGGGTTGATACCGACGGAAGTTCAACCGTGAACAAGGAAGATCTACTTATTTTGGAATGGGATCGCTATGTATCCGTTGAGCCTGGCGACAGTAACATTGGAGTCATCACTCCTGGACCGAGAGATCTCGTTCAGTTAGCCGTCAAAGGTGACCGCTTAGGAACCGCAGATGACCCTGAGAGCTGGATCACTTCAGGTCCCTCTCTTGAATCACAGATAATTCTAGGAGACTCTCCGATTCTTACTGTCGATGGGAATGCCGATCCCGATCGATATCAGTTTGAAGGCTCGAGTAGCGGCATCGCCTTGTCTTCGACTTCGATTATTCCTTCCCGTGATTTAATAACGACCAGAGGAGCAGGAGTCAGTTCACCAAAGGTGATCGATCTCACAGGTGACTGTGCGCCCTGGAGCGAAATTTCAATCCCTGCAGAGATCAAAGCTCTAGAGGATTGCACTCTAACCCCCATCCTCTGCAATCAGTTTCTGGTGACAGGAGGAAGAACACTTCGAAGATCTGGCGTTTCCAGTGTTGTGAATGAAGCATGGATTATTGATCCCTTAGGAGATCATCAAGGTCCCTTTTTCATGAACCACCCCAGAAAGGGACACACGGCAACGCGCATTGCCGGCCCCGATCAGTTACCAGATAACATGGATGACATGGTTCTCATTCATGGTGGCTGGGATGGAAATAAGGTTCGAAGCGATTCTGAATTATTTCGTATCGGTGTGAACGGACCTGAGTTTATTCCCCTAGAAAACACAACCTCAACGACACCACGATTCGAACACACTTCCCATGTCTTAAATGATGGACAGTCCGTCTTGCTTGTTGGTGGGCGTCTGGAAGGACAGCTCAACGGTATTCTCGAATTGCTTAAGATAGATTTTGATAATGAAACAGAAGCGAATGTTCCAACCTTACGTACAGAACAAATAGGGGAACTTGGATTCCCGAGGCACCAACATGCCTCATTACTGTTCAAGGACACTGAGAACCCCCTGCTATTCGTCTACGGGGGATACGGTGGCTCATTGGGTGCTCCATATGTCAACTTCACAGCAGAACACTGCCGAGTCCTCTCTGCCCCCGAGGTGTTCCGCATTCAAAAAGGAACCGAGATCGCTCGGCCTCTTTTACTGAACTCCGATGCCGACCTTCCTGGGCCACGTCGAGGGCTCGTCATGAAATCATGGGAGCATTCGGAAATTCCGGGACATACGGCTCTCCTCGCTTCAGGGACGAGAAAACCGCCCATCCCTGACCCCTTCGCACCTCTCCAGACAAACAGTTGCCGAACAGGATATCTGGTGGAGTTGAAGGATAATGGACGAGGAAGAATCGTACTGGAATGGGCCCCGGCAGGAAGAACTGCGGTTGAAACATTTCGCCCATGCACAGCATCGCTTCCGGGTGGACGAATATTAATCGTGGGAGGCACTGATTCGGGAGGATCACCCGTGAATGACGCTACCATTTTTGACCCCGTAACAGGGAATCTTGAACGCGTCTGCCAATCAGTAGATTTCGGACCCAGAGGAGTTGTGATTACTCAGCGCGCGCTTCCCTTATGGGGAGGTGCTGTCATATTGGGAGCCGATACTCAGAATCTGTCGAGTAGGGCTGTCCGCTTCAACGCTTCCCGCTAAAGTCCAACACTACTTTACCGCTGAATTTTCTTCTCCGCCAAAACTCACAATGACGAGAGTCAAATCCCAAAGATCTTCGTAACTTCCTCTTTTTGATCTGTTCACCAACTTCACCTTTTCAAATCCAAGGTGAGGTGCTCTCGCCGAGATATTCGCGATGAAGGTGATGTGATCACGGAGTAACCGAGGCTCAAATGTTGCATTATAAACAAACTTTTTAAAGTTATCCCGGAGAGACTTTTCGTCTTTAGTTGCGCTTTTGATCTCGGGACGTGCAGAAGAATTTTTCATGCTTTCAATGATGTCAATGACAACATCGCTGATATTACCTGCGTTCTTTTTACTATCTTCACGACGCCTATGAGCCAGGACAACTTCTTTGCTTTCTGCGCTGCCCAGCAATTGTTTCAGCTTACCAAGTTGAACTTCTTCGGCAGCGGTTCTAGCCTTGTACTCTGCGGCTTGCCCCTTCACATAAAAGCCCCATGCTCCGAAGACTCCGGAGCAAAGGAATAATGTTAAAAGGACAATCTGCACGAGATCGTTGGTGGATCCTTTGGAACTCATTTTATCGCCTCTTTCCACCAGCAACGGACTGCAACAGGAATAGATTCAATGTCAGTTTTTTCTTTTCGCCATCCGACTTAAGGTCATCTTCGATTCGGAAAAATTTTGTCGAAGCTGCGAGTGCTCCAGCAGCACTATTTGCTTGTGTTGCATCCAGCACTCGGAGTGAGACAATTGACTTACGATCTGATCTTTTCAAACCACTCAGATCGATGTTAGTCCACTCGGGGTATATCTCTGGCCGAGCAGCACTCACACCCTTGGTGACATCTTCGAACAACTCAAGAATCGGAACGTATTCATCAATGCGAGCTTTGTTGTTACCAGAGGATCCGCCTTTTAGAGCCATGATCTCTCTCTCTGCTGCAGTAAAGATGGATCCGCCACCTTTTCCCCGGGTTACCGGGTCTTCACCGAATCTTGCACGGTAAACTTCTAACTGATTTTCCCTCACCGTTTCATACTCCGACTTGCGAAGTTGACCTTCTCTATGGCTGTCGATAAGAAGTGCAATCGAAGACATGCAAAGAATAAAGCCCAGCATGATTAAGCCCGGAATGAGGTTTGCGAAACGACGCTCGTAGCGGAACTCTTCCTTTCTTAAATCGAAATTGGTGAGCCCTTGACCCGCTGCACCCAAAGCCAGCCCTACAGCAATCGCACCACTTTCATTACAACGATCAACTTTATCGAGGCCGATACTAGTCTCAATGGAGTCACAGACCCTGAGGTGCTGTGCAGTCACTTGAAACTCTTCGGAGAGCCTGTCAGCGACGGCAAGATCTTTTGAAACCTTTCCTGAAACCATGATTCGATCAATCGGATCTCTCAGCCAATATCCAGCAAAGGTTCTTTGTATCTCAGTGACCAACCGATCTAGCATGCTCTCTGGATCAGCTTCAACCTGAACAACCTTTTTCATCCCAGGAACTTGCAACTGGTCGAACTCTTCGTCAGAGACCACCGCTATCGCAAGTTCTTCCATAGGATCTTCGACAAACTCAGGCTTTTCACCTTCTTCGAAAAGTTGACTGAACTCTTCATTGAGTGGAGAAGAATCCTTATTTTCAGCTTCGCCATCTGATTCACTATTTGCGGTGTCCGGTTCTGGCGCAGGCAAACTTTGCTTCGCCATCACCTTCATGTGATTCGAAGTTGATCTGAGTCTCGTGATTCGACCCTCTTCGAGTAGAACAAAAGTGGTGTGACCCGACTCCATGTCCACAAGAAGGGTTCTCCCTGTCCTCAACTCCGGGTGTGACACATGGAATGTTGTCGCTAACGCCGTGGAGTCAATCTCGACCTGCATAGGATCGAGACCGCTTCCTTTGAAGAGGTTCAAGTGATCCTGAATCGATTCTTTATTAATGGCACCAATAAGAAGGTGAGAAGAAGTTTCGCCTTCAGAGCACTTGATGTAATCAATGATCAAATCATCGATGACGACTCCCGGAATGTGCCCTTCACTTTCGTACCGAATCGTCTTTTGAATGACTTCGTCTTTTGTGAATGGGACCGAGAAATCTCTCAAAGTCATCAAACGCGTAGGCAATGCGGAAGCGACCTCTACCCCGACTCGATCCCCTTCACCAAGATTCGTTTTCAAAATCTCAGTCAAAGAATCAACTCGCTCAGCAACGGTTTCGCCGTCTATTACCGACTCGATGTAATCCACGAGGACCGTCTGCTTGGATGAAACATCCAATACAGCGATTCGTACACATGAGTCGTCTATTTCAATACCTGCGTGCAGTGCCACGACAGGACTCCTCTCGCTATTCGGTGATCTTTACTTAGAGGACTATTGATCCCTAGATGGGCGTCCGCCTTGATTACGCTGTAGACCTTCCAGTTGACGAATTGCGCCTTCTGGATTTTTTTGTAAATCAATGCCTAGGGTCGCTTCAATTTTCTTACGACTGGCTTTCTGATCAGGGGTTTCTTTGTCGATTCCGCCCCGGATGCCTCCTTTATTTGTATTCTTTATCGCTCTGCCAGAACTTGATTTGGCAGTCGCGCTCACACCACTTCGATTCACATTTCGGTTCGAAGCTGCAGGATCACCTGCTGGATTTGAACTCACACCTTTTCTGTCGGTGGGGACAACTTCACCCTTCCCGTTCTTAATCACTCCACGAGTATCCGCTGGGATACCCACGTTCGTAGCGGGTTTCTGTCTTCCTCCTGGAAGACCCGCATTGAGGCCATAAGCTTCAACTTCTTCGGGAGTGAAACCACGCAAAACCAATCCGTTTTCAGTTTCATTGATAACGGGATCAATAGTACTTTCGGTTTTTAGCGTGTAGGTGCGTCCATTGTGTTTGTAAATGACGGTTCTGGGTCCTTGAGAGATATCCAAAACTTCGTAGTACTCTTCTTCGACTCGAAACTCTTTTCCCTTTTCGAGATACCTCGTTCTGGCGGTAGCCTGCGCAATCGGCAATCGGCTCCCGACACCTCTTCGGGTAGAAGAAACTCTTCCTCTGGAAGAGTTTCTACTACTGCTACCCCGAGTTCTGCTACTCGCGACTCGACCTCTTGATGGAGAATTCGCAACTGGAGTTGCCGCTGATTTATCCTGAATAGTCGCAAATCGACGACCCTCTTCAGAAATAATCACCGCCATGACGCTCCACTCGCGCAGCGGGCCTCCATCAAGAATAGGCATCTCAGGTTCTCTTTGTGCCTGGATCGGAGCGACAATGGGTTCCGGTTTCTTTCTGTAGAAATCACGAATTACACTTTGGTACTTATTAGGTACAAGTCTCGGAACATCCATAGGAAGAGCGAAATCATTCGGCTCAACCAATCGAATGACCTTCTTTTCGCTAGAGGTCATGCCGAACATTCCTAGAAACACCATGACTAGCATGGCGATTCCACCGATGTTGACTACCGTGAGTCCCCAACGGATCACTTTTACATTTATTTTCATCATCGATTCATCCTTTGAAATCTCATCGCTGTAACTCTCTCCACGAAAGCACAATGACGTGACGATCTCTCCTCGCGCAGACTAGTCTACCCGAGAGCGTTCTATTATCCTTGGTACCTTTGAGAGTTGCAGTGAAATACTTGCTCGAAAAAACAACCCTGGATTCAAGGTCGCTTTTGAGCATTTCCAGAATCGAATCCTCTCCAGGAGTCGACTCTGACCATTCTTCATTAACCTGACCTAATTGATTGATATTCGTGAAATGCTCGAACTCCTGTGCCGCATCTTCTTCCTCTTCTTCGGAAGCGAATGTATCAGCATCTTCTTCCGATTCTTCCTTGAAGGTGTCGCCCTGTTGGAAAATCTGCCAAGCGATGTCCTTGGCCTCTTCAAAGTCTTCGAAAGAGCTAAGAAGGGAGATGATCACTTCTGGGCGCGCAGTATTGAGGTTGATCTTTCCGGAGGAATTTGCTGTCAGGACATGGCGCAACCCGATCGGAGCAATGGGAGCCTCGACCATGTCGTCCAGCAGTGAATACCCCGATTGCTCAAGAAAATCGAGCGATCCCAATCCCGGAAGAGACTCGAGATCCATCCCGCCGGTCATTCCTGATGAGAATCCATCCTGATTCGCAGCGGCAGCGTCTTCTGCTTCAGCGAGGGCTATAGGATCAGTGGGGCCTTCGAGCAATTCGAGTGAAACATCTTCGACTCCAAGCAAGGCGTCGAGACTGCGAATTCTTCGGGTACTTTCTTCCGAAACTCGCTGATATACGAATGTAACGATGGATTCGGCTGCCCCTGTGGCATCAGGAGTTTCTGCGTACTCAAATCCATTTTCCTGATTGTAATCCACGACCGCTTCAATCAATCGAATCATCATCTCTTGTGCGGCGTCGACAACTTCCTGATCAGGAATAACAAATTCTTCCAATTCTGAATCCAGATCACCCACCCCATTAATGGTTTGGTCAATCACGGCTCCCGCTTGTCCAAGATTTGACAGATCAATCCCATCAGCGGCGTCGGCTGTAGACTCTTCTTCCTCTTCAATAACCAACTCAAAGATGTGATTAAGATCAATACACGATTCGCCATCAATCACCTCTCCGGTGACATTGACTTCATTGATATTATCCTGGATCGCATAAGCCCAGGTATCATGGCGAGTATCCACTTCTTTTTCGTCTTGAGAACTTCCAGCTTCAACTCCGGCTCTTCCACCAGAGTTTCCAGTCGGAGTGCCCGTCCCTGGTTCCTCTGGGTTCGACGTATCCAAGTCTGAGTCGAACTCATCATCGAGAATCTCTTCCTCTAACAATCCCAAATCTTCCATGAGATCTTCAGACACGTTTTGAACGACTTTTCTGGAAGCCGCCTGAAGAGAGTACGTCAGTTGAGTGAATCCTTGTCGATTCTGAGAGATTCTCTTTTCGACCTGGGTGACAAAGACCATCTGAGTGATCACAACCGTCAAAACGAGAACGAGGACCAAAACGATGAATAAAGCCATACCGGAATCGACCCCATGGGCGGATTCTTGAGCTTTCTCAGTCGTCAGAGGTACCTTGTTGTTCATCGATTACTTCCTTTGTCACCGCCGGGACACCATTCGACTCCCCACGGGAATCGAGATCCTTGTATAGCCATCTTCGGCAGATCTCATGCCATTCTACACCCCTGTGCTCAGGAACTTTGAATGTCTCAGGAAATCATAACAGGTTGCAATAAAAAGGTTTATGAATCTCAGGAGCAGAGAGCTCCCTCTAAATTTATAGTCATACACCCCGAGTGAGGCACTTCGTGTTCGAATTCACTACATTTCCGGATCATCGCTGGGGGCAGGACCGGTGTCAGGACGCCGCTCCTTGAGAGTCAAGGTCAGAACCACTGGCAGTACGACGAGAGTGAGAAGCGTCGAGGTACTCAAACCTCCGATAATGGTTTTCCCCAAAGTCGTGAACTGTGGGCCCGTTGTAATTTGAGTCGCATACGCCATGGGAATCAGCCCCAGAATTGTTGTCAGTGCGGTGATGAGAATCGGGCGTAATCGATCGCTAGCTCCAGAGATGATGGCATCTAACCGAGATGCACCTTCCTGCATACGCCTCAAGACTTGATCGATCAGCACTATCCCATTATTGACGACGATGCCGCTCAGAAGGATCGTTCCGATGGCTGCAGGTGTATCTAGGTTATCTCCCTGAAGAAACAGGAACCATATCACCCCTGGGACGGCCAAGAATACTGAGAGCATGAGAACAAGAGGAGTCCTCACTGATTCAAAGAGACACGCCAGAACCATGTAGACGAGAAATACGGAAAGCTACAGCCCTTCTCCAAAGGAATCGCGGTTTCTCCATCGCCCTGACCACTGCTCACCCAAATCCCAAGAGTAGCCCACAGGCCATGAATACTGAGCCAGTGCTTCCTCCACTCGAGCCTGAACGACCTGCTGATCTTCGAGTCCAAGTTGTACCGAGATATTTGCATATGCCATTCGATCCCAGCGCTTACGTTCATCGGGAGCTTCCGCTTGAACGAGAGTACCTAAATCTTGAATCGGCAATTCCAAATCATCGGTGATGGCGAATTTCATACCCTTCAACTCTGTGACGCTATCGGTCTCTTCATCGACGAGCCCCAAATTGATTTCCATATCATTGGATCGGGTTCTCAGACTCGAAAGGCGACTTCCAGCAAATGCCATACTGACACTTCTTGCGACTTGGTTACCTGAAACCTGTAGTCTCGCTAAGAGATCCTCATTGGGCTCAAGGCGAAGTTCATCGACCTGATCACGACCAGGTATTTCACTATCAATGACACCTTCAACACCTAAGAGGTAACTGGAAACCTTCGGCGCGAGATCATCCAGCAATGACCCAGAAGCCCCTTTGAGACGGACATTGATGGTGCCAGCACTGGATCTTCCCCCACCGCCACGTCCACCCCAGCCCCAACCATTACTGGTCTTGATGTTAAATCCTGGAACTTTGGGGAGCACGCTCCCAATTTTGACTCTGAGGTCTGCAAGATATTCCTCTGTCGCTAATTCCTGGGGAGGATATACCCGTGTTATTGCATTCCCATCAGAGAACCACGAATAGATATCACCTTCACCGATGACTTCTCTGTTTGATTCAAGTATCTCCTCGATCTGCGTGACAACCTTTTCCATCTCCCGGAAATCAAGCCCCTCGACAGGGTTGTAGGAAACATTGGCAAAGTTCGTTTTCCAATCCATATCAGAAAGGTCGAAACGAAATCCATTCTGGAAGGGAATCATGACACTAAAGGTTGCAGCTGCAGCGACGACTAAGGTCAGCCATTTGTATCGAATAGCCCCGGCAAGAAAACGTGAGTAAGCATTTCGGAAGGATTCGAACCAAGCCGCTTTTTTCACTTCTTGTTTACCGAAGATTCTTGCTGAAACCATCGGAACGAGAGTCAATGAAACGAAAAGGCTCGCACCAATCGTCAGCGAAATGACGATGCCCACACTCCCCAAATGTTCTGAAAACTGACTCTCTCCTGAGATGATCACAGGCAGAAACACCACCATTGTTGTCAAAGTCGCTGCGAAAACGGGTGTTGCCACTTCCATGGTTCCACGAGTAGCAGCAAGGAGAGGATCCTCACCCATCGCCGCACGCCGCACTATCGACTCAACTACCACGACCGCTGTATCTACCAGCATGCCGACACCAAGCATCAACGCCAAAAGTGTCAGCGTATTCAGTTCCATTTCCATGAGATGCAATGCAGCCATCGCAGTCAGAACTGAAATCGGAATCGCCATTCCCACAAGAAAAGTCGCCGAGATCCTTCGTAAGAAAAGCATGAGGACAATAAGAGCAAGCCCACCCCCAACAATTCCGGCATCCCGGAGTTGGCCAATGGAGCTTTCAATCATTTTTCCCTGGTCTTGCCAAACGAGCAGATCGATCCCCTCCAATTGAGGGTCACCCTGTATCTGCTCGACAACTTCACGAATCTTGCGACAAACATTGACCGTATTGGCACCAGATTGCTGAGACACTTCTAGGGATATGGCGGGGGCATGATTGAGGTGACGTCCCCATCTCATCTCGCCTTCAACCTTATCAATAATTGCTACTTGGCCGAGACGAAGTCCCTTGTCATTGATCGGTAGATCAAAGAGATCTTCATATTCATCGATAGCATTGAGCATTCGTAAACGACGGGTCTTCCCGTCTTTCCAGATCTTCCCGATGCTCGCATCCACATTCGATCCATTGATGACCTCTGCGATACCACCCAGGCTAAGCCCGTGTTTCTCAAGATCACCCTTACGGAATTGAATCTTCACTTCGAGAGGCTTTATCCCGTCTAGCTCGACTTGACCTACCCCATCGATACGTTCGAGTGGCCTCTGAATTCTGTCGACCAGAAGGTTATAGTTTTCCGAAAGATCAATCGCTGGGGAACTGATCCTTGCTTCCATGATCGTTTCGTTTCCGGGTCCCCAACCGCCATCACGTACTCGGATTCTCTCGATGTCCTCCACGGGGAGGTCATTGATAGCGCGAGCCAACCGTTCTCGAATGTCTACTTTGATAGCATCGGTATCACTCCCGTGGCCAAACCGGAGAGTTACCCGCCCTCTTCCATCACTGGACTCGCTCTCAATCCCCTCAAGACCATGTAGTGTCGCCAATGCCTCTTCGAGGGGGCGCACCACTTCATTTTCAACTTGGGTTGGAGAAGCGTTGGGGTATGGGATCGTGACATTAATTCGATTTTTACTGAAGTTTGGCAGAGCGCTCAGAGGAAGTTGTTGAACAGATAAGATTCCTGCAAGAATCAGTAATAGATGAATCGTTAAGGTCGTGATGGGTCGGGAAAGACAGAGACGAACAAAGCTTTTCATGACACCGCCTCACCTTCGGAATCGCGGACGAGAGCTCTATATCCACTCGGGATCACTGCCAGAGTCAAAATCGTTGCCACAGCAAGTCCCCAGACCACCGTGATCGCCAATGGTTTTCTCAGCTCAGCTCCTGGACCAAAGCCCATCGCTAACGGCATTAATCCTAAAATCGTAGTCGTACTTGTGATCAATATTGGACGCAATCTTTCGATCCCTGCACGACGTGTCGCCTCAGTTGCGCCCAACCCACTATTTTGTAGCTGCTGAATCCGACTGACGTAAATAATTCCGTTATTGACGACAATTCCACATAAGAGAATCACGCCAATCATCGAAAGAACTCCCAAGGGTATTCCTGTGAATAGCATTGCAAAAATGGCCCCACAAATTCCCAAGGGTACCGTCAGAATTACAATGAATGGCAACTTCAACGATTCAAATGTACTGGCTAACACCAGATAAACCACGAACACAGCGAGAGCTAATGCCATGCCCAAGCTGCGTAGAGATTCTTTCATCTCAATGTTCTGTCCCGACATTTTTGCAGTTGTCGTCGGGGACAATATGCGTCCGTCCAAAGCCCTGATGACATTCGCAGTTGCGGTACCAAGGTCAACGCCATAAGTCCGGGCAGTGACGGAAACAGATCTTTCGCCGCCCACTCTTCGGATTTCAACCGGTCCTAACGCCTCATCCAAACGACCGAAGGCGGCCAGCCTCAAGACGGCATCATCTCCTTGGGTAGGAGTTCTGATCGAATCCCTAGCGGCCTCTTCCAAGGTTCTTTCTAAGGCGCCTTTGATACGAACTCGAATATCTATAGGCTTTTCAGCAAAACGATACTGAGAAGCCACCTCACCAATCGCTCGTGATTTCATGCCATCTGCGATTTGTCCGAGATTGAGTCCATATGCAGAAAGTCGGTAGGGATCCATGCGAACATGGATTTCGGGAACCTGATCTGGAACTCTTGGATTCACATCTGTTAATCCCGCAACAAGGCTCATGCGATCAGCAACTGTCATCGCTGATCGTCTCAACTCTTCAAGGTCATCGTCGTAAACTTCAACTTCAATCGGATCACGAAAAGTGAACAGAGAGGGTCGTCCAAGCGAGAAAGGACAATCAGGAATTTCCTTAAACCGTTCCTCGAGCTTCTCAATCAGAGCCGTCTCATCTTGGCGAGTGGCCCCATTTTCAAGTCCGAGTGTCAAACGGGCAATATGTTCTCTTCGTTCTCCTGATTGAACTTCACCAAGAACCGGAGATTCCCCCACTGTCGAAGTATAAAGAGCGATCGGCCAATCTTCGGCTTTCAATTCAGACGCGATCTTTTCAAGAGCAGCGACTTTACGATCGGTTTCTTCAAGGGGAGTGCCCTCTGCCAATTCGATATCGAAGAAAAACTGTCCCTGATAAAGGTCTGGGACAAGTTCAGTTCCAAGATCGTTCACCTTCGGGAGCACTACGGTACAAAATGCGAGTGCAAGTACTGGTGCCCCCCATGGCATGGAAAGCAATCCACCCAAGGAACGAGAGTATAGATTTTGAGCACCCGTGAGAGCCCACGAGAACAAGCTCGCCAATGGCGACAAAAGCTTATCGATAAAGGCGATAAGCCGGCTCAATATACCACCGGAGAAACGATGACCACTGGCCACCACTGTAGGGATCACCGTCGCGGCAACAAAGAGACTTGCGACGAGGGAGTATGTGACCGTCAGAGCCTGATCCCGGAAGATCTCTCCGCCGATTCCTTGGACAAAAATCAGGGGTAGGAAAACTGCGATGGTCGTAAGCGTAGAAGCGACGATGCCGCCAATCACTTGACCTGTTCCCTTGTAAACAGCTTCGAAAGGAGACATTCCCTCCTCCCGAAGTCTTTGAATCGACTCCAGGACAACAACACTGTTATCGACCAGCATGCCGATTCCCAAAGCGAGACCACCTAGGGAAAGGACATTAAGACTAATTCCTGTCAGTTCCATCAGCAAAAATGTGACAGCGACAGATACGGGGATCGACAATGCTATCGTCAATGTGCTGAGCATATTCCTCAGGAATACATAGAGGACGAGAGCGGCAAGAAGTGCGCCCATTAAGGCAGTGGACTCCACACTCTCGATAGACTCTTCAATAAATCTCGCCTGGTCTGAAAGGACGACCAGCTCGCAGTCTGCGAGTTCCTTGTCATTCTCCAACTCTGCGAGACGCAGCCGTAATGCCTTGGCGACATTGACGGCATTCGCATCGCCCTCTTTATACAAATCGATTTGAACGGCCGGCTGACCATCGACACGGACGAGAATCTCATCATCTCTGGGAACGATGGCCACGTCACCGATATCCTTGACCTGAACCGTCCCTGTTTGCCCCTGAAGAACGATGACATCCTCGATGTTCTCAAGGGATCTAAACTCTTTTACTGTTCGCAACCGGTAGGCCGTTTGCCGGTCACGGATCTCTCCCCCTGAACGGTTTACGTTTTCTTGGGATATGCGCCTAGCTACCGTCGCAACATCAAGAGAGAGTGCCTCCAGTTTTTGAGCATCTAGGTCGACCAGAACTTCATCTTCTGCGCCTCCGGTCACCCTCGCGGCAGCCACGCCGGTCACAGTCTCCAGTTTTCTCTTAATCTTAAGTTCTGCTAATTTCCTGAGATCTGGAATCGACCGAGAACCCGTTAATGCAAGACGAGTCATGGGGTCAAGAGACGGATCGAACCGAAAAACCAAAGGTGAACGTGCATCTTCCGGAAGATTGACTAAGTCCAGTTTCTCTCTCACATCGAGGCTAGCCCTCTGCATGTCAGTGTCCCAACTGAACTCCAATACAACTTCCGAAACCCCGGCCCTTGAAGTGCTGGAATACCTCAAGAGACCTTGAGTCACTCCCACCACCTCTTCGATGGAATCAGTGACTAACTGCTCGACCTCTTGCGGGGAGGCATCGCGTAACTCGGTTTGAACTGTAAGGGTCGGATAGTTGATATCGGGAAGAAGCTCGACTGGAAGTCGTTTGAGAGAAAGTATTCCGAAGGTTACCGCGGCGATGGTGATCATCGCGACAGTCACTGGTTTTCGGACAACACTTTTCAGAAATGACTCCATCGGTCTCCTAGTTCTATTCCTTGACCGCTGGGACTTTCGGATGAGGTCTAAGTTTTTGTGGGTTCTCAGGCACGGACATCGGCTCGACTGTCAGTTCATCGACTTCTACAGGAATACTCCTGTAAACACTGACCTTGCTGCGATCCTTCAGCTTATCGATTCCTTGAACCACAAGCCTGTCACCGATTCCTAATCCCTCTTCGATCACGACGATGGAGTCATTTTCAAACCCTGTGATAACTTCGACTTCTTGAACCGTTTCATCATCCAATAGGCGGAACACGACTGAACGATTTCCCCTCAGAGCCAATGCTTTCCTCGGAATAATCATTCGATTTTCTAAGGTGCGGGTGATCACGTCGATATGAACGAATGCTCCCGGCCTAAGATTGACGGCAGCCTCAGGGAAAACGACGAGTACCTCAACTGTTAATGAAGTTCTATCAATAACGGGGCTGATCCTTTCGATCACTCCCTCCGTCAGGATAGGTCCATCGCTTTCGGTTCTAAGGACACATCTCTGTCCTTTTTCAATGTCTGTCACTTCACTTTCCGGTAGGAAAATTCGAACCCTAAGAGGTTCAAAATCCGCGTAGGTGAAGAGTTCATCCCCGACTCGAACATATTGACCCGGCTCAATGCCCCTTCTCACAACAACACCGTCAAACAACACCGATGGCTGAGAATGCCCAAGATCGATAAGGGCGCGGTCATGTCCGGCTTTTGCCCGCTGCATGGCAAATCGAGCGTTTTCTACAGTTTCTTTTGAGGAGTCTCCTGAGCTTGCGAGACCTTCGAGTCGATTCAGGTTCGCTTGGACTTGCTGAAGTTCTATCAACGCCAAGTCGGCAGCGATGTGCAATTCCTCTTGATCGATAGCGCAGAGCAATTGACCCTTTGAAACTTTTTCACCCTCCACCACTGAAACTTTATCGACGGTACCTTCGACACGAGAGAGCAAACTCACTTCACGTTCGGGCTCAAGAATTCCACTGCTGCGAACGCGTTCACGGATGATCGCCAAAAGAGTCGAGCTGACCTCGACGGGCACAACCTCTTCCGACTTCATTCCCGCATATCCTGCCCCCCCCATCGAAGGGCGCCCTGGAAATCCAGGCCTTTGGGCCGGCGTTGCGGGCTTTTCAGATGATTGGGGAAAGAAACCGTGTGAAAACCATCCGATGGAGATCAGTGCAACAACGGCCAATACTCGAGGAAAGACTGTTTTCAAGAGACACCCTTCTCACATTCGGGGCAGGGACAAGTTTCCCTCAGACGTTCTAACGACCAGATACCTGTCGCGTGACCATCGGAAAACTTCAGGTTGAGACCATATCGCCCCGTCGGCTCGACAGCGACAACGCGTAGGTTTTTGGGAAGGGAATCGGGGTCGAGAATAGGCTTGCGAGTCCATTCATCGACACATGAAGCGCACTCACAAGTCTCACGCAATGAACGATGAGAGTAGAGGCTTTCGTGGCCATCGACCCACACCACCAACAAAGTGGCGGGCTCTAACAGCATGATCTGTTCAGCCTGGTAACGGACTATTGAACTCAATTCGCCTCTTCTCCTACACACAGCACATGAAGAAATCATACCTTGAGACCAAGATTTCCACAGTTAAAGGCGGTCTATTCATTGAGATTGCGGTGGGAAAAGGCGTGAGCCCCCTCCGGAAATGGGTCGATTCCGGAGAGGGCCGTTTGGAAGGCAAATTGCTGTTTTCCCCTGGATTGCGGCAACAGGGGGAAAAATGTAGGTCGGAGAGAGGTACGCCGCGTCAACTTCGGGGAAAAAACTCTGTGGGTTCGACCACTCCCCAACTCTCTCCGACCGCCGAACCAACAGAAAGGTACCTTGCACAATGTAAAATGTAAAGTACATTTTTGCGGGCCTCGCCAGAACGGCTTCATGGCCAATATCGTCAAGGATGACGGTTGAGGGTGGGATATTCTGGATGTCTTGTTCTCCAGGGAGTGTCATGTGCTCCAGTGAGTTTCATACGGCAGACAAATTCAGATGAAACTGCAAATTCAGCTCAAAGTGCGAATCTAGGTCAATGCGGAGAACCATGACAAAACCACAGCAGTCCAAAATTCCAGCTCACCTTTTTGAATCGTGGCTCAAGGACCTCCAAGTACGCATCTGCTCTTCACTCCAATCTCTCGATGGTAAGTCCAACTTCGAAATCACTTCTTGGGAGAGAGAAGAGGGCGGAGGAGGAGAAAGTCGCCTCCTACGAGACGGCGCCATCTTTGAGCAAGCGGGGGTCAACTTTTCACGTGTCAGTGGTGACCAGTTACCGCCGACGGCAAGTGCACAGAGACCTGAGCTGGCCGGTCGAAGTTTTGAAGCGATGGGCATCTCTCTTGTGATTCATCCCAAAAATCCCCACGCCCCCACAGCCCACATGAATGTCAGACTCTTTCATGCTGAAAAAGAGGGAGAACCCCCAGTTTGGTGGTTTGGTGGGGGCTTCGATTTAACCCCATACTATCCTGTTCTCGAAGATGCTCAGCACTGGCATCAAACGGCCAAGAACGCCCTCGACCCCCATGGCAGCGAGCTCTACCCCAAGTTCAAAGACGAGTGTGATCGCTATTTCTTCCTCCCCCACAGAGACGAAACGCGCGGCATTGGAGGCATCTTTTTTGACGATCTGAATGAAGGTGGATTCGATCGCTGCCTCGCTCTGACTCAAGACGTTGGCGAAGCGTTCCTGAACGGGTATTTACCCATCGTTGAGCGTCGACATCACACCGAGTTCGATGACACACAGAGACAATTTCAACTTTACCGACGCGGACGATACGTCGAATTCAATCTGCTCTTTGACCGGGGCACGCTCTTTGGGATTCAAAGTGGTGGGCGAACCGAAGCAATCTTGATGTCATTGCCTCCCCTGGTTCGTTGGCAAAGTGGCTGGACACCTGAGTCCGGTTCTCGGGAAGCCGAATTGTCAGACTTCCTGCGCCCCAGAGACTGGCTTGGAAATTCCTCATCCTGAGGAAATCCCACTGAATTTCGACCTCAGATGTCCCATAAGGGCCAAATTCAGCATTTATGGTCCCCCATCATGGTTGCCAATATGGCAATATGCTCCTTGCCATATTGACAACTTCAGGTATTATTCAGATGAGTCCTGAAGTATTGGGGGGTTCAAAACCCCTCAGCAATAGAGTTCGAGAGAGGCAATCCATGAACCAGGAATACGAAGACGACTACGACGACGACGACCGCGACGACGCGGCCAACACCGGGTGGTTATCCAACACTCCGTACTGGGCCATCTCTGCGGCGTTCCACGTCATCATTCTTTCCATCCTCGGCACCGTGATCATTCTTGAGGTCAAGGAAGAAAAAGAACAGAGAAAGACCATCGTCAAAAAGGAGATCAAGCCTCCGAAGTACGATCCCACCAAGAAGCGGGATATCGAACGTAAGCCGGAGATTCTTGAAAAACAGAAGACCGACCCCATCAAGCTGCTTAAACCCGACAAGATCAGTAAGACTCCTAAGGGAACCAGCAAAAACAACACGACCAACAAAAACATCAAGAACCAACTGAATGATGCTTTTGGTATGACAGGGGCCGGTGCCGGGGCATACGGAAACCGATTTGGCAAAGGCTCTCTCTCTCGTGAAGGTGGAAGCGAAGCCACCGAGAGTGCTGTTCTCGCAGCGCTGATGTGGCTCAAGCGACATCAGCATCCCGACGGTCACTGGTCCTCCAATGGATTCCTAAGACCCGACGGTTGCGAACAGGAAGAAGGAGACGGATTCGATGGCTACGATGTGGGCTGTACCGCTTTGGCGATGCTGGCCTACCTCGGATTTGGACATACCCATGAGAGTGGTGAGTTCCCCGAGTTTGTTATCGTGATGCGCAAAGCCATGGATTGGATGCTCAAGCAACAGGTCAAGAACTCTGACCCGAAGCTCAATGGGCTCTACGGCATGCCTCAGGAAGACACCGATGAGTGGATCTACAATCATGCCATCGCCACCATGGCGATGAGTGAATTGCTCCTTCTCTCGCAGGATAAAATCAAACTTTCGAACTCGGTCCAAAGAGCGACCAAGTGGTGCCTCAACGCCCAAAACCCGGGTTATGGCTGGAAGTATGATTATCAGGCCGGAAAAAATGATACGTCCGTTACCGGTTGGATGGTTCTGGCTTTGAAGACGGCAAAGGTTTGTGCCCAATCCAGATACATCAAGGTCAAGACGAAAGACTTCAACCCTGCCTTCGAAGGGGCTCTCAAGTGGTTCGAGTCTTGCACCGCAAGATCAGGGATTTGTGGTTACGAAAACCCAGGAGATGAAGGCTCGCGCTTGCAAGCTTCCTATCCTGAGCCGTATCCCTATTCCAAGGATCTGTCTTGCATGACAGCCGTAGGAGTTCTATGCCGAATTTTCTCCGGTGAAAAAACCAATACGGATGCCATCAAGGCGGGTACTGCGATCCTCATGGATGAGATTCCCCAATGGCGTCCGCAAGAAGGTAAGCGCAAATCCAAGATCAATCTCTACTACTGGTACTACGCCACCTACGCCATGTTCCAAATTGGCGGCAGCAAATGGCGTGAGTGGAACGAGGCTATGATTGATGCGTTGGTGAGAAATCAGCGCGTCGGTGGTTGCGAAGATGGCTCCTGGGATCCCATTGGAGAATGGGGAATCGCAGGAGGAAGAGTTTACAACACCGCCATCGGAGCGATGACTCTTGAGGTCTACTACCGATTTGCACGAGCATCGAATTAACGGAGAAGACCGATGTCATCGGAAAACATTCATGAGGGAGGGATCGGGTCAAACTCCATGGAGTTGATCGAGATTCAGCTGAATGGTGAAGTTCATCAGATCGAAAAGACCGCTTCGGTTCTCGATCTGGTGAACTCCATGCCCCTAGAATCCGCCGCTGTCGCAGTGGAACGCAACAGGGCTATTGTTCCTAAATCCCAACATGGTGACACTCTCCTCCAACCTGGAGACCACATTGAAATAGTGACTATCGTCGGAGGAGGCTGAGCCGTGAACGATTATAACTCTGCAACAGAAACCACCCCCACCCCACTCACACTGGGCGACAAGACTTTTCGATCGAGACTCCTTGTCGGTACCGGAAAGTACTCCGATGCCGAAACCATGAACAACGCCCTCGAAGCCTCAGGGTGTGAAGTCGTGACTGTCGCAATTCGACGAGTCGACTTGAAAAGTGGCGACAACCTTCTTTCACAACTCGATCGCAATCGCTATTTCTTGCTGCCCAATACTGCAGGTTGCTTCAATGCAGAAGATGCCATCCGTGTTTGCCATCTTTCAAGAGAGCTCGGACTCGGCGATTGGGTAAAACTGGAAGTGCTGGGTGACAAAAAAACTCTCCTCCCAGACCCCGTAGGAACACTTGAAGCGTGTCGGGAGTTAGTGAGCGAAGGATTCAAAGTCCTCGTCTACAGCAGTGACGATCCTGTTCTCGCACTTCGGCTTCAAGATGCTGGAGCGACTTCCGTGATGCCGGCAGGTTCACCGATAGGAAGTGGTCAGGGCATTCTCAACACCAACAACCTCTCCATCATACTTGAGCAACTCGACGTACCAGTGATCATCGATGCCGGAGTCGGAACCGCGAGCGATGTCACCATTGCCATGGAGCTCGGCGCAGAAGGAGTTCTTCTCAATACAGGTATTGCCGGCGCAAAAGATCCTGTCGCGATGGCTCATGGAATGAGACACGCTTTGGATGCCGGGTGGTTTGCTGCGCGCGCAGGAAGAATCGCAAAACGAAGATACGCACAGGCTTCGAGTCCTACAGAAGGCGTCCTTGGCGAATGAGTGAATCTTCACTGGATTCATCTGAAGAAAACCCACTCTCCATCGGCCCCCCTTGGAGCGGCTCGCAGATCGCTCTATTTTTCAGTCTTTACGTCCTCTTCCAGATCTCCGCAGCATTCATGGGCAACCTAGTACAAGAGCCCAATAATGTTCCCACCCCTGAAACATCCGTACTTGAACTTGAATCAGAGCCGAATCTGGAGAACCCTTCTGACGCCCAGCAAGCGGAAGACGAACCGAGTTCTACAAACGAACCGATCCTCAGCCCCAAAAGGGCACTGATCGTTTTCAGCACCCTGGTTGTCCTACTGTCCGGATTGATCTTTCTGATTTTAATCTATTCCAGAGTTTGGCATTCTCTCCACCCTGAAGTGGACTCCCTTTTCCTTGGCGCTGATGGGACCGTGACATCTTGTATCAAAGAAGGCGTACTTGCTTGCCTACTTTGGATACCAATTCACCTGATCATCTCCTTCATTTGGATTCAAAGTCTAGAGGCGATGGGGATCGAAATTTCGTCACAAGCGGCTATCCAAATTTTCGAACTCGCTGCCATGGGAAACAACAACTTATTGATGCTCACTATTTTCATTAATGTAATATTTATTGCCCCGATCCTTGAAGAATTACTCTTCAGAGGACTCCTCTTCCGCTGGCTAAAAAGCCGCCTGCCCATTGTTCCAGCTATCATGATTTCAGCGGTCATTTTTGGCGGGTTCCATGATTCCATTGCTTCGATTTTCCCAATTACTTGCCTCGGTGCATACTTAGCCTGGCTCTTTCAGCGCAAGGGTCAACTTCTCACGTGTATCACCTTCCATATGGTCTTCAACAGTTTGAACATTTCCCTACTCGTCATTTCACTCATGACAGAGGCACCAAAATGAGTAATACAGGTGACATCATCCGGAAACTCCGGGAAGAGTCCGGAGTCACAGCGAAGGAACTGGCCCATCGCATTGGACTGTCCGCTTCCCAAATGAGTCGCCTCGAAAGCGGTAAGCGCAGAATCAACAGTGAAGTACTCACTCGAATCGCACGCGCTCTCGAAGTCGCACCCAGTCAACTGATCGATGACCCCGATGGAGATAAAGTACGCCCCCTATCCAGATCTGCCGCAGCTCCACTCAGGGAGTCGATAGGAAAAGTGATACGATCTGCGCGAAGACAAAAACATCTCACTGTCGAAGATCTAGCACGAAAAGTCGGAGTTTCTAGGGCCTACGCCATATCCATCGAAGATGGTCGACGCAGTGGTCTTGAAACTGATTTCATGAAGAAAGCCTGTCGGGTATTGGGCATCGCACCCTTGGATTTGATCAGTCTTGCCGAAGAAAAATTGGACAACATTCATCTCATTCAGCAACCCATGATGCCGGCCCCGAATACAAATGAAGAAGCCCAAGGTATTCCTCTTATTCATAGCGAAGAACATGCATATCCTTCCGAAGTGGACGAAAGAGGTATCCCGAGAGGAATAATTGAAGATTGGCTAAAAATTCCTGGTGTTGATCCTTCCACTAGTTTTGCACTTCGTGTCGCAGGAGATGCGATGGACGGTTCAGGTTCACCATCCTTCAAAGATCAAGAGATAGCTGTATTTAATACCCTTTTAACTGTGAATAACGGAGACTTTGCACTAGTAGAGTTATCCACAGATGTGAAAGAAAATTACCCAGAACTAGAATTCGGGACGCTCTTTTGCCAATACTTTGTCGACTCTCAGGAACATATTCGTCTACAGTTCTTGCGTTCCGAGCTACCCCCCTTCATACTTCCCAGCGGTTTCGTGAAACGAGCATGGGCCATGACCCATCACCTTCGCGAAGCAACGAGCTGAGAGCCCTAGACTTAGCACTGATCCCACCGTCTTAAACACCAATAGGGTCTTCTTCTCACTTGTTAGGGGAATGTGCCGTTGTTTGTTGATCCAACGGGTCTCAGACTATTTTCTCCTCACGGGAACTTTAATGGGGGCAACCTCGTTCTTTAGATAGACACACCTCCTCACGGGTCGGAGAGAGCCTTGGTTCTCTCCGGCTCTATTTTTTTATCCAAGCTGAATCAGTATTCGTATTCCTGGATGAAATAACGGCGAAGGACCGGCACAACGTGCCTGTCCTCCGCCGAAGAAGAGAGGGTAAAAGAAGATCAGCGAATGTCGTGGATTCGCAGATCGGGCTGAAGAGCTTGCAGGGTCTGCAGTACTTCTTCTTGTCGAGTAGCATTTCCAATTCGCAAGTAACGCTCAAAACTCTTGATCGCAAGATCACGGCGTCCCTGCTTTAGATAAATACTAGCAACCCAGTAGTGTGGCTCTCCAAATGTGGGATCTATTGCAAGACACTCATCGAGGTATTTCTTTGAAAGATCGAGACGATCCATTTCGATGTACAGCTGTGACAACTCAATGAGTGGTCCACTGAACTTTTGATCACCTGTGGCTTCGATCAAATTAAGGTATGACTTCTCGGCAGCAGAATAACTTCCAATACCCTTGTAGATTTGAGCGGCAAGGTAATCGTACCTTGGATTATCAGGGTCGATGCGACGGGCATTACGAACAGCACCCAACGCTTTTTCATGATCTTTTTTCTCCCAGTAATAACGAGCCAATCGTTCCTGATATCTCGGCTCCTTGGGGAAATCTCTGGCCAGCTTCTCATACTTATCGATCTTGACATCAACTATCGTCGATCGACTGTCTTCATCATTATCAGTAATGATCTGTTGGGAACTGGAGATCACTGTCTCAGTACTGGAGCAACCCCCCATGAGTACAAGAGTCACAAGCAGAAGTAGTCCTGCATTCAACATTGATTTTTTGGATGACATTTTGAAATCCTCTCTCAGGGGTTTCTTCCCCTGCCAAATACATCGACGTAATCACGTCGTGGCTTGAGAGGATTTCAAAGAATTGGCGAGATGTGTGATTATGAGGCGAATAACCCCCCTCAACTGAATATCCGGCACGTCTAATATCGACAAATATGTGCCTCTACATGAGCTTTGCAGAGAGGAGATCCTGGGAATCTCTTATTTTTTATCGGTCTGACCGATGCCTCGCCGCAATTCCGTAATCTCTTTGGCCGAGTATACGACACCCGTACCTGAACCGGGGCATTCCTCCACTACGTCGAGCCATTCGTCCATAGACTCCAGATTTTGTTTCCAGAATGGGAAAGTCTTACATTGGGTCGGCCGTGCGGGATATACGGTACAGCCATCTTCCCAGAAGATGCATTCATGATTGGGCTTCTCAATCAGACTACGACGTCTCCCCACACGACGAACATACTGCCATTCAAAATCATCCGCGGTCATCTTCAAATGGTCTGCCATGGCCTGAATTTCTTCATCATTGACCCAGACATAGCCCTCAATTTTGCAACAATGGCCACACTGGGTGCATTTGAATGGCAGCCCGTCTTTCCACCAAGGTTTGTTCATGTCAGCTCCCTTTCGATCACCACGTTACTCTCGATCGTGACCCGACTCCAGTGAAGCGCTTTGTGAACCCTCTCTGCTGGAGTTACCATGTCTCCAGAGGAGAAGGAAACTCATGACCAAAAAATTCACAATGCCAGCAAGACTAGGTTCGATTTTTCTATTCGTACTTTTGACATTCGCAGCAACCGGCTGCGTCGCCAAATCCCTTATCATCAAGTCGGATCCCGCCGGCGCCCGAGTCTTTCTCAATGGACAGGACAAAGGTACCACCCCAGCAACGATTCCATTTGATTTTTATGGGACGTGGGATCTACAGATCCGAATGGAAGAAAATGAACTTCGAGGAGTCAGGTCTCTGAAACCCATCCGCACCAAGATCGAGGTTTCTCCTCCGTGGCACCAAAGGTTCCCTCTCGATTTCTTCACCGATGTTCTATTGCCAGGAACGATTGAGTTGGAACACACTTTTCAATACAAACTAGAGCAGCAAGACCTCGACGCCCTCAGTGATTCATTCCGAAATGTCGCTGAAGAAAATGGTGTCCGACTTCCGATAGACTCTTCCGGTGAGTAATGAGCTCTCCGGGAAAACCGCCCCAAGTATTTGAAGTCCCTGACCGTAATCCCGGTCAACTCGAGGGACTGAACATCCTTGTTCTCGGACTGGGGGTTCATGGTGGAGGCACGGGGCTCATTCATTACCTCCGCTCAAAGGGAGCACGTCTCACTATCAGTGATAGTGGCAACAAAGACGATCTTGATAAATCTCTTCAGGCCATTAAACACTGCTCCGAATCTATATACATCGGACCTCATGAAGAAGAACAACTCGAAGGTATCGATTGGGTCGTGGTCAACCCGGCCATCCCACCTCATGCCCCATTTCTGAAAAAAGTATTCAGTTCAGGTGTTCGAGTTGTCTCAGAGTTAGGTCTATTCCTCGCATGGTGTCCCCGAGAGTATCTGGCGGCTGTGAGTGGAACCAACGGCAAAAGTACGGTTTGTGAATTAACTCGCTCAATGCTCATTGCCTCTGGGATCCCTGCCGTAGCAGGAGGAAATC
Organism: Planctomycetia bacterium; assembly: GCA_009937185.1. Classification (GTDB taxonomy): domain Bacteria; phylum Planctomycetota; class UBA8108; order UBA1146; family UBA1146; genus UBA12191. Next base: position 29,664 of record JAACCY010000120.1, read on the forward strand.
TGGGTGGCAGTCTTCTGAGTATGCTCGACGACGCGGATCGACAGCTCCGGTGGATCGTGGAGATCTCTTCGTTTCAATTAGATCGTCTAGGCCCGCTCTGCCCGAGACCCTCCACTGTCGCTATTACTAACTTTTCGGAAGATCATCTCGATTGGCACGGAAGCCAAGATGCTTATCGCAGAGCAAAGTTTGAACTCCTTAAAAATCCGGACCCTTCTCCCGGCTGCGCCATACTTCCAGACACAGGTCAGTTCGGAATAGACTCAATATCTCAACTGGAAGACTTCGAAATCCTTCGATCTACAGGGGATGCCACCGACCCAAACGATTTAATCATCCCTCAGCAAAACGATACTGAACTTTCAATTCCATATCGCCCTTCTCAAAGCTTGCAGGGATCCACTGGGCGAAAAAATGCACATATGGCAGCCACCCTTGCCCGTCACCTTGGCGCTTCCGAAGAAGGGATATCAGCCGCTATCCAATCGTTTTCCGGATTGCCTCATCGGTTCGAACATATCGCGACCATCAAGGATGTGACCTACATCGATGACTCCAAAGCCACCACACCCGATTCAGCGCAGTCCGCGCTCTCAAACTTATCCGGTAAGACCTATTGGCTTTGTGGAGGAAAGAGCAAAGGACTCTCTCTTCGTAAACTTTCTGAAACTGTCTCTGACAAGAATATCGAAATCCTTGGATTCGGATCCTCGAACCATGAATTGGAAGAAGCGTTCTCAGGAGTCGATTCGGGGAATTGCTTCCGCGGATTTGAAGATCTCGCAGCCGCATTTAAGATTGCTTCGAGCGAGGCGGCCCCTGGCGATACGGTTCTGTTGAGTCCGGGATATCCGTCCTTCGACCAATATCTTTCTTTCGAGGCACGAGGAAAGCATTTCAGAACACTGGTAAGCACCCTAGAAACTTATCCAAACGAGGCGTGAATTCGCCTCCTCTGACCGGATGATCCCGGTTGATCCTGACGAGGGCTGGACGACTACGGTTCCAGAGGTCAATGTAAGCGTGAAGATACCTTTTAGTGATCACCACCAGCGAGGAGGCCATGATGGCCAAAGCCCATACCGTCTTCCTATGTCTGGAATGCGGATCCACCCATGAGAGATACATGGGCCGGTGCCCCGACTGCGGAACGTTCAATTCCCTCTCTGAACATAAAATCAAAGAAGATAAACCTGGACGAACAGCACCTCGCCTCTCTGGTGAAAAGAGTGAGGCCGTTCCCATCTCCGAAATCGAAGCACGTGAGGAAGATCGTATCGCCTCCGGACTCGGCGAAGTGGATCGAGTATTGGGAGGTGGCCTCGTTCCTGGAAGTGGAATATTGCTCTCCGGAGAACCGGGCATAGGAAAGTCGACTCTTCTACTCCAATTGGCCAACTCCGTCTCCAAAACTGAAGACGGAAAAAACAGATTCCTATATGTCACTGGCGAAGAATCCGCAGTACAGGTCAAGCTGAGAGCAGACCGTTTAGGAGTCTCTGCAGAAAATCTGTGGCTTCTATCCGAATGTGATCTCGAGGCCATAGAACAGCAAGTCAAAGCAACTTCTCCCGCTGTTGTCGGCATCGACAGTATTCAAACCGTTCGTTGGGATGACCTCCCAGCCGGGGCTGGAGGAGTAGTACAGGTTCGAGAAGTCACATCCCGCTTGCTCGCCATGGCCAGAAAAGAAGGGTTCGCCCTAGTACTGGTCGGACACGTGACCAAAGACGGAACCGTCGCCGGTCCTCGAACACTGGAACATATGGTCGATGGAGTTCTCCAATTCGAAGGCGAACGGGGGCACTCCTTAAGAATCCTTCGTGGTTTAAAAAATCGATTTGGATCGACCGAAGAAGTCGGCATTTTCGAGATGCGATCCGATGGCCTGAGTGAAGTCGAAAATCCTTCCGGATTACTTCTTTCTGATCGATCGGTTTCTTCACCGGGATCTGCCACCGCTGCGATTCTCGAGGGAACTCGTCCCCTCCTTCTTGAAGTACAAGCATTGGTCAGCGCAGCGGCTCATGGATCTCCCGCAAGAAAATGCTCCGGAATCGACAGTGCTCGACTCTCGATGCTGGCGGCAGTCTTAGAAAAAAGATTAGGTGTCCCACTCGGAGGCTGTGATATCCATGCGAACGTTGTCGGCGGCGTCAAGTTGAGGGGAACGGCAGGAGACCTGGCTCTCGCGGCCTCTCTTCTCTCGTCTTTTCATGATCGTCCACTACCTAGAGATATTGTCTTCGCCGGAGAAGTAGGACTTCTGGGTGAAGTTCGCCCCGTTCCTGGGACAGGGCAAAGGCTTGAAGAATCTTCTCGACTCGGTTTCAAAACAGCCTGCGTGGCTCCTGGAAGCCTTGAAGGATCCGGACCTACGGGAATGAAGATTCACGAAATTCCTGAACTCTCGCAGCTCGCTCGCAGGTTTGTCGAATGAATCAACAGTCGGTAGTTCCCCCCTCTCTCGATCCCTTAGATTTCAATGGACTACGAAACTGGAGCCTGCTCCTGTTTATCTCACTCGTCCTGTTTCTTTTCAGTTCTCGCCTTCCGATCAACTCACTCTCAGACAATATGGCTCATTCGACATGGATGAAATTCTACGAGGACAATGGAGAATCCACAGCATCCGGATGGCCCGGTGAAACTCGATCGGCTCTCACCTTTGACGAGCAAATGATTTTGGAAGTTCGAAGAACATGGGATACACAAAACTCTGAGGAGGGGCTTGCCGGGTCAACTCTGAGAAACCTGCGATCTATCGCGGGAATAACGACTCACCTTTCAGAAGGATTTGCCGTCTTACTCGTTCTATTCTTGACATGGGGCATCACTTATTGGAGACCTCAACTAAAACGGTTCCGAACGCCTCTGAAAGGGGCTTTAGCAGGCGCTATTTCAGCGGGAATCTTGGCACGATTATTGAAGATCGGCTTCGGAAGAGGTCGGCCTAATGAATTGATTTATCGATCATTCCCCGACTGGGAACCGATGTCTTTGGAAAACAACCATAACAGCCTACCTTCTGGTCATGCCACGGCGACTGGAGTACTCGTGATGCTTCTATCGATGCTGTTCCCTCGCTGGACACCCCTATGGTGTGTACTGGGAGTCTGGCTCTGCTCAACGCGAGTATTCACCGCTGATCATTGGCCTTCCGATACCGTCATCGGATTCATTCTTGGAGCATTTTTTGTCGTTCTTTGGACTTCTATCCTTGAACGTCAGGAAGAACGTAACCAAAGTTCGATTTCAAGCCGCTGACCATTTGAATAATTAAAGATCCTTTTAAACCATTGAAGAGTCGTTCTCTCTTCTTTTTCGAGAGCATTCGTTTCTTGGTTCTGTTCACCCACTCCATGAGCCTTGATCAACCAACCCGACCCTTCACGCTCTATCCACTCCATTGTCGACTCGAATGCAGATTGATTCGATAAACGCTCAATCGTGTTCTCCCCGAGGACAGGGGTTCTGTCGAGAGTGAAAACGAGTGAAGGTTCGAAGTAACCCAAAGTCGTAACCGGAGACAAGGGAGATTCGCTGCTCTCAATCACCTTCTTCACTGGTCTTGCGATCTTGCACTCAGGTTCCAGTTTCCCCGCACCCAACAATAGGACTGAAAAACTGAGCGCTAGCAACATCGCACTTCCTCCAGGGCCCCTGAATGAACTAAATGCCGCTCCCGATCTCCAACAACTAATACTGATAACAGAGATGGCCATGCATCCTGTCGCGGGTAATGCCAACAATACAGAACTAGAAATATCATGAACGGCCCAAAGCCAGCCGACCGCGAGAAGTGTCAATAGTGATATGCATAGCCCCCGACCAAGGCGACCCGATGGAGAAGAGATCCAACCTTGAACCCCCTCTTCTTCATTCCGAGTCCAAATCCAAGCACAAGCTACAGCCACACCTGGAAATGCAGAAAGAATGTAATGAGGCAATTTCGTGGCAACCAAAGTCATCAGAAACAATACCGGAAGAATTAGTCCGCAAAGAAGTAGCGCGATTTTTGAATCTTTAGAAAGTGTCCCTCTTCGAAGAACACCAGGGATTAACAATGCAGAAGCGGGTGCTGCTCCAAGAAGTAGAACGGGGATATAAAATGGGAGAGAGAAACTCCACCCGAGCCAGCCAGATCCACCGTGACTCTCTAAAGCCTCCGTTGATCTTTGAAGAACATGTCGCCCCAGCCCTAACCGAGCGAGTTCACCACCCGTCTCAATATTTGCTGGGATTCCCCAAGCGAGAAAAATACCGACCGCGATCATCGTTGCAATTGTAGATTCAACCCACCAACGACGATCGAGAGAGATCAAACTTCTTCCAAACGCGGCAAAAAACAAAGATCCCAACCAGAAAGCGGCCAACCCTACCGGGCCTTTTGCCAACAAGGCCCATGACAAAGCCGCCGTCAAAATCCAAATATGAAACTTGTGGGGTCCCGATTGGATCCGATCCACCAATACTGCTAATGACACAGTAACTCCGGCGAGAAGTGTGCCATCTGCGGTTGCAGCCGTTCCTATGAATAAAGGTAAAGGCATGCACCCCAGCAGAATCATTGCTCTTTTTCCGACTGCGAACCCGCCTAGATTTTTTCCGATATGAAATGTTGCAAGCAACATCATTAGACTGCCCAGTACGGAAGGGATTCTGACAGCGAAGTCATTCGCTCCTAGGAGACGAATCCAAGGACTCATGCACCAATACACCAATGGCGGTTTATCTGGCCTCAACTCGCCGTCGAATCGTGGGACTAAGAAATCCCCCGTCTCGACCATTTCTACAGCCGCTCTCGAAAAACGTGGCTCGTCTCGATCCCAGAGAGTTGTCAGTGAAGCGACAAATAAATATAGAATCAGGAATTTTAACGCGGTCACGCCTATTCCAGATTTATCTTCGCTACCCAGCTCTTTCGCCAATGCCTTTTCCCTTACAACTTTTCGAGAGTACGCTTCACGCCTGCCCAATCGATGACGGGAGCAGTTCCGACACCCGAAGAAGTCTTCTTCGATTCCCTCAGTCGGAGTGATTCCTTAATTCTAGAAGATCTGATTAACGGATGAGGATGAGTGGAGAGCCAATCCGGAATCTCTATATTCTTCTGATCTGACAATCGCTCAAAGAAAGTAGACATCGCCATAGGGTCCCACCCTGCTGCGGTCATTATTTCTAATCCAACATCATCCGCTTCGCGCTCGTCGTCTCTACCGTAGCCACGATTGAGTATTTGAAGAGCCGTTTCTCCTCCAGCGGCAAGAATCCCAGACATATCTCCGATCAACACCTGAAACGCCACAGCCGTTCCCGTCACTCTGGCCACCGATTTCAATCCATGTCGCTCAGTGGCATGAGCAAGTTCGTGCGCGAGAACAGCAGCCACTTCATCTGGCGACTCGGCCAGCTCAAGAAGTCCGGTGAATACCGTGATATATCCACCAGGAAGACAGTACGCATTCACTTCGGGGCTCACGATGAGAACCATTCTTGGCTCAATCTCATCGGAAGGAATGTATGGAGTCAACGAGTCCAATATTTCCTGCAGAGATTCAACGAGAATCCCATCTGAGACTTCTGTTTGCGACTCTATCATTTGATCATGAACAGACTCACCTATGACTTGATCAACACTTATTGGAATCCAATCGATGACATTCTTAGATATCTGTCGCTCAAAAAATATGAGTGAACCAATGATGCCCACTGAAATTAACAACAAGAAAACATAGATCTGATTCTTCGATTTTTTTGTCTTATAAAGAATCTTCGCCATTTCTTGAAGTGAAGTTTCAAGATCAAGGGGGGCAACTTTTAAGATCTCTGTAAATACTTGCGGGTTTTTTGTCGAGAATCCGATCTCGGAAACTTCATCAAGAACATCTAAGCAAGTACCCACGACACTGGCTTCACAATGGTGCAAATCAAGAGCGTGTCGCTGCCCATCTTTTGAGATGAGGGTGACGACTCCACTCTTGATTTCCAACCGGGCGGGAGACCCTATTCCAAATTCACCCCCATGACCGGTGACGTCAAAGTGATCGACTTCAACCAAGATGAGGATCTTCCACGTCAGGATTCGCCCTCAATGGTTCACTGGCTCCAAGTCCCGTCGGAGCTTCCACCCGAACAATCGAAACCGCCGCAACTTTGAATTCCGGAGTCTCGGTTTTGGGATCCACTTCTGGATTGGTGACAATGTTAGTCATCACCTCTTCAGGGAATGCAAAGCTCATGAATACAGTGCCCCTTGGAGATGTTTTCGTTATAGCCACTCGCGTGATCACTTCTCCACGTCTTGATTTGATCTTGGACCAATCTCCATCTTCCAACCCGAGCTTCTCTGCATCTGCGGGATGGATTTCCAGCCACTCATTGGGAACAAGTATGCGGAAACCACCCGAGCGTCCTGTCATGGTATTACTGTGGTAAGTCGGCAGTCGCCGGCCTGTTGTCAGGTAGAACGGATACTCTTCATCGGGATTTTCGGAAGGCGGCACATAATTCAGTAACTGTAATTTACCTTTTCCGTTGAGGAATTCTCCCTCGTGAAGAATCGGTGTTCCCGGGTGATCCAACTCTGGAACTGGCCAGGCCAGATCACCTCGCTCAATTCTGTCGTAATTCAATCCCGCATAAATCGGCGAAAGCGAAGCGAGTTCATCGAAGACTTGCTCACTGTTTTCGTAATCGAAATGGACGTCATTAGTCATGCGCTTGGCGACATGAGCAATAATCCACCAATCTGGCATTGCGTCACCCGGCGGGTTTGCAGCCTTTCGAATTCTCTGAACTCGACGATCGGAATTCGTAAAGAAACCATCCACCTCTGTAAATGCAGCGGCAGGGAATACCACGTCTGCAAGTTTCGCTGTATCGGTCAAGAACATATCTTGAACGACCAAGAAATCGAGAGACTCTAAAGCTTTTGTTGTGTGTTTAACATCTGGATCTGTGACCAACGTATTTTCACCGCAGATCCACATCGCTTTGATGCGACCATCGACAGCATGATCCAATGCTGCGATTTTCGTGATCCCTTTATGGGGATCCATGGGCACACCCCAGGCCTTTTCAAATTTCGCCTGACTGACAGGATCGTCCACTGATTGGAATCCCGGATAGTTGTTCGGCAGCGCGCCTGTGTCCCCTGCACCCTGAATATTGTTCTGGCCCCTTAATGGGTTCACTCCATCTGAACGCTTTCCAAGATTTCCGGTGATGAGAGCCAAATTGCAAAGACTCTGAACGTTACTCACTCCGCAAATATGTTCAGTTATCCCAAGGGTGTAGTAGATCCCTGCGCTCTCTGCAGAGGCATATGCGATCGCACATTCCCGAATCAGTTTTGCAGGGACACCTGAAATCTCTTCGCCGTATTCGATAGTGAAGGGTTCCAGATGTTTCTTCAGTTCTTCGAAACCTTCGGTTCTCTCTTCACTATATTCCATGTCAGCCAAGCCTTCATCGATGATGACTTTTGCCATGGCATTGAACAAAGCAACATCGGAGCCTAACTTCAAAGGAAGATGCCCTGTGGCGTATTCTGTCAGCGGAATCTTCCGAGGATCTACAACATACAGTTTTGCACCCTTACGGACGGCCTTTTTCACCCTAACCGCAATAATGGGATGACACTCTGTCATGTTCGTCCCGACGCAAAGCATCATGTCTGCGTCTTCGATCTCGGGAATCGAATTTGACATGGCTCCACGTCCAATAGAGGCCGCCAGACCGGCGACCGTAGGACTGTGTCAGCCACGCGAACAATTGTCGACTTGATTTGAATTCATCACTGCGCGAGTAAACTTTTGCAGCATATATGAACCTTCGCCAGGAGCTCTTCCACTAGCGATGGCATAAAATGCTTTAGGCCCATGATCATCTCTGACGCTCGATAATTTCTGGGCGGTGTATTCGAAGGCTTCATTCCATGAAACGGGTGTCAGTTCTCCATTTTTTCGTATCAAAGGACGCGTCAGGCGATCTTCCGAATTCACGAAATCAAAACCAAACTGCCCCTTCACACATAAGGCACCTTCGTTCACTGGGCCATCGAGAACAGGAGTGACTCCGATCATTTTGCCATCGAGACTGTGGAGGTTGATAGAGCAACCGGTTCCACAATATGGACAAACGCTTCGGGTAATTTCGATTTCACCAGGCTTCGAGCCTTGATTCACCATTTTCTTATCTGCGAGTGCACCGGTAGGACATGTATAAATGCACTGACCACAGAGGGTACAGTCGCTATCCATCAAGCCACCATCGAATGCAGTAGCGATCCCTTTGTTCCAACCCCGACCTGTCATCGTGATCGCATGATCAGCCTCGACCTCATCGCAGATCCGAACACAACGGTAACAAGAAATGCACCGATCATAATCTCTCAGAAGGAATGGATTGGAATCGTCTTTTGAGGCATTACTTATTGCTCCAAGAAATCGATCTCTTGAAACCTCAAACTCTTCTGCCAACTCATGGACTTCGCAAGTACCAATGTCTCTACAGCGTGGACATTCATCGCCGGGATTCTCCGAAAGAACCATCTCTACAAGAGTGGATTGCATCTTCCGAATATGATCACTCCCTGTGCGAATATCCATTCCAGCTTCGGCTTTAAGCGTACAAGAAGATGCTGGCAACCGACGACCCTCCACTTCGACGACACAAAGGCGGCAAGATCCATAAGGGTCAAGTCGCTCGTCATAACAAAGAGTCGGGACAAAACTGCCCTGTCTTCTTGCCACCTCGAGAACGGTCTCTCCCTCTTGGAAGGAAACCTCAGCTCCATCGATGACCATTTTCATTTCGGTACTCATTCAGAGCCCTCTTTCAGCGCTTGGCCTGAGCCGTCAATTTTGTCTTGTATTTGTTGGGGCCAATACTTTTTGAGCATTCGTGTTATGTAAGGGGCTGCTAAGCCCAAGCCGCACGCACTCGTCTCAGCCAGAACCTCTTCGAGATCTTCAATCTCCTGCAGAAGTCCCTCTCGAACAGGTTCTCCGGAATTTAACTCATCTAAAATCTCGGTCATGCGGGTTGTTCCGATACGACAAGGGAAACACTTGCCACATGACTCTTCGGCAAGGAAGTGCATGCTTTCCCGAGCCGCCTGAATCATGCACCGTGTATCGTCGTGAACAACTATTCCACCAGCACCAAGCATCGCTCCAAGGTCATTAAGTGAGGCAGGATCGAGTCGAACATCTAGGTCTTCCGCACCGACCAAGCCTCCACTCACTCCTGCCATGGTGACACCTTGGATTTCACGCCCTTCGAATGCTCCTCCAGCAAACTCCATCAGAAGTTGTCGAAGGGGTGTACCGACGGGCACCTCGTAGTTTCCTGGGCGTTGAATATCTCCAGAGACACTGAATATTCGCGTGCCCTGTTGATCTCCCAATCCTAACTGACTGAACCAATCTCCTCCCCGATCGATAATCGGAGGCACAGCACAAAAAGTTTCTACGTTATTGACGACAGTAGGCTGCTGAAACAGTCCATGAGTCGTTGGGAATGGTGGCTTCTCTCTTGGAAAAGGATGCTTTCCTTCCAATGAATTGAGAAGCGAAGTCTCTTCACCATAAATGTAAGCGCCAGCACCTCTTCGAATCACTATTTGAAAAGGCTTTCCAGTCCCACAAGCATCCGCTCCGAGGTATCCAGCGGCTGTCGCTTCATCGATGGCCGTTTGCAAGGATTCTAAAATCTCCGGGTATTCCCAACGGAGATAAATGATGCCTACTTCTGCACCTGTTATTAAACCTGCGCATGTCATTCCCTCTAATAGGGCGTGAGGTGTATGGGCCATCAAGACTCTGTCTTTAAAGCAGCCCACTTCGCTCTCATCAGCGTTACAAACTATCCACTTCTGATCAGCGACTTCGGTGCGGACGGCTTCCCACTTTACACCCGTGGGAAATCCAGCCCCGCCTCTCCCTGTCAGCCCGCTGGATTTCAGTTCTGTAATGAATCCTTCGGGGTCATCTGCAGCTCTTTTGGGAGATTGCCACGAGCCAGCCTCTACAGCCTTTTTAAGGCTGGAAACTCCGTTTCGAATATCTTTAAAGAGACACTCTTCCAAACCTATCTCAGGAGGAAGGGGCATTGTTGCAGGAGTCGCCTTCTCAATGGCTCCGGATTTGGCGCCATGAAAAAATGTTTCGCCTATCAGGATAGGGACAGGGACATCACAGCGACCCGGGCATGATATTTTTTCAACTTTTCCCGAGTGTGGGATACCGAGATCCTTATCGACAATTTCCTCACATATCGCATCGAGATCATGCAAACAGCACGCTGAATTTTCACAGATGCGAATATCCGGGAGCACTTTGGGCTCCAATGAGAAAAAGTGATAGAAGGTGACGGTTCCGTAGAGTTCACTCACCGGAATACCAAACCGCTGCCCGACCAGCCGAAGTCCACTTTCAGGCAAATACCCAAAGTGGTCCTGAATCGCATGGAGAACCGACAAAAATGGAGCCGGCTTTTCCATCCATTGATCGAGAATCTTCTCTGTCACCGGATCCTTGACCTCGACAGACGATTTCATGGCTCTCCGATCCTTCGCTAATCTCCCGCCATGATTCTTCAGGACCATTTTGGGCCTGACTCTCTCAGAGACGCGGGAGTGGACACTGCCAAGGTATCGAGAACCTCTCATGACGACAAGTTCAGCCTTGCGATCCCCACCCCCGATTCCCAAAATTGTGCCTGTTTTATCGCCTCATCGAGACAATTCGCGGCACACGCCTCACTTCTTCCGCTTCGAAGTCGAGATTTCGGACTCCCCTATCAAGAAAAAGGGCGACTCCGACGGGAATCCATCGAAGTCGCCCTATCGATCCAGATAGTACTCAGATCACCTTATCGAAAATCCGTCGACATCTTCACTGGCATTGATACCCAGAGTTGTCAGATCCAAAATCAACTGAGCCGACCCTGAAGTCGCTGCCCCAAATGTCCCCGTGAATCTTGAGATATCTTCGTCAGCTCCTGTAGATCCAGCACCCGAATAATCCCCCACTGTGGAGAAAATTAATGTGCCGTCGAAATCTAAACTGACAGCATCGAGATCTTCAGCGCCATTTCCGCCAAATCCGACATCACTACCGTCGAAGAAAATACTCCATGACCCCGAGGTCGCTGCTCCTAAGGAAGTCGGTGTGAACAACGCCACATTTTCGTCATGACTATTAGGGCCACCACCCTTGGCTGTTCCCAAAGTAGAAAACAGGAAGGAACCGTCGTCGAGTACACAGACGCCATCGATATCTTCACCGTTAGAAGTCAAACTGACATCAGAGCCATCAAAGAAGAAACTCCAAGATCCTGCCGTGTTCGCTCCCGTACTCGTCGGGGTAAACAACAGTAGATCTGAGTCGTCCACAGTGATGGAGTCGGGACCATCCGTTATACCGAAGAGGGTATAGCCACCGGAGTTTATCGAGAGCACCACACTCCCGTCCGCCAACACGCTCAAGGCATTGATATCAGTGCCACCGATTCCAATATCACTTCCATCAATAAACAACGCCCATTGACCTGTAGCAGGGTCGTAAGAAACGATGTCTTCATCTCTCACCGTACCCACACCAGGAACAGCCGTGTTGTTCACAAACGAAAGATAGTAGAGCTCCGTTGAAGGAGGAGGTGGTGGTGGATCTGTCACCGTCACACATGCATTACAAATGGCAGTATCAGAACCCCCTGGCCCTGATGCGACCAAAGTGATGCTATATGTGCCTGCTATCGAATAGGTGTGCGACGGATTTGCAGCCGTCGAAGATCCACCATCTCCAAAGTCCCAGGCATACCCAGAAATATCACCACTTGAGAGATTGGTGAATGAGACCACCACTGGAGAATCGCCTGAGGAGGGCGTGAGTGAAAAATCTGCGACGGGTGCTGGAGGTGGAGGAGGGTCGGTGACCGTCACACAAGCGTTACATACCGCGGTATCAGATCCACCCGGCCCTGTCGCAATCAATGTGACCGTGTAAGTACCTACAGAAGTATAGGTGTGATTCGGCTCATTCGCGGTCGAACCGTTTCCATCTCCAAAATCCCACTGATAACCGGTCACGTCACCTATCGTCAGATTTGAGAAACTCACCGTCAAGGGTGCATTACCCGAGATGGGAGATACCACAAAATCTGCTACCGGTGCTGGCGGTGGCGGTGGTGGTGGATCCGTCACGGTAATGCAGTTATTACAAATCGCAGTATCGGATCCCCCGGGGCCTATCGCCGTCAACGTCACCGTATATGAACCTGAGACTGTGTATGTGTAACTAGGATCCGTCGCTGTCGAACCATTGCCATCCCCGAAGTCCCACTGATAACCAGTGACATCACCTGTTGTCAAATTTGTAAAATCGATCGTCACAGGAGCTTCGCCAGAAGTCTGAGATACCGAAAAATCTGCTATCGGAGCGGAAGGCGGTGGAGGGGGTGGGTCAGTGACGGTAATACAATTGTTACAAACAGCAGTGTCAGATCCACCAGGACCGTTGACCGTCAACGTCACATCATAAAGCCCAGAAGCTGTGTAAGTATGATTTGGATCGCTGGCGGTCGAACTGTTTCCATCTCCAAAGTCCCATAAATAAGAGTCAATATCTCCCAACGACATGTTGACGAACGCTACCACCAAAGGTGCGTCCCCCGAATTAGGAGTTACCACGAAATCTGCGACCGGTGCAGGTGGAGGAGGTGGGTCCGACACTATGACACAGTCGAGACAGATCGCGGTATCCGAACCACCCGGCCCCGTTGCCGTCAAAGTGATGGTGTAAACTCCGGGGGAAGAGTAAGTATGACTTGGATCGCTGGCGGTCGAACCGCCTCCATCTCCAAAGTCCCAGGAGTATCCCGTCACGTCACCGGTGGTTTCATTCGTCATCGACACAAAGAGTGGAGTCTCTCCTGAGGTGGGCGTCACCGAGAAATCGGCCACTGGAGCAGGCGGAGGTGGTGGATCATTCACAGTGATACATGCAGAACATGTCGCTGTATCGGAACCACCAGGGCCTGTTGCCGTCAATATCACGGTGTATACCCCTGCAGAAGTATAGGTATGAGATGGGTTGTTTCCGGAAGACACATTTCCATCTCCGAAACTCCAAGAGTATCCCGTCACATCACCGCTCGTGAGATTACCGAAGGACACATTGAGAGGGACCTCACCCGAAGTCGGAGTCGCAGAAAAATCTGCTACCGGAGCCGGTGGAGGTGGCGGAGGTGCTACCCCTGCGAAGCAAGTAAGAATCGCAGAAACAAGATCTGCTCTGGATGAGGCGCCATCGTTCAATCCTGCGATTTCAAAGGATGCTCCAAAAGTTTTATAACTTCCGGCATCGTTGAAGATACCCACATTGTATGACGGGCTCGGATTGATGAGGGAGACAACACCGGACCCGGTCGTTCCGAGTCTGTCGATCCAATTATTTTCTCCGCCGTAGCTCCAAGAATTTCCAGCGAGGTCGCATCCTGCTCCCGGAGCTCCAGTCACCGTAGAAAGATCGGCTGTTCCATCGGATTGTCCTGAAATTCCAAAGCGACCATGCACGGTTGTGCTGGTGTCATACGCCCAGGTATCTCCTCCTTCAAGATAGAGGAAGCTTCCACCTGTTCCATTCGTAAGGTAGCTGTCCAACTGGGAGGACTCTCCTGAAGAGAGCACATGATTTGAAGGATAAATTCCGAGATTCACCCAAACAGCTTCGAAGATATCAAGGTTGCTGACATCATTCAGACTCGCGACAAGAAGTGGGCTTCGTCCGGCTGCCGTTAATGCATCCGCCAACCCTTGCCCGCCTGAAACAGCTCCGCCCGCAGCGGAAGGAGCCCAAACGAGATCAGTGGCATCTCCGATCGAGAAGATTGAACAACTGGCTGCAGAACTGAAATCTGCGCCCTGGTATCCCCGAACAGCGTATGAAGAGGTACCTGTAGGAGTCGCCCCGTCAGTGTAAGAAGTAGAGCCCCCCGACAAGGTGGCCAGCACACTTCCATTTCTCGAGACTGTGACCTGGGTGTAACTGGCTCCGTTATTCCACGAAAGCACTGTGCTGACCCCAGAGTTGTTGCAGCTCAGTCCTGTGGGACCTGGAACATTGCTCGCCACTGCCAAGAGGAGCGATTCGCAATTCACCCGCCCATATCCCATGTATATGTCGAAGCCTGGTGTGTCTTCAGAAGGGGGTCCAACCTGATCGTCAGCAGTTTGACGCATCAATGTTCGTACTTCTGACTCCGTCAATCCTGGGGCAACCGCAAGAAGTAATGCTCCCGCTCCCGCCGCATGGGGTGTCGCAGAAGAAGTACCATTGAAGGAAGTAGTGTAATCTCCAGAGCTATAGCCCCCTGACCCGGCGATATCCACGGTTGTTGTCAGAGGACCTGGTGCAACAAAATCGAGCGTTGACCCAAAATTACTGCCCCACCAAGTTTCTCCATCACATGAGGAAGGACTCTTGCGTTCATCGCACGGACTCGACGCCCCAACTGCGATGGCTTCGGGATAAGCGGCTGGATATGAAACTCCGCCATTATCATTTCCTGAAGCGAAGAAGTTAGGACAACCCAATCCTCCTCGGCCCGTCGTAGTTCCGTAACTGACTGCATTTTGAATGGCGGTACTGGCACCCCCACCCCCCCAACTGTTGGACAGGACATCTGCACCGTTATCTACGGGCCATGTCAATCCATCGATGATCCAGTCAGTCTGTGTCCAGAAGTTTCCAAAGCCGATACGAATCGGCATGATCTTGCTATTCCATGTGACTCCGGTAACTCCCAGTCCGTTGTTTCCATCGGCTGCGACAATACCTGCACAACAAGTTCCGTGACCGTCACCCGAGTTCGCATTTCCGGGAACTCCCTCAGGAGTGGGATCGGCGGTCACAGCGTCGAAACCTGTAACCATATTGGCAATAAGGTCCGGGTGATCCACATCGACTCCCTCATCGATGATAGCGACAACGATACTGGCGGATCCGGTTGAAATATCCCACGCCTCAGACATATGCATATCTGCGCCAGGGGTTCCACCCGTCTGACCCGTGTTGTTCATATCCCATTGGTTCGCGTAGAGGGAATCATTCGGCGTCGCCATCTCAGGAAGGTCCTGAATAAAGTTCGGCTCTGCTGCAGAAACTTCATCGAATCCGAGAAGTTCCCAAGATAACTCGAATGCTTTCATGGGAGACCCTTTGAAAGAAACGAGGTATGTCGGATCTAATCCAGAAAAAGTTCTCAATGGTCTCAGTTCATTCGTGTTCAAAATTTCACGAATGTCGGACTCTTCTACAGAGCCATCAAATGTGACTATTAATTCTGGTCGCGTAATTATATCTGCCTGATCAATATGTAGAAGCGGAGCAGCAGTGACAATGCCCGGACTTGAAGCGAGAACTTCGGTCAACTTCAGTAACCCGTTCTTATCTAACTTCTTTTCCAAAGGAATATAAAATAGCCCCGGGTACTCCTGAGCTTTGGCCTTACCACTTCCAAAATAATTCTTCGATGCTCTCACCAAATTAGAGATCAACTGCGCTGGATCTTCTTCAGCAGGATCTACTAAAATCGCAAGGATTGCAGGGTTATCCTGAACAAGAGAAACTTGAGAATCCCCATACGGATATGACCATTGCTTTATTTGATCTTGGGCAACCAACCCTGGGGATAAGAAAAACAAACAAACAAGCATGTAGAAAAATCTAAGCATGCAATCCTCCTGATTCGTAGACACACTGCCTGCAGAAAAGTACTACAAACAATTTGAATTTTTACGAGCATTCGAGCCACAGTTCTCTCGCAGGCGGATACGAGAGCTTCAAAGTAGTGAGAGATCAATGACCTTATCGACCCTCACCTATCCTGTGAATTATTTTCAGTCTGTCCTCTTGAATGACGAATACAACCCACCATTTAAAGGCTTTTTTTTGTTCGAAAACCCGCCGAAGAATTGCTGTCCAACTAGTCCGGCTTTTCGGATTACCCTAATACGTGACATGCTAAGACTGATTCATTAACTCTCTTGAACGCGCATGCCCTCATAGTTGTCACTTCCATAGTTAACCTTAGTCTTTCATAGAATACTCACAGCGGATCACGACGAATTCACCGCCCGGCGAAGTAAACCTACATGAACAAAGGAATCATCACTTTTCTTATCGATCAGGAGGTCACTTTCATGTTATGAAAATGACAGGAGGTCGCTTTGTTGAATACATTAAAAATACTGTTTACGGCATTGGTCTTTTTTCTCAGCTTAAACCCCTGCTCTGCTGAAATTATTGGGACCTCTTCAGAAGAAGCTCGCTGGCTCACTCTTGAATCCAATACCCCCAACGGTCGTCATATCGTTTTCGTCACAGGGGATGAAGAATATCGATCAGAAGAAGGCATGCCTCAGTTGGCGCATATTCTGTCGAAGTACCATGGCTTCAAATGCACTGTACTTTTCTCCATCAATAAGGAAACAGGATTTATTGATCCAGAAGTTCTCGACAACATACCAGGTCTAGAAGCCCTCAAGACTGCAGACCTCATGGTCATCTTCACACGATTCAGAAACCTACCGGATGAGCAAATGAAGTTCATTGTGGACTTTGTCGAATCAGGAAAGCCTCTCATCGGCCTTCGGACTTCCACGCATGCTTTTGACATTCCTGCCGACAGAAAATATCGCCGATGGTCATGGAGAAACTCGCAATGGAATGGCGGCTTTGGCCGTCAAATCATGGGAGAAACCTGGGTCGCTCACCATGGTGGTCACGGTTGGCAAAGTAGCGGTGGGATCATCGTAAAAGAACACTCAAAGCATCCGATACTCAAAGGGATCAAGGATGGAGATGTGTGGGATCCTTCCGATGTCTACACCGTCAATCTCCCCCTCCCCGAGGGCTGTGTACCTCTTCTTAACGGAAGAGTCCTCTCTGGAATGGACCCTGATGATGGTCCCTGTGAGATAGAAGTAAGAGACGGAGAAAAATATGACAAGAACAATCCCATCATGCCGGTGGCTTGGATCAGAGAGCGCTCATTAAGTAATGGAGAAAAACAACGAATCTTTTCCACGACACTCGGGGCTTCGCAAGCTTTCTCCCGTGAAGGCAGCAGAAGACTCTTGATTCAGGCCAGTTACTGGTGCCTCGGAATGGAAGACAAAATCGACGGTAAAGGGAAAGTAGACCTCGTGGGCACCTTCCGCCCAACTCCCTTTGGGTTCAGCCGGCACAAAAAAGAAGTCAAACCAAAAGACTTACTCAATGTCATACTCAAAGACTGAGAAAGACCGATCTTTTATTCATGCAGTCTGCTTAATTTCGCTGGCCGCCTAATAACCCTGATCTCCATAAGTAGTAAAGCAGGGTCAGTAAAGATTGGATCGTAGCAGCGACATAAGTCATCGCTGCAGCGCCAAGCACACTTTCGACCCCCCGCATCTCTTCTGAGTCGCTGATCAGGCCGCTCTCACGAAGAACGCTCTTCGCTCTAGAACTGGCATTGAACTCAACAGGCCAAGTGATGATCTGAAAAAATACCACTCCCCCAAAAAGACAGATTCCCGCCTGAATCAGAATCGGAATCGAGAGCAATCCACCCGCTAACAACATAGGAAACGAAAGCCAAGATCCCAGACTCGCGACGGGAACATAGGCACTTCGCAAGGACAGCCAAGGATAATTAACCGCATGCTGAATCGCGTGTCCGGCTTCATGAGCAGCAATAGCTGCGGCTGCAACACTTCGGCCATGATAATTTTCGGAAGAAAGCCTTAACACTCGCTCCCTTGGATCATAATGGTCCGAGAGATAACCATTCGCCATCTCAATCTGAACATCATGGGCTCCACCGAGTTCACAAACTCGCCTTGCCACTTCGGCTCCGGTCCATCCTCTTCTACAGGGTACTGCTGACCATTTGGCAAACGCTGTCTTCACGCGTGCCTGGGCCAACATCGCAAGTAAAAAGGCAGGGCCGACAAATACGAAATACATGGGATCAAAATAAAGAAAACCGAAACTCAAAAAGTGGGTGTCCATGATCATGAATTGCTTCCTTGTCTTCTTTCAATATGACGTAACGAAGAGTGTCCTCGTTCCGTACAACAATGGAGAATTTATAGATAATTGAACTCAGTTACAAAAAAATATTTCTTTTAGCCAAGCTATTCACCGATTGAAGCCAATTCCGGCAATTCTGCCCTGTTGCGAGTATCTCTATGGTGCATACAATTAGATATATCCGTCCGTTTTTGTTTTCGGAAAGGGCTTTTCCCTTTTCCAAATAAATACAAAACGGGCGAATCGGGCTTTGTTCAACAAAAATCTGAAAGGAGGCACCATGACTAATCATGGATTTAATGCCGCCGTTGTCACCATTTTGCTAGTGCTCAGCAGTTTGGTCTCACCCGCTTTTGCCCAGTTGGATTCTGACAGTTTTGAAAGCTACGCTGTCGGTTCAACTATTGCGGGACAAGGCAGTTGGGACACCTGGGATCAAGCAGCCGGAGTAGATAGTGTCGTTGTCGACACATTCAATTCTACTTCAGGAGGAGTTAATTCTCTCGAGCTCCAAGACAATGATGACATCGTTCGGCTCTTTAATGGACTCAATCAGGGCCAATTTGAATTCACTTCAAATGTCTACGTCCCGTCTGGGCAGGCAGGAACATATTAC
Organism: Planctomycetia bacterium; assembly: GCA_009937185.1. Lineage (GTDB taxonomy): Bacteria > Planctomycetota > UBA8108 > UBA1146 > UBA1146 > UBA12191. The sequence goes on from JAACCY010000120.1 coordinate 48,366, forward strand.
TTCATTCTGCTAAATACATATGAACACAATGGACCCAAGAATTGGTCTGTTCAAATCGAGATGAGTGATGCCACAGGCCTCGTTACCGATGCTGGTGGATCTTCCGCTATCACGGGTTTGTCAACACCGACTCAACTTCGCTATGACCAATGGATTGAGATACGAGTCGTCGTAGACATCGACAATAATTTGTACAGCGCTTATTACGCTGGAACTGAGATCATGCGCGAAAACGTATGGCAGGTCGGCGGCTCGAATCAGATGAGATGTCTAGATCTGTACAACGGATCGGGTGGAACCTTTTACTACGACGATGTGTACGTGGATGTCTTGGGTGGTTGTGGAAACTGTTGCCCATTCGACACTCTGAACTGCGTCTCCGACTGTGCCAACGATGCCGTAGACCTCAGCTGGACTAGTTTCCAGCCGGGACCCTACTCACAAGGGATTACGGTGATTCGTGACGGTGTAGATATTGCAACTCTTCCGGGTGATGCGACTTCTTACCAGGACATCGGTGTGGATGACGGTGTCCATAACTACGAAATCGTGGGATTGTGTACTGCGACAACGAGTTGGTCTTCTTCTTGTAGCCTGATTCATTGCAGTGCTATTGACAACGATACTTGCGATACCGCCCTGCCGATAACGCTCGGAATTCCCACAGACTTTGACACAACATTTGCACTACTCGACCCTACCGCTCCTGTATTCAGTTGCGCAAACGGAGGTTCGGTCGATCAGTGGTATACCTTTACTCCACCTTGCGACAGTGTCTTTAACATTTCGCTTTGTGGCTCGAGTTATGACACTGCCTTCGAAGTCTTTGATGCTGGCCCCGCTCCAGGAAACTGCGCAGGAATGACGCTGATTGAATGCAACGATGACAGTTGTGGATTCCAAAGTGCACTCAATCTCACGGCCTTTGTCGGAACTACTTACTTCCTACGTATCTCTGGATTCGGTGGAGATAGAGGCCCCGGTACAATTCTCATCGATGTATCTCCCATCACTGGATTGACAGGTTTCTATGATTGCCTTTCTGGCTTTGTCGAAATCGCATGGGATGGTGCAGGAATTGGTCCCACCTACGACGAGTATGAAGTCTTCAAAGACGGAGTTTCTCTCGCTTCTGGTCTTCCTTCCGGAACAACCTTTTTCACCGACACAAGTCCTGTACCAGGTTCAGGTTTCTATGAAGTCGTCGGCACCAGCGCAAACTGCGGCTTGAGTAGTGCTCCCACAGGGATCACTCTCACTGTCCCAGACATCAATGCCACCGATGTCATCTTCCGCGTCGAAAACGTTGCGGGCGCTATCGATAGTGCCGGCGCGCTCTCTGATGCATTAACGGCAACAGGACGCCTTCCTCTCATCGTGGAAGGGCAGCCCGAAGACGCACCCTGTGGAATTCTAGACCCGGGAACGAGTGCCATTGAGCGAATTTGGTATTGCGGAGGAACATTCCCCAACAATGCAGCAATGACTGCGGGTTCTTCACTCGCCATCGCAGATGCTCAGCTGTTGGGTATTGGGATTTATGTTGAAGCGGGAGATGCATGGGGATTCGACCCCGTCGATCCTGCATTCGGAGCCATCGATGGTGTCGCTGACGTAATTGAAGATGGCGATGACACCTTCTTGGCCATGAATGGACTCGACAGTGCCTTCGGTCTCGATCTTAGTACATATGTAGCGGTGGATTACACACAGGATGCTGGAGCCGGAAATGACTGGACCGACCAATTGATTGCCAGCACCACAGATTCCTTGGGCCCAGATGCCGCTCCCATATGGGAAGAAGCTCTCAGTACATATTCCACCGGTGTTTACTACAGCACCAATGCCGGAGGAAAAGTCATTTGCCAAAGCTGGGAATTCGGCGGCTTCAACGGTGACAGGGATGCGCTTGTCGAACTCTATGCCACAGCGCTGGCTGGAGGCGGAGGAGGACCTACGCTTCCGGAATTCCGCCGAGGTGATTCCAATGGTGATGGTGGATTCAACATTGCTGATGCAGTTTTCCTTCTCGCCGGACTTTTCAGTGGCGGTCCTGCAAGTGCGTGTGCGGATGCCAGCGATGCTAATGATGATGGTGGAGTGAATATTGCAGACGCAATTTACAAGCTCGCCACCCTCTTCAGCGGTGGACCTGCATTGCCAGCACCAGGCTCCGTCGATTGTGGGCCTGATCCCACGGATACAGACCCGCTAGATTGCGCCAGCTACAACTGTCCGTGAACCCCGATAGTCATGTTCAAAATAAAAGAGGTGAGGGTTTGCCCCTCACCTCTTTTTTTATCTCTCACGACGAGGGTCTATGACCAGCGCAGCGGATCCCTATCCATCTTGTGCATCATCACGCTGTACCGTCTCTGGGGAAAATGC
>JAACCY010000121.1 GCA_009937185.1 Planctomycetia bacterium
CTAGGAACGATGACGAACTAGGAACGATGACGAACTAGGAACGATGACGAACTAGGAACGATGACGAAGAAAGACTCATTCATGATCGTGATAAGACCTCTGGAAAGACTGCACCTCAGATGGCACTCTTTTTTGGGAAACTTATTATCAAGTCCCCATCAGATCCAACTCAGGAACGAAACCTAACAGTCCAACCGTCGGCAAAAGTATTTAACACCGGGCTACCCCTATTATACGACCTCAAGTCTGAAATCAAAAGGGGCCACGTATTCTTCCAGATGACCTCAATAAAGAGGTCATCGACCTCGGAGTCCATTATTAGTCCGCTTTATAATGTCTCCAGAAATCGTTCCAGCAAATATTCCTCACCCGGAGTGAAATTGAGCTCTTCCATCAAATTTTCACCGTGGTGCCCGGCCGCCTGGCTCTTTTTCCGAGCCCCATCTCTGCGAGTATAAAATCGAATCACACTCTTTAAGTCTTTCTGACTTCCGTCATGAAAATAAGGAGCGGTGTGACGGATCCCCCTCAATGAAGGGGTTCGAAATGCCCCCCAAACAGAGGGATCTCTCTTCAACCTTCTTGTCCGATCGGCTCCTTCCATTTCAGAAGCCGTTGAGAATTGCCCTTCAAGATTGAAAGGGTTCGACTTCAATTCAAGAATTCCGCCATATCTGCCAGAGTCTTTTCCTGAACTTCCAGAAGTCAGCAATCCCGTGTCGTGAAACTCCCCATCTGAAAGTAAGGGTCCTCCGTGGCAGAGAATGCATCGCCCCTTATCCAAAAATAAGATCAATCCTCTTCGTGCTTCCGCAGGATACAGTTCAGCTTTATGAAGATCCGACGTCGCCAATGCGTCGATATAATCGTCAAATGACGATCGAGGAGCCTCCAAAGTGGCTTCAAATGCCGCGATAGATCGACCCGCTTTCGAGAAAGCCAAATCTATTTCTTTTCGCCTCGACTTCGAAACGAGAAGATAGTCCGGATGCCAATCAGAACCGGAACGTGCTTTCTCCGGCAGACCAGCCAAAGAAGGCAACGGACCAAATCCTTTTTCAAACAAATCTCTTCTCTGATCATCCTCGTCGATCCAACGAAGGAGCATGAGGCGATCTCCCCCCATTTCATCTACGGATTCAATCGGCTCCAGAGCTTGTGCCCACAATGAGTCCCAACGCCCGTCCCAGCCCCACCAACGCTGCCCAGAAACGCCCCACAGACTTGGAGTATCACGCGCGATTCCTTGGAGGCCTCTCGGATGTGATCGTTGGTCTTGAAAAGCTCTCTCTGCGTCGTGGCAAGAAGCACAAGAGTTCGAAGGATTCTCAGAGAAACCCGTCGCATAAAAAAGCAGCTCGCCAAGATCTCGACGAAAAGACTCTTTCCCTGATATCGAATCAGAATTTCTGAGATCCGAGCGTGCCAAGGAAAGAGCTTTCCCTCGCCAAGGTTCTGGCAGAAGGGGATCTTCCAAGAGCGTCGCCAAAGAGAGGAGGAGCAGTAAACCTGGCATATCTATTTAACCGAAACCCAAGCTCTCGCACGTTCAAAGTGCGGTCCCTCTGCGATGTCTACTGTCAAAAGCCAGCGACCTTTCATATGAAACCGGACTCCGGGTGTCAGGAATTCACCCTTCACCGACCTCTCTGTATCAACGTCGATGGCCAGTCCATGACCGTGCTGAGGCATGCCGGCATCAAAATGAACTCTCACCTCATCCGAGACCGGCCCATTTGAATCAAACACCGTCCCGCTCACTGTAAACTCTTCGTTCTCCGGAAGTTGTTAGGGAATATTAAGGAGGACCCTGTAACTTCTATCGCCCGTCACCATCAGTATCTGGTCGGAAGCGACCTTTACCATTTCAAATGGAACCTCCTCCACTGATCGCACGGAAGGAGACAAGGGCTGGCACCCGACCAACAAGAGTAATGCAAGTCCCAGTACGAGAGAGATCACCAAGAGAGCCATGACCCACCACCCGGGTCCTTCAGATTTTTCATATTCAGGATTCATCAACTCTCGCCCTTCGTGGGAGTATCTATTTTTGCATTGGGGAGGTAAGTCGCACTTCCAAAATGCTTCAATACGCCCTCTTTATCGAGGACCACTCCCCTGTGATTTCCCTGATCCAAAATCCAGACTTTGCCATCCTTTGTGATTCTCAAGGCAGCAGGTCTGTAAAGATCACGCTCCCCAGTTTTCATTCGATTTCCTGCAACAGTGTCTCCAAGAATGACAAGGGTCTCTCCCGAGTCTTCGTTTGTTTTCAGAAGTCGATGCCCCTTCGAATCGGTCCACCAAATAGAACCATCCGCATGACGAGCCACTCCTGCAGGCTGAACGGACACTCCTTCGACACTTCCTGAATGAATCACTTTGACGGATCCATCCAATCCGAGCCGTAATATTTTTTGAGCACTGGAGTCTGCAACAAGTAGACCATTTCCATCTTCAGAAATGGCACTGATTTTCTTCAGCCCAGCAGTTTCTCCAAGAAGCCCCATTGCCCGGAACTGATCGTTCAAAAGAAGTATTCGGGGTTGGCCCTGATCCACGACCGCAATTTGGCCATCCTTAAGACACGCAACGGCACCGGGAATAGGATCTACATCTGAACTCCACTCTGGAGTCATAGTTGCCAACTGGGAGAGATCCACGCTTCGAATGAAAGCCGTTACCCAAGGTTCTCGAACAACGAGTGCAGAAGGCGGTCTGCGGACTTCAAACATCTGCAATCTTCGATTCCCTCGATCAGAGACGACAAATCTGGGATATCCAGGTCGGTGCATAAAATCGACCCCAGAAGGTGTGCGAAACCGAGTTACTTTAGTGCCATGCCCACCCACATCATCGATCTCTATTGGACTCTGCTGACGATGATCAAGAATTGAAATACGCTCGGAATCGGGCTCAACAACGACGAGCAGGAAACTTTCGTCTCCGTGATCGATGGCCCAACTCTCCCCAAAGTGAGAAACCAGATCCACCCGCTGCCATGATTCAGCTGGATCTGCAGCCATCTCTGGATCTCTCACAGAAAAGACCTGAACTCTTCGTTCGCTCGGCTCTAGAACAGCAACGTGCATGTTGTCTCGATCAAAAACGATTTCCTCGGGGTAATGTAATCGCCCGTTGGATTCGCGAGGAATCAAAGAGTGAAGCCCCCAGTGATGCATCGCCATGCCATGGCGACCCAAAACTTGTATTCTGTGATTATCCCTGTCTGAGACGAGCATCCAATTCCGAGAGATGATTTCCAAGCCCCATGGTCCTGCGAACAAACCGGGAGCGGCACCATGATCTCCAAGCCCTTGATCGAAACGGCCTTGGTCTTCGCCTGACACGCACGAAATCACCCGATGCCAGCCCCTATCACTGACACGAATCTGATCTTCGAAGACAGATATTGCAGTCGGGTCAATAAATCCATTCCATGAGTGCAGAAGTGCTCCTGAATCAATATCCAGTTTTAAAACTCTGCCTTGGATTCGATCTGCGACAAGAAGACGCGAGACAGAAGCCTCTTCCTTATTTCCAGCTGTGATCCGTTCCTCATACTGAGAAAGTGCGACAGGTTCCCAGGGGCTCCCCCAACCATCCCAGCGACGGAGCACTTTGCTTTCACGGGCATCCCACAAAACCAATTCTCCCAAATCGGAACCGATGACAAAGATTCCTTTATCCCATTCCAACATGCAGGAGGGCTTCCCTTTGAGGGGAACACTCTGGGATTCCCCCCTATCAAACTGCGATTCCTTCCAGCGGACCGTCCACAACTGCTGAGCCTCTGTTAGGAGTGCAAATCCTCCTTGAGAGAGGCCGCAAATTGTTGCTGGAGCATCTTCGGGCCACTCGAGAACACTATGAAAAAGGCCTAGCCTTTCCAGAGTCTCTGCAGGAATATCAGCCATGTCTGGAGTCGCAGCCCACAGTTGGCCAGAAGCCAAAATCGGCGCAAGAATGAGTATTACCAAGAGGCTTATATCAGTGACGCTCTCAATAAGTCTGGTTTTCGACAAGGATTTGTTCATGGCCACAGCGTCAACCTTTCTTGCTCAGACATTTACAGCATCCCACTGGATCGTTGCAGAGGCAAGTCTGCTTGAGTCTCGCAAAGTGAAGACTTGGCACCTATCCTGACACTCAGGGAAGGAACTCGATGGAATCACCTGATGGAACACGAGGATTATGCTGGCGAGAAGATCGCTGGATTCCATGGTCCGAGATTCATATGCGCCAACAAACCCGAGGCGGCCCCGGTGGACAACATTCCAATCGTTCAGCCACCGCTGTCGAGTTACGTTGGTCAGTGACGAACACCCATGCTCTCTCACCCCCAGAAAAACAAAGACTCCTCAAAGAGCATATTTCTCGGCTAGGGAATGAAGGTGTCCTTCGAATACTGGCCAGCGAGGAACGATCTGCCTCAAGAAATCGCCAGAGCGCTCTCGAACGGTTCAAGGATTGGCTATCGTCGTCGTTAAAGAAAAAGAAAAAACGTACCGCCACTCGTCCCACACTTTCGAGTAAGCATCGACGACTGGATGATAAGAAAAAGAGATCACGAATAAAAAAAGATCGAGGCAAATTCTCTAGAGACGGTGATTAAACCCACGTCTATTCGTCATGGCTCCCTCTTGAGGCCCGCTGACGACTGTCTGCTGACTACCGTTTGATGACAAAACGAAAAAAGGGAACCCCTAAGGGTTCCCTTAAAAAAGCTGGGGTGGGAGGAGGGGCTCGAACCCTCGACCTCCAATACCACAAACTGGCGCTCTAACCGACTGAGCTACACCCACCATCAATTCATGCTCACAGACTCTTCTCCTTCTGGTCATGGATAGAATCCAGAACCAAAGATCAGAGCCAAGGGGCAATGGTGGCGGGATCAGGGGATCGTGTCAAGAAGACCAGAGACTCAATGCCAACAGATCTGAAATAGGACTCCCTTATCTCCCTGATTATCGAGGTTCGCAGTCATCCTGAGGCTCCAGCATGAATCTGCTTGAGAATCGAGTTGCTGAAACTCAATGGTGGCTCCAAGACCCCAAATAACGGAGTCGCTGGAGTCGATACCTGTGGGCTGAATAGGATCATCTGCCCAGAGAGAGAGAAAGGATCGAGATCTTACTGTGGAGTCTAATTCAACGGTATCTTGCGGTTTCCATGTCTCCTGAACCCAGCAGGGGGCATCTAGAAGAGGGTCCCTTAGCCCTGAATCCAGTTTTGATTCGAGGGAATCCGAGAGAACCATGGCTTGGAGTGAGTTTCGATACGATTCGGATCCGAAATCAGGATCTTCTCTGAGATGCTGGAGAATTATCTGTCTCCCCAGACCTAAGACGAGTCCATCCCACTTCGCTGAGTTCTCATTCCCTATCACAGTCATTTTTGCTGGAATCTGAAACGAATCACTCTCATAGAACCGATCCGTCTCAGAACTCTCCAACTCTTCGACGAATTGGCTGAATGCGATCGAGGTCAAACCCGGATGGACCAGGAGCGTAACTGGGAGATCCGATATGGGTCCCGGTGTGAGGGTCGCTAGGAGTAGGCACAGATTCAGAGTAGAGATCATTCATACCGTATCTGAGACGAGAAGACTCGCAGAGAGCCATCACGTTCATAAACTTTGATCTGTTGCTGGTGCTCTTTGGAAGGGGACAAATCGCCACTAAGGACGACACTGGAATCCTCTAGAGGACTCTCTACCGATGATAAAGGTCAGCCTCGAACCTCAAAGCCTTAAGTTCTTCGGCTCGCAAGACGAACGAGATCTTCGGCAATCAATGCCGAGTCGGATTGCTCAGCGACGACTCGACGGACTCGATCCTGAGCCTCGACAACAGGAAAACCCAAGACTTGCAGGGCGCGAACCGCATCCGCTGCTGGTCCCTCGGGTACCCCTGCTACAGCCGGACTACCCACGATTGAAGCCAGGTCTTCCTTCTCAAGGGCTCCCCGCAAATCGAGGACGATTCGCTGGGCTGTTTTTTTACCGATCCCTTTGACCTTCTCGAGGACTTTGCTATCTCCATCGAGAATTGCATTCTTGAAGTTTTCCGGAGTGATATGCGAGAGCAAAGCGAGCGCGGAGGCGGGACCTACGCCCGATACCTGACACAATCGCTCAAACAGATCACGCTCTTCAGGTTGGGAAAATCCAAAGAAAACCATTTGGTCATCTCGGATACGGTGAGAAATGAACAAACGGGCGGAACTTCCCTCTTTCAGTTTAGAAAGAGTTCCCCCCGGTGCCTTCAAACCATATCCCACACCCGATATATCGAGCGTCACACGGTCTGACCCGATTCGGACGACTTCACCGGCAAGGTATTCGAACAAGTCCCCTCGCTATCCGCTGGTCAGAGTTAAGCCACGCTCGGTCAGTTTACGCTTCACCTCATTGAGGGAGGTCACTCCGAAATTTTTCTGGCTCACTAATTCCAACTCATTGCGCTGAAGAAGATCTGAGATCGTTTCGATGCCGAGTCGGTCCATGCATCTTTGACTGCGACTGGAAAGCTCAAGAATACTGACAGGCTCACCCAGCAATGCCTGAGCTTCACTGTCCATCCCCAGAAGAGAGGTCTCACCTCTCTGAGAATTTTCCCCGAGACGAAGATTCTTTTGAACCAAGATCTTGCGAATCTCCTGGAGACTCGTTTCACCAAAGTTCTTGTAGGAGAGCAACTCGGCTTCAGTTTTTGAGACGAGATCACCCAGAGTGTGAATCCCCATCTTTTGAAGGCAGTTTCTGCTACGTACTGAAAGTTCAAATTCGGTAACAGGTATTTGCAAGACCTGCCCCATACGTACCTTTTCCTTCTCCTTATCCCTATCGTAGTACATCGACTGGGAAGCTTCTGCATCGCGGAGATAGAGACGTGCACGGTTATGATCAGGGTTGGAAAGCAGAACCATGCGGTAGCAGGTGATCGCTTCCTCGTATCGATCGGTGTCTTCGTAGAGAAGCCCGAGATTAATCATCGCTCTGGCGTAGAGTGGAGTACTCCTCTGGCACATACGGTATGCCTCAATGGCGGACTCTTCGTCACCATAAAGAGAATGCATGTATCCGAGGCGGAACTGGAATCGTGTTTCCTCGGGGCGCCCCTCCGCTGCAGTGGAGTAGAATTGTAAGGCTTCGTCGTAGTCACCTTCATGTTGGTGAAGCAGACCCTCGAGGTAACAAATTCTTGGGTGATCGACAGAGTCGGGCAACTTGGAGAGCAATGCACGAGCCTCATCAATACGATGCTCATGAATCATTGCTTCGCAAAGCAACATGCCGATCCTAGGAACGACAGATCCAAAGCTGGCCCATCCTGTTTCAAGGACGACCAAAGCTTCTTTGGAATTCCCCTCTTCAAGGCTGAGTTTTCCAAGCAAGTGAACGCACATGGCATTGTCCTGGCAATTACGCAGGAACCCCTTCGCCTCTTCCCTTTTTCCCAAAAGATCTAAGGCGATCGCCCTTCTGAAATCATCTGTGATTTCATCGATAAGCGATTCGAGTTCATCGATCGCGTCTCTGCGGGAAGTCACGCCTTGGCGAACTTCATGGTAGAAATCGATATGAGTCTCTCTGTCGAGAATCAATTCGCGGATGGAGACTTCTTCTTGAATATCCAATTTTCCTCCTCAGGGGAAAGAATCACCGACTCAGACGTCGTAGGTACTGCCATTCGATCGAATTTGCAGAACTCGGAACAGTACCACGCATCAGTATCCAGCCTCAGGCCAACTGAGCCCCGGGCAACCTGATAGGTGACGGGAATGAGTCGAAGGCAGCCTAGGATCATAAGTAACCCACGGGGGGCCGTCAACTTGAACACGCCTGAGAGGTCTTCATCCTTCAAATAGTCCCCTCTGGCCCTCATGATCCTGCATAGTCCGAATCGTCCAACATGGCTCAATGGGATTGCTCAACGGGTCCCGCTTGCCCAAATGGTTTCTGGGGTGGACCATGCTCCACGTCCCCCTGAACGCCCGGGGAGGCATTAATTCAAGAATTGGGTCCTCAGCAGGGCCTCGCGGAAGAGTCAGGAATCGATGAGCGAGGGATTAAATAAAGCTCAGCAGGAAGCCGTCTCGCACCACGCGGGTCCTCTGGTGGTGATCGCTGGCCCGGGCAGTGGCAAGACTCGGGTGATGACTCAAAGAATCGCTGACATGGTTCATTCCGGAATAGCCCCGGGTTCTATTCTGGCCATCACCTTCACCAACAAAGCTGCCGAAGAGATGCTTCGCAGAACGATGCAACTGCTCTCCATCCCAGAACTCGACTCCTTTCATGGCAACGGATTTTTTGGTTCTGCAGCACTTGGTCTCGAAGAAGACCGGCCAGTACTCCGAACCTTTCACTCCTTTTGCGCAAGACTCCTTCGTCGTCACGCACACCGCCTCGAACCTTACACGAGTCAGTTCTCGATCTATGATTCGGTCGACCAAAAACAACTCGTCACAGAAGTGATGAAGCAACTTCAACTCGACAGAACGGCTTTTCCACCAAGAGCTTCGATGTCTACGATCAGTCAGTGGAAGAATCAGATGGTCTCTCCAGAGATCGCCATCGATCAAGCCGCAACATTCCGCGACCGGGAGTTGGGCAAACTGTATGGAAGATATCAAGAATTACTGGAAGAAAGAGATGCTGCCGACTTCGACGATCTCCTTCTATTAGTCGTGCGACTACTGACGGAACATCCCGACGTTCTTGAACGACTTCAAGAAAGATTCCAGTACGTCATGATTGACGAGTTCCAAGATACCAATCGACCTCAATACCTGATCGCAAAACTGTTATCACAGAGTCACAGCAATATTTGCGTGACGGGTGATCCTGACCAGTCGATCTATTCTTGGAGAGGTGCGAGTCCCGATAACTTCAACCGTTTCAGAGAAGACTTCCCCCAACATCAAGTCGTGACTCTTGAACAAAACTATCGATCCACCCCCCAGATCCTGGAAGTCGCCTCCAGACTCGCCGGATCTGAGTTTGGTCACCGGGAACTGTTCACTGAAAATGCGGACGGCAATGCCGTCAGGGTCCAACAACTGCACGATGAAAGAACTGAATCCCGCCGGGTATGTGACCACGTCGAGTCCTGGCTCTCAGAAGGGGTGTCCAGCGACCAGATCGCTGTCCTCTATCGGGTCAATTCACTCTCGCGTGCTATCGAGGAAGAGTTTGTACGACGAAGACTTCAATACGCCGTCGTCGGCGGAATGTCTTTCTACGAGAGAAAAGAAATCAAAGATATTCTCGGATATCTCAGAGCTGCCCGATCCAGCCGTGACGATGTGGCTCTGCAAAGAATTTTCAACACACCGGCAAGAGGGATCGGCAAAGTCAGTCTTGAAAGATTTCAAGACGCCGCGATTTCTAATGGACGAACGATGGGTGAACACCTGAGAAGGTCCGACTGCACAGAGGGCATCAAAGGAAAAGCAAAAAAGGGGATCGATCATCTGCGAGAAGTCTTAGAGAAACTGGAAGACCGACTTTCGGGTGGACTCGCAGATCTTGTCGAGCAGGCTATCGAAGCCAGTGGATATATTTCTCATCTTGAAAGATCTGAACCTGAGAACTGGCAAGAAAGAGAACAAAACCTACAAGAACTGGTTGCCGCCGCTGCAGAGACCGAAGAGATCCTCGATCTCGCCCGCCAGCAACCTCTCCAAAGACACGAGGATAATGAAGACGACTTTGACCCCCTCACGATTTTCCTAGAGCGCATCGCACTCGTAGCCGATGCCGATAGTCAGGAAGAACTGAAAGAAAAAGTCTCATTGATGACCTTGCACGCGGCAAAGGGACTGGAGTTTGAAAAAGTCATCATCATCGGAGTCGAAGAAACTCTGATTCCCCACTCTCGTCATGGTGAAGTAGAGGGCATTGATGAAGAAAAAAGGTTGCTCTATGTGGGCGTCACACGAGCCATGGAAGAATTGGTTTTGACCCATAGTTCATGGCGAAGACGATTCCAAGAGAGAGAACCTCGACTCCCCTCCTCCTTCCTTAGCGAACTCGAAGGCACTTCCATCGAATTTGATCGATCCCCCTCTCGGTCAGGTCACACTTCTCCTACAGTATGGGACGAAGAGAGTGCTCATGACTCTGAGGAAGACGATGGACTCCACCCCGGTGCATGGGTTCAACATGAATTACTGGGACGAGGCAGAGTCAATACTGTCCAGGGATACGGCTCATCTCGCCGCATCACCGTTCGATTTGAAAATGGTGAAGAGCGACAACTCGTCGTCGCCTATGCGCCCCTGACACCGATATCGCCACCGGATGAGGAATGGGAAGCATGCTGAAAACCAGCGCAATGAAATACCTGCTACTAATCACGACTCTGACCGTACTCTTCGGCAGTTCGACTCAACGGCGGGTCCAGGCTCACGAATTGTTGGAGGGTGTCGGCACTCAAGTCACCTTTACACTTCGTGGCTCAGAATTGGTCATGCTTTTTAATCACGGCTGGAGTGCCTCTTCTGGCTTTCCGGTCCTCTCCAATCTCGATGCCAACAATAATGAACGAGTCGAAGAGGCTGAGTGGCGTCCTTATTTGGAAAACCTACTCAGTTCATTGCTTCCAGATTTAAGCCTCCAAATCAATGGGCAAAAAATCCCTCTAGAACTGAAAACCATCGAAGAAGAAGGCCTGCAAGGATCCGTCAGTGCGAGAGCTTTTGATGTTTATTTCACACTGGTAGGTCAACTTCCTTCAGCACTTCCTGACGATGCTCCTTGGGGCGCGGGTGGTTGGTGGCTCCACTGGCATGACGGCACTCATACCAATCGCCTTTCCAGTCAAATCACCTGGATTCCACTGGAAGACCACGACCCGGCTCTTTCAGTTCTAATCCTTGATCCCGCTCCGGAACTGATCGAGGACCAAGGTCCTTTTCTGCGCACACCAGGTCGGAATTCAATACTCCATTTTCACCCAGGTGCTACGCCCTTTGACCCTTTTGAAGATGATCCACCCACGTCTGATTCGATTCGCCAATGGCTGAATAAATCGAAAGGGTCAGACCCCCTCTCAAGTCAAAAAGACACCTCTGATAAAGACACCTTTAAACCCACTCGTCCCCCCGAAATTGCAAAGGGTGACAACCCACCACAGGTCTCTGAAGAAGAAGAGATCGGTAATATCGTCGAAACCATCGTCTCTGGAAAAGCAGCCATCTGGGAGATCATGCTCGCTCTCCTTCTGGCCTTTATATATGGAGCGGGACATGCACTCGGGCCAGGCCATGGTAAAACGATGGTCGCTGCTTATCTGGTAGGTACTCGGGGTCGCATCAGGGACGCTGTGATCCTAGGCATCATTGTCACCATCGCACATACCGCCAGTGTCTTTCTTCTTGGCCTCGTACTTTTGTCATTGATCGAGTGGAGTGCCGACAAATCGATGTCAGCCACCTATCAAAATTGGATTACCACGACCTTTAGTGTTCTCTCTGGAGTCATGTTGATCCTGTTTGGCCTGTTCCTCGCACGCCACCGCTACCGACACTTCAAAGGACAAGCGCACGGTCACTCACATGACCACTCGCATGACCACTCACATGATCACTCACACGATCACTCACACGATCACTCGCATGACCACTCGCA
>JAACCY010000122.1 GCA_009937185.1 Planctomycetia bacterium
GGGCGGAAGTCAATGCGAGAAACACTGCTGGCTGGACCCCGTTGATGTTCGCCGCAGGGAAGTCCTCCACGCCTGAGATTGTTCAGCTGCTTCTCGAAAAGGGTGCGGAACTCGAAGCCAGAGACACTGAAGGCTGGACCCCGTTGATGGTCGCCGCAGGGTTCTCCTCCACGCCTGAGATTGTTCAGTTGCTTCTCGAAAAGGGTGCGGAAGTCAATGCGAGAAGCCCTGAAGGCCTCACCCCGTTGATGGTCGCCGCACAATTCTCCTCCACGCCTGAGATTGTTCAGCTGCTTCTCGAAAAAGGCGCGGATGCTCTTGCCAAAGACAAAGAGGGAAAGAAAGCCATCGACCACGCTCAGGAGAACGAAAAACTCAAGGGCACTCCGGCATACTGGAAGCTTCACAATAAATCATTTGAGTGAAGCGAAGGAGTCCCCCACCGGATGATCGACGGAGGTTGTGTCCTTCTGCGATCTCCGCCTCCGAATTCATAGTGAGAGGCTTTATAGACTTCGAGTATGATCACCGCAGCAACGAAGTCTTCCCAGAATAGGCCGCCAGCATAGAGTCCGACGGCGGGCTCAATGGCTGACGATGAAAGTGGAGCAAAATAAAATGAAAAATGAACTTTTGACACTTGGAGTCCTTTTAATGGCCAGTATCTCTTTGGGATGCCAGGGCTTGAACATGGATTACGGAAAACCTGAGGCTCAGTTCCTTGAAGAAGACGTCTCCAGATTAGGCCAGAACTACATACAAAAGAAAATAACCATCAAAGGCGTCGTCACTCGAATAGACGTGAGTCAGCCGAAAGACGTATCGGTTTTTCTAGGCCACGGTATTGAATGTGATTTGGACGATTTCGCCAATGCTGCAATACATTTCCGCATCGGTGAAACCGTCTATATGGACGGGATTCTTAGAAAATGTGAACCTGGTACGATTCTTTTGGAGCCCGCATTTGGACGCGATCCCACCGCTCCCTTTAACCCCAAGAAATAACGCCATACCCCCGAAAGAAGAGTGCCATGTCTAAAAGTCATCCCGCGAAAATCTTCCTCGCGGTCATCGTAGGGTTGATCGTCGGCATGGCCTGCAATCTGGCCTTGGTCGAAGTCAATTTCATATTCTACCCACCCCCTGCAGATCTCTCGATGGGGGATACTGAAGGCTTTCGTCAATACATGAGCACCCTTCCACTCACCGCCTATTTCATACCGATCCTCGCACATTTAAGCCAAGCCTTTGTGGGTGCTTTCGTCGCAGCACGAATTTGTATTTCTCAACCGCTTCTTCCAGCCATGATCGTCGGTTCGCTCTCTCTCTTGGGAGGAATCATCAACGCTCTCATACTTCCAGTCCCAATATGGATGTGGGCGGAGATGCCCTTTTATCTGATTCTGTCTCGGTACGCAGCAAAGCTCATCATGCAGCGTCAGCCAGCACAGGCACCCCATGAAGGTCTCGAAGACTGAGGCTGGAGATCCCATGGTAAGACTCACCGGAGTCGATCCTGAAGCCCATCCTGAAGCCCATCCTGGAGTACTCGGAAGTTCTGCCCCTAACCGCCTGAAGCCACTTTTATACTTCTCATTCCACGATCGGAACAATACCGATCATTCTCAATTACAGAGTCCAATTCGATTCACAATCCGGATTATGAAGAAGAAGTCAGACATCCAGGAGAAATCCATCGAGGAAGAGTCCCTAGGATCCCCGCTATCCTCTCCCTGATCCCTTGATGGGAGCTGTATATCTTATGACAATGGTCAGTGCGGGAGATTCCTGTCACCCCACAGGCATACAGGTATGAATTCCTGCTTGAATGATCTCGAAACAGCCTAAAACCCCCAGCGAAAGAGGATGAATTGTCCGGTGTTGCCTCTCCGACTGCAATGCGGCCTTCTTTGAGGCTACTCTTTGCCACTCTTGTTCCATTTTTGATCCTTGGATCATCATCTTTAGGATCTTCAGCATTATGTGCTCAAGGTATAGAGGTCCCAGAAAATCTATCGAGCACAGCCGCTATCGTGACGATTTTAGGCGGGATTGATGCTGGAACTGCAAAAGATTTCAAGGCGACCGTCGAGCTTCTCAAAGACAAAGATCTTAAATTTCTGATCATCAAACTCGACACTCCTGGAGGAACGATCGAAGCAAGTCGGGAACTGGCCGACTACATTGATAATCTTTCAGATACCGGCATCGAAACATTTGGCTGGGTTCCCAATGGCCGAAGCGCATACAGCGGCGGAACTTTGGTCGCTTTTTCCTGCCGCAACCTAACGATGGGCGATAATAGCCGGATCGGGGATGTCCAACCCATCGATTTCCTTGGAAACGAATTACCTGAAAAAATTCAGACGACAGTGCGTGCGGATATGCGCCGCTGGGCTCGAGAACGTGGTTATCCAACAGCTTGGGCTGAAGCCATGGTGACAAAAGAAATTGGAGTTCTCAGGGTTCGGAGTGGGCAAAGATCCGAAAGGTACTTAACGGATCAAGAACTCGAAGATTTGACCCCCGCGGAAAGAGCGGCATCTTCAGTAGAACGCATTGTTGAATCAGGAGAAATCCTCACCATCGATGAAGAAGAAGCATTCGAGTACGGATTTATCAGCTACATTTGTCAATCTCCTGAACAGCTTCTCTCTGATTTCAATCTGGGTCACCTCAACGTGCTCACTTCGCAGGAGATTCTGGGACAAAAACGTATCGGTGACGCCGGTGGCATGGCGATGGACTCCTTCAGAGGTTGGAGCCGATTCATCAAGTTTCTCTTGGTGCTCGGAGCCGCCATCGCTCTCGTCTTAGAACTTAAACTACCTGGAGTAGGTCTCGGCAGTGGTCTAGCACTGGCGTTTGTTTCCCTATTCATGGTGTCTAATTTCGCAGATGGAGGAGTCGGCTGGATTGAATTGACCACTCTCGGAATTGGTTTCTTTTTAATGTTGATCGAGCTGTTCGTGATTCCGGGGTTCGGAGTGGCGGGCATCGCCGGAGTGGCTTCCATCGTCACTGCGATGGGACTCTCTTTTCAACCCGCGAACGAAAC
>JAACCY010000123.1 GCA_009937185.1 Planctomycetia bacterium
CAAGCGTTCGACTTGCATGCCTAATCCATTCCGTCAGCGTACGTTCTGAGCCAGTATCAAACCCTTCAGTTTAATTTTGGCAATTTTTTTCCGACAACACTAACCCGACCTCCCACCGCACAAGGCGACAAGAAGCAACAGGCGTGATGCCAGAATCGCAATCTAGTCAAAAATTGAAATTCACCGAACTTACAAAGTTCAGGTCATTATCGTTACCCCGGGGAGGGTAACGTAGACCTTCTTTGCGTCACGGGCCCAAATTTTCAAAGAACAGTCTCGTCATTCACGCGGGGTTGACAGCACCATGCGGCGGGTCGTTTTACCGAACCGCCTCCGTGGGCGACATGCCAAGGGAAACCCGCAAGTGTTGAACAACGAGCAGATCGGAATACTACAGACTCATTCCGGTCCGTCAACACTGATTTAAGATTTTTCAGTAAATATAAGCCCAATGCAATTCCCGATTTGGGAAATTATCCATTTTCGCTGGACGTATCGGATTCACTTGTTCTCTCTGGGGCGGTTTTCCAGAGGTAAATTGCCAGTGAAAAAGCGACGATCGAAGCCCACTGAGAAACCGTCAATTCGCCCGATAGTACCCCGTGATCGCCCCTAATCGACTCAATAGCAGATCGCCCCAACGCGTAGAGCGCCAGGAAGAGTGCGAAGCTGCGACCCGGCCGACTCCTCCAACGCCCCCCCGACAGCCACAAAAGGGCACAAAGAATTATTCCTTGGGCAGCAGAATAAAGTTGTGTCGGATGGAGCGTAGGACTCGGAAAATTACCATCACCAAGGGCAAAAGCGGGTGGACTGCCCGCTGGGAATATCACTCCAAAGACAAAATCTGGCGGACAAGTCCCCCCCCAACAGCACCCATTTAGGAAACAGCCGATTCTTCCGAAGGCGATACCTATCGCTAGTGCAGGGGCGATCACGTCGAGCAAATCACGAGTCGACCCAAATTGCTGACGACGCTGCAACCAGGCAAATCCGAGAAGACCACCCGCAATAGCACCGTAAAGCACAAGGCCACCCTTCCAGAGGGCAAAGGCTTCCCACCAATTACCACCACTGAAAACCTGATCCCTGAACTGAATCAAATACCAAGTGCGCGCTCCGACAGCGCCAAACAGCACGAGATATATAGCGAGATCCGAAACAGCTTCCGGATTCAAGTCGCGGCGAACCGCTCCTTTTCGCAGTAGATAAATCCCGACCAACACACCGCACAGAACCATTGCCCCATATCCAAAGATGGGAAAATCACCGAATGGTGTCGGTATTCTAAAGAGTTCCTTAAGCACTGGCGTCTCCCTGCGATTTTGATGCTGCCTAGTTTCCATCGGTAACCGAGTCCGAAGCGGGGATCAAGAACTCAACATCTCATGAGTCCACGCCAAGATGGAGTCAAACGTTCCCAAAATCGGTAACACCACGACCTCAGAAGCCACTCTTTAAGAAGCACATACAATCTATGCCCGTCTCGGTTACTCTGTCTTCGAAGGAAGATAGAGGGGAAAAGGAATGACTATGCGCAGTCCCTCAAGAAGGGTCGCCATTCTCGGGAGCACAGGCTCTATTGGGAGTCAGGCGCTGGAAGTGATCTCGGAGTCGAAGGGGCAACTCGTCCCCACACTCATCGCAGCGGGATCACGTCTCCAGTCTCTGCATTCGCAGTACTTGGAGCATTCTCCAGAGGATGTGATCCTCGTCTCTCCTGATCCAGAAACCTCAATTCCAGCTGAGATAAAAACAGGATCAGAGTCTCTGCTCCAAGCCTTATCAGAAGGTCAATATGACGTCGTTCTCAATGGAATCACCGGCTTCGCAGGCCTGACTTACAGCCTCAAGGCCCTTGAAAGTGGCTGCGACCTTGCTTTAGCCAATAAAGAATCGTTGGTCACAGCAGGTTCATTGATGAAGGAAACAGCTCGGCAGAATGATGCTCAAATCATTCCCGTAGATTCAGAGCATAATGCTATCCAACAATGCATCGGCGCTCATCCATTCCAAGGCGTACATAGAATATTACTCACCGCATCCGGTGGCCCCTTTAGGGGGATGGACCGTCAACAATTAGAAAAAGTCACCGTTGATCAAGCGTTAGCTCATCCCACATGGAAGATGGGCCCTCGTATCAGTGTCGACAGCGCCACGCTTTTTAATAAGGCCTTTGAGCTGATTGAAGCGGTCGACCTTTTTGGTACTCCTCCGGGAGGCATCGAAGTCGTGGTACATCCCCAATCGGTCATACATGCCCTTGTGGAGTTCCAGGACGGCAATTCGATATCCCATCTCAGTGAACCGGATATGAGAGTCCCTATTCGTAATGCCTTGAATATTGGGGAACGGAGATCTGGGAACTTCTCCCCTCTCGATCTCGTCGGGAGAGGTGAACTCTCATTTGAAACAGTGGATCATGAGACCTTTCCAGCCTTGAGGCTGGCTCAGACCGTCTTGGATTGTCCCGGAACAACTTACGGGGCAGTCCTGAATGCTGCAGACGAAGAAGCAGTATCTGCCTTCCTTTCCGGTGACGTGGCTTTCCTTCAGATCTATGATCTGGTTGAGCGCGCCATTCAGGAACACTCACCTCAGGAAGCCTCCTGCCTCGAAATCATCCTCGAGGCAGATTTAGAGACACGCAAAAGAATCAGGAGCTGGATCCTTTGAATCTCATTCTCGCCATCCTAGGTATTGGTTTTTTGATCTTCATTCATGAGCTGGGACATTTCTTAGCTGCCAAGTTCGTGGGTGTCCGCGTACATACATTTGCCGTCGATTTTCAACCGACCATTTTTGGCTGGCGCGCCCGCTTATTCGCCTTCACTTACGGAGAAACAGAATACGTCATAGGACTCGTACCACTCGGTGGATACGTCAAAATGGCGGGTGAAGATCCCGGCGAAGAACGCACCGATTCTGAAGATGAATTCCATCGCAAACCGATTCCTTCACGCCTACTCATTCTCGTCGCCGGAGCCGCGATGAATTTGATTTCAGGATTAGCACTGTTCGCACTCGCCTTCACAATGGGAGTGAAACAGATGGCGCCGGTAGTAGGAGGAACAGACCCGGGAGGCCCCGCATGGCATGCCGGGATTCGTACGGGTGACAAGATCACCTCCGTCAATGGAGAGCCGTGGAGTGACTATTCCAATATTGCGACAGCGATTGCTCTCGCAGGAGGATCAAAACCCGTCAAGCTAGGACTCGAAAGAAGCGAAGGTGCCGATGGATCAGAGACGCGTTCACTAGAAGTGGCTGTCCAGCCGGAATGGAATACGGCGGACGGTCGTTATCGCATCGGTATCTATCCTTCCATCAGTAACACCATCTCCTCCGTCGTAGAGGGATCACCGTCACAATTAGCAGGCCTTCAAGAGGGTGATCAGATTCAGTCGATCAGACTCAATGTCCCTGAAGATGGACTTGTTCTGAAAATACCTTCCGATCTCCCGGCAGACTTGTTGGTTCGATCATTGAGTCGGATCCGACAATCGACAGCGACCGGTGTCTTGGATATAGAAACCATTCGTGCTGGATCGCCCTTCAATGCATCTATTCCTCTCGAACCTCCCCCGGTAGATTCGGCAGCGAGAACGAGTCTAGGTATTCTGGCTCGTGCCCGAACCATCGTGGACTCCAGAGAGCCCGCTTCAACGGTATTCAAATCTGGAGACGAACTTATTTCGCTACAGGTGTCAGGAGAAAACCTGGTCAATGTTGAAGTCTTCGATCTCTACACCATTGAAAAAGCAGCTCAACTACGCGATGTCAATCTTGCTTGTCGTTTTCTAGACGGCTCGAGTAAAGTAGTCCCTGCAAAGGATTTGCGCCGTTGGATTCTTGAAGACATCATCGTTGGAGATTCTCAACGCTGGGTAACAAATGTCAGTGAGGACGCGAAGACCATTGGCATTACAAAAGGATGCCAGATCCTCAGTATCGAGAATCATTTCAATGGCCTCGAAGAGTATCTCGACGACGTCCTTCCTACTGGAACGCAAGTGAAGTGGATTACCGCTACAGCTCCACGTGCTCTTCGTTCGACACGTTTGCAAAAAGATATGAAGTTAGGACTCGTGACCCGTTCTCAGCCCATCATTGGAAGAACATTGGCGGGATCCCCTGCGCGTCTCGCTGAAATCCCTTCAGGGTCAGTAGTTCTAGGAATCAACGAAATCACCGTGGAGGACTGGACCCAAATTCAATCCGCAATCCCTGCTGCAGAGGGCGAAGTAACCATCTCGATCTCAGATGAGTTCTCCGAGAATATGAGCGACATTTCGGTCACCCCACTCCCCCTCATGACGTCACTCGGCTTACAGATGTCGGCACTCCAATTCCGAGAAGAACTGCCCTTTGGCCAGGCTCTTTCAGCCGGAATCGATCAATCATGGATATGGGGAGGACGAATATTCCTCACCCTCCGAGCACTCTTCGCCGGTGACGTTCACGGGAAAAACCTGAACGGTCCTGTGGGCATCATTGACTTGGGAAGAAAAGTATCCAGTGTGGGCTTTGGAAACCTATTGTTCCTGCTCGCTCTCATCAGTATCAATCTGGGAATTTTCAATCTACTTCCATTCCCGATTCTCGATGGAGGACATATTTTGTTTCTGACCATCGAAGGTATTCGAGGAAAACCGGTACCGGACCAGATACAGAACTATGTGCATCTCGTCGCATTTTTGATGCTGATCTCGATGGCTCTCTTTGTCACGTACAACGACATCTTAAGATTAGGCTAGGACCATGTCGCGGTTTTTACGAATAAAGCTGCTGCCCACGGTCATCATCAATATTGGAGTGGCTACAGTCATCTCAGGTGGAGATTGGGATTCGGTCCTACTAGCCCTGATGTTGCTTCAAGGAATTAGCCTTTACCTGTTTGGAATGGGACTGAATGATCGCTTAGATCTCAACCAAGATCAGATCAATGCACAGAGGGGCCTCGCGATTCCGAGACCACTCGTGACCGGAGAACTCAGCCTGGGCTTGGCGAACCTTTTGATCTCAAGCTTCTTTGTGAGTTTCCTGATCTGTTCCGCGGGGATTTACCTTTGGAAAAAAGAAACTTCCATTGACGGTCTTATCCTCAGTGCAATCACTCTTGGCTTCATCCTTCTTTATAATGGCTTGTTTAAGTTTGTTCCCCTTTTGGGACCCTTCTGCATGGGTATGGTTCGAGGGACCCTTATCCTTTCAGTCGCCACCATGAGTCTCGGAAAATTCCCCCAATGGGATTCACTCGTCGGGCTCTACGCTTTCTCCATGACCCTTTACATTCTTGCGGTCACTCACTTTTCCATGGAAGAAGAGAGAGCTCGCCCTGTGGCTCTGAAGCTCAGAAAACTGCTAGTTTTTATCGCCTTCAGCTTCCCATTCGCCCTGATCTACAGTGACCTTTATGAATCCATCAACACCTACGTCAGCGGCCTTTATCTCCATGGAGTCCTTTTCATTTCAGTATTCCTCTGGAAGCAGACCCCCCCTCTTTCACCTCAAAGAACCACCCTGCTATTTCTCAGTGGTATGACTTGGATCGATTTCCACTTTTTCTGGGTTTTCGTCTCCACAAAGCGACTGAGTGCATCAAGTTTGGAAGATTTACCGATTTCCGAGCTCATCGTCGCCATTTCAGCAATCCCCATGTGGATGATTGCTTGGTTCCTTTGGGCCATGTTTGGTTTGGGGTTCAAGGATCGCACCTTACAATCAAGTTTGAAAAACGAAGATCATGAGAGGCCAGCCCCATGAAAATAGTTGTCGTTGGATCCGGAGGTAGAGAGCACGCCATCGCTTTGCGATTGGCACGCTCTCCAAGAGTTCAGCACATCATTAGGGCACCGGGTAACCCCGGCATGGCTCGCTTAGGCGACTGTTGGCCAGCGGTCTCCAAAGATAACTTTGGAGAGTTCATTCAACGTTGCAAGGACGCTTCTGTCGATCATGTCGTCATAGGTCCAGAGGCTCCGCTCGTAGATGGCCTCGCGGATCACTTACGCGATGCGGGCATTCCCTGTTTTGGTCCCGGCGCGGCAGCGGCCCAACTCGAAGGATCAAAAGCCTACTCCAAGGCATTCATGGATCGTCATGGCATTCCAACCGCAGTCTCAAAGACCCTTCATGACGTCTCTGAAATTCCTGCTGCGTTAGCGGAACTCCCTGAACAGGTTGTCGTCAAAGCCAGCGGCCTCGCAGCCGGCAAAGGCGTCATCATCTGCGAAGATCAGCAACACGCCCAACAAGTCGCGACAGATATGCTCACCGGACAACTTTTTGGTGACAGCGGCAAAACCGTGGTGATCGAAGAATTCCTGCAAGGACCAGAAGTTTCAATACTGGCGGTCGTCAAAGGAACGGATGCACTTTTACTGCCGACAGCTCAGGACCATAAACCTCTCGGAGACGGAAACGCAGGTCCCAACACCGGTGGTATGGGTGCATTCTGCCCTGGAACCTTCACCTCCGCTGAAGATCTAGATCTAGTCCGCAGGACCATCGTCGAGCCTTCTCTCGAAGGCCTTGTCAAAGACGGCATCGATTACAGTGGAGTTCTCTATGTAGGTATCATGTGGACCGAATCGGGGCCCAAAGTCCTCGAGTACAATTGCCGCCTGGGAGACCCTGAAACCCAGCCCGTCCTCCTGAGGCTCAAGAGTGACCTGGTGGATCTGCTCGAAGCCACTGCCGGTGACGGACCTTCCACCGCGTCGATCAACTGGGACCCGAGACACGCGCTCTGCCTCGTCCTCGCTTCGGAAGGCTATCCAGAGTCACCCCGCAAGGGTCAGGTGATCCATGGAGATCTCTTTTCCGAACCGAATGAGGATGTCCAGGTGTTCCATGCGGGAACAGCACAGAACTCTGCGGGCGACGTCGTCGTCTCAGGAGGACGAGTGCTCGGAATCACCGCTCTTGGAGACACTCTCGAAGAAGCGCGGGCACTCGCCTACGAGAGGGCCTCTCGCATCGATTTCGAAGGAAAGATTTTCAGAGGAGACATCGGAGAATATCGCTGGGCTCCTCGACCGATACACACCGACTAGAACTCTACTCAACGTGGCGGAGCATACGCAGAGCTGGGCTATTTTTGCTGATCTAGAAAGCACCCATACTTCCTGCGCTTCGAAATACTGCGCTTCGAAATACTGCGC
>JAACCY010000124.1 GCA_009937185.1 Planctomycetia bacterium
ACACTCGCAAATAATCCCCGGAACGGGTCTCTTCGAAGGGCTGAAAATGGACTTTTCCAGCGTTATTCACGAGAGCATCGAGGCCTTCTAGCTCTTCTGCCAGTTCGTCGATCGCTGTGCGAGCCGCTTCAGGGTCGGTCAAATCCGCCCCTCGGGCCGCAGCAACTCCTGTGGTCGAGACCAAATTTTCAAGCGCAGCACTGTTCCTTGCTACCGCTCCCACTCGCCACCCGGATTGTGCCAATAACTCCGAGAGAACCCGTCCCAATCCCTGACTCGCTCCGGTCACAATCACGCGCTTTTGGGGTTTATCCGCCATTGACTCCACCGTGAAACCTTCCTATCGATCTCCCTCGAATCTTGCCAACATCGTCGAATCATTCCAACATCGTCAGATCATTCAAACTCCAGCGAAGCGTTCCAATCTGAAGGAAACATCAGCATCGCCCTGACCCGGTCCCCTCGGGAGGTTACCATGCAAGACCGACGAGAGGAGTCCGATGAATTTTCCCATTGCTCAGGGATCCCGATCCATCATCGGTGTCATTCACCTTCCTGCACTTCCTGGAAGTCCTTCCCATAGACTCTCCAGAAAAGAGCTTCTCAATTTTGCCCTAGCAGATACTCAAGCTCTGATCTCCGGTGGCGTGGCAGGATTGATCGTCGAAAACTTTGGAGATGCTCCGTTCTATCCCGATCAAGTCGAAGCGAACACCATCGCAGAGATGAGTGTGATCATTCGGTCTATCCGAGATGCCGCAGGAGATCTTCCCATCGGAGTCAACGTTCTCAGGAATGATGCCAGCTCGGCGCTCGCCATTGCAGCCGCAGCAGGAGGTTCCTTCATTCGAGTTAATGTTCACACCTCTGCCATGCTGACCGATCAAGGCTGGATTCAAGGCCAAGCCCATCGCACTCTTCGCCAACAACAATCTTGGGATGCGGAAAACATATCGATCGCTGCAGATATCGGAGTGAAGCACGCACTGCGTCCGGCAGGATTCGATATAGAACAAGCCGCACAAGACGTCGTCAAAAGAGGGCACGCAGGAGCGGTGATTGTCACAGGAGCGGCAACAGGGTCTTCAGTGGATCAAGATGAACTCAAAGTCGTGCGCGCCTCGGTTCCCGACGTTCCACTTCTCATCGGAAGTGGTGCGAGTGAGGAAAACATCTCGTCATTACTCTCAGTGGCAGACGGTGCCATCGTCGGAACTTCCCTGAAAATTAATGGTCAGGTGAACGCTCCCGTCGATGAGGAAAGAGTACGTGCATTGGTGAATAAAGCCCAAAGCTAAGAGAAGTCAACGGAGATCAGTCACGAGTTTTTTCCTGACCAGACTCCTGTGAAGATCCCTTTTTTTCGGGACCTGATTTCTTCTGGCTCCCCGGGGAATACTTACCGTCGGGAAGTTCGATCGCCCACCTATACTTCTCATTCGTCAATAAAGAAGTAATCCACGGATCACGCTCTCGAACACTTTCTGGGGTGACCAATTTCCATTCATGAATAATTTCTCTACGCCGATTCGATTCTGACTGTGCGCCCAAAAGTGATGTGAGCGCCCAATATAGATACTCCACTCCCATACAAGAATAATCACAAGAACGATCGTCATAGTGAAACCAAGCTTCGTCAGGATACGAACGAGGCACACGGGCGTATCGCCCCCCTCTTGCCCGATCCAAGCAATCGGAGAGTTCAGTTCCAGGTAATGTGCCAAAGACTCTGGGATAGGCTTCGGCATATCCGGTCGTTACCAGATGCAGGACTTCTTCCAGCGTGGCATCGAATCGATCTTCAGGATCTGTCTCTTCCTCAAACTGTCCCTGCAGATATCGATACCCATAATCTTCTACTGCAGACCGGTCGAGCCGAGACATCTGTCTCTCAGTGCGAAACAAAACCATCGCCATCAATCGGGAGGACATCGCTTCCACCACGAGAGGGTTATCTGGCTGACCATCTTCGTCGTTATCAAGATACTCCGCTAAGATTGAAGCCACGTGGCGAAACTTGGTGTCATCGAAATCTTCCGTGGCCAAGACATGAATACCGAAAACGGTGATGCATTTCTTGAAAATTTTATCCAGACCTACCAGCGTTTTGGGGACAGGCCCTGATTTCAAATCGGGGACACTCCAAACCTTACTCGGCGACTTATCAGAAGATCGTGGCAAAATCTGTGTCTCAACAAGGTGAGAACTCCCCTGAGGAAGCGAACAAATGATGGCCAATAACAAGGAAAGGCTCATTCTGACTCCTCGCCCGTGACGAAATCAAATTCAGTAATATTGGTCTTTTCCAAAACGAGCCCCCTGGCTATCAGCTCTTTACTGATCGTTACAATCATGTCTTTAACGACAGGTCCCTTTTCCAAATGTGGGTCATTCACACACTTAACGGTGTAGGAACCGCCCTTGTCGTCGACTATCAAGAAAAAGGTCTGCGTCACTCCTAATTCCACGGCGAGGCAACGGTATAGCAATTGCCCCTCGTCACTCCGTAAATAGACCCCCATATAGTTCTGAACACGGGCTCCTGTCACATCCTGACGAGGAGAAAAATCACTCCAGATCTCCTTGAGGGATATCCGACCCTTGAGAATCACGTGTGGCATTAAAAACTCCTTCACCCGCAGTTGTTGCTGGCTCCCCATACCTTGATTATCGTGATCCCAATACAGGGGGGGCAAGGGGTGATCCAACAAGTTACTCTGGCCCTGCCCGGTTATTGTCTTCCTCGTCCATACTCGGGAGAAGAATCAGTTCGTTTCTCATGCTGCCATTTAGACATCAGAAAGTAGTGGAATGACCTCTCCTGATCGAAACACAGCAGACGACGATGCAGCCGTTGATCTCAACATCGGCGGTGATTTCAAACATCGAGATGGCTGGTTTCATGCCGGCAACGCCACAATTGTCGGCGATGTCCATATCGGAAAAGATTCAGGTATTTGGTACGGAGCGGTTCTTCGCGGAGATGACGCCAAAATAACACTGGGTCAAAGGGTCAATATTCAAGATTTGTGCATGGTTCATGCTGATCCAGGAAAACCGCTGGAAATAGGTGATGACGTCACCATCGGTCACGGAGCTATCGTTCACTGCTTGAAGGTGGGCTCTAATACACTCATCGGGATGGGTTCAGTCCTACTCGAAGATGTCATCGTTGGTGATCACTGCCTTATTGCGGCAGGGGCTGTCGTTCCACCGGGATCAAATATCCCCGATGGATCACTGGTAGTCGGAGTCCCAGGAAAAATTGTTCGCGAAGTCACCGAAGAAGAGCGAAGAAGTTTCGTGAGTGCTGCATCCAAATATGCAAAAAATGCTCGCCACTTCCATCGCAATTACGGGGATGAACGATGAATCTAGAACCCCGTAAAATCCCTAAAGAAGATCAATTGATTCTCATGATCGAAACGAGCCAACGGCAAGGGTCGATCGCATTAGGAAGTATCGGGGGAGATTTCATCGCACAAGTTCCTTTCAGTCCCGGGTTAGTCCATAGCAAAGAACTCATGCCAAGGATTGACACACTGATCGAAGAACATGCCAGCAGATCAGACCTAGGCGTCATCGCTGTCAGTCGCGGTCCCGGTTCATTTACAGGTATCCGTATCGGAGTGGCCGCTGCCAAAGCTCTCAGCTGGGGACTCAATATCCCCGCTTTGGGTCTGTCTTCCCTCGAATGTATGGTTCACGGACTGGGAAAAGACGGACGCTGGGCTGCCATTCTGGATGCCAGTGGAGGCGATAGGGATATGGGAATTTTTGAAGCTTCTTCTGGAAAGATCACGCCTGCTAGCGAAGAAATGGCGGTTCAAGTCGAAGAACTACCAGCACTCATCGCTGAAGGAACAGGAGTTGTTGGAAGTGGCTGTCGAAATCTAGAATGGTCCGAAGGGATTCCGGTCTCAGAAATCGAATACGACCAACCTCCTGCGCGATCAGGTTGGGAACTTTCGGTCCAAGCGATCCGCACCTTTCGAGAAGACTTCGAGCCCCCTACCGGTTGGCAGAATCCTCACCAATTGCAGCCGCGATATCTCAGAGTCAGCCGTGCTGAAGAAGGGAGAAGAAAAAAACTTGCGGAACAGGAGCGATCATGAAAGGCGACAGAGCCTGGGCATGCATCGATCTTGATCGCATTTCTACTAATCTAAGCTGTGCCCGAGACATGTTACCCTCGCGGCGTATTCTCGCGGTCGTCAAAGCGGATGCTTACGGCCACGGAGCAATTGCAGTTTGCAAGAGACTTCAAGAAGACGGCATTGACTACCTCGGCGTTGGAACATCTAGAGAAGCACTCGACCTGAGAGCACATGGCATCACCGCTCCGATTCTTGTACTCGGTGCATTGATTGAGTCGGAATTAGATTCAGTGATGGAACAAGACATCACTGTCACGATTCACTCTCCTGGCCGTATCGCTGAGCTAGAAAAGCTGGCTCAAAATCGCGGTAAACCGATCCCCGTACACCTTTTGGTAGATACCGGCATGTCGCGATTAGGTGTCAGTTCTGAACACGCTGCAAAATATGCTCAAATTATTGAAAAGAGCCCATGGCTCCACTTAGAGGGTCTAGGAACTCATCTCTCCACTCCACGCTCTGACGAAATCGTCCATCTTCAAAAAACAGCGTTTAGACTTGTTTTAAACACACTTCAGGAGCTGGGTATTCACCCCCCCTTTATTCACGTCGATGCGAGTAAATCGGCTCTTCGCTGTACTGATCCGGATTTCAACATGGTTCGGTTGGGTGGCTGGATCTACGGGATTTTACCCAAGGACGACACGAATCTTCAATTGAGCCCCGCCCTCTCACTTCACAGCCAAATCGTTTACCTGAGAGACCATACCGAGGGCCGTTCCATCGGTTATGGTGGAACGTTCGTGACAAAGCGGGATTCCCGGCTGGCGACGATATCTATCGGTTACCATGACGGTCTCCCCACTTCTCTTTCCAATAAGGGATTTGTCATCGTTCGGGGAACAAAAGTTCCGGTAGTTGGTCGGGTCACCATGGACTACACGACTATCGATGTCACCGATGTCCCGGGTGTTGAAGTCGGAGACTTCGTCACACTGTTGGGTGAAGATAACGGGGAAAGCATACGCGCCGAAGAATTGGCTCATTGGTGCAACCTCGTCCCATATGAAGTGACTTGTCTTCTAGGAAGACGAATCACACGTGTGCCGGTTAGTCAGTTGGAAGATAAAGTCACCGATCAGGACCATTTGGAAGTCGAAAGAGGGTAAACACGGTGAATGATTCTCCGGAGATGCCATCCGCAGATCCGACTCCGTTACCTCGGGTACACAAGAAATCCACACAGACTCTACAAAGGGCGATCCGAACACGACGAATTATTTTATTTGTCGTTCTTCCTGTCATGCTCGTTGGAGTGTTCTTTTGGGTCGCTGAACGGGTCTTAAGCCCGGAGCAACTCTACCTCAGAACAACCTCCCTTCTAGAAGAGCGCATCTCCACGGGATTCAGTGTCGCCAAGGTTCAATGGGAATGGCCCTCTAGTGTTCTCGTGGAAGATTTAGTCATCCACTCTCCGGAAGGTAGCCGATTTGCAGAACTGTTAAGAATCGGATCGCTCGATGTTGATCTTTCAATACTGGGACTTCTTTCTGGAAATTTTGTCATCTCACGAGTCGAGGTGAATAAATCAACAGTCGTTCTTGAGAGAAATAACCGTGGCGATCTCACCCTCCTGAATGTGGTGCGTGAATCCACCTCACCTGTCCAGGGACCTCTCACCGAAGAGGAATCCATTCTCACCTCTGAAAAAAAGGTGATCGAACCTCCTGAATTTGTAATTCGAAATCTAGAGGTTCAAACATGCCCAGAAACTGTAGCCCATAGCCCTGGGGGACTCGACGTTTCCCAACTTCGCCTAGAAATATCTTCTGAAGATCCCGACCTGTGGGAAATGGACGGTCTCGCATTTGACAGTTCCGTAAAAAGCATTCGCCTAGATGGCGGTGGAAGACTGTCTCTCGGTGATTTCGAACTTGTTCTCGAAGTGGCTCAACTCTCGCTCGACGAAGAACTTCGGCAGAGAATTCCGCCGGCACTCCGTTTGGTTTGGGACCGATACAATCCCAGTGGAGTCGCAAGCCTGAAGCATGAACTCTTCTTCCGAGATTCACGCGAAGTTAAAAATGCGATGACCGTTAATCTCTCTCAAGGTGAATTGGAACTTGAAGATCCTCGGATCAATCTCACCGATTTGGCCGGCGAACTGATTATCACCCCCAGTTCTATATCATTCAGAAATCCGCTGACTGGAAAAATATTGGGAGCAGAGGCCCAGCTTGAAGGGGCCATCCAACTTGAAACTTTACAGCCCGGATCCAGCGATCTTCGCGCCACATTGAGTGGGCTCGCATTTGAACCTCGTATCTATGAAATCTTGGTACCAGAGGGGCAAAAGATTTGGGACACCTATAACCCTTCCGGCACCTTTGATTTCGAGATATCTCTCACAGGTGATAAATTCCCTCCTCAAGTCAGTGAAGTACAACTCTCTCTCAAGAACGTTGATGGAAACTATGCTCCATATCCTTACCCACTTAGAGATATCAACGGAGAGGTTCGTTACACGCCGGGACTCATAGAAGTAGATCTTGCGGGCGGACTCTCTGAGACACCTGTCAGAGCGAGGGGCTCTTTCGAATTGGTCCCATTCGGAGAGCGCCATCTTCTGATCGAAGGTCAGAATATCCCGATCGACGACCGGGTAAGAACCGCACTTGGAGATAAATTCTCTCGCTCATACGATGTCTATTCACCTCAAGGATTTGCTGACCTCTCCATCGTTATGGAAAGAACAAAACTCGGCGAACCTCTCGATTTAAAAGTCATGGTCGAACCCACTAAGGCCAGCCTCGAACATAAAGCCTTCCCCTATCGAATTAATGACGTCATAGGAGAGATCACCTTCGACATCTCTGGGAAAAAAATGCTCCTCAGAGACCTCAAGGGTCGAAATGGGGAAAGTCTCGTCAGCATTCCGTCTGGTTATGTCGATTTCGAAACCGGTGCAGTCGAGGTTCCCATTGAAAGTGCTCGCTTAATCCCTGATGAGGAATTACTGAGAGCCCTCCCTACCGATGTTGGAAATCGACTACGCTCTCTCGATATCCTGAATAGTGGCGGCTCGCTCGACACTGTTGTGGAACTCCATAAGGAACCAAATCAAAAGTTAGAGATCTACGTTCGGGCAAGAATCGCAGATCCACTGCAGCTCAAATATGACAGCTTGCCCTATCCATTAGTTTTCCATAGTGGACAGGTCGTGTTCTCCAGTTCAGAGAAACGAGTTCGTCTCGATGAACTTTCCACGAACCCTGAGGCGTCTCCTATCATCATCGTCTCCGGAGAGATAGGTCCCGACGACACCCTGGGTGAAGAGGATCTCAACGCTACATTGTTAGCCATGAAAATCACTGTTGATCCTGGACCCGACGGACGCGGTATGTCCCTTTCCGAACCAGTGTTTGTGGATAGTCTGCCGGATGACCCCCGTGACTTTTTTCAACAGATGAATCTTGTAGGTCTCGTTCAGGGAACTCTCGACATCCTTCACAGATTCAAGAAAAACGATCTCGAAGAAATCGAAGAGACTGTTCGCTATGATGCTCGCGGAAGAATCGACCAGGGTGGCATCGACTTCGGGATTGAATCTGAAGATCTCCAGGCACTCTTCGAGGTCCATGGCGGGATCAAGCCGGGCAGTGGACATACATTTTCAGGACAGTTACGAAAGTGCTCCCTCAATTTCAATAAGTTTGTGGCAACCGTCCCTGAAGAAAGAACCCTCGACTTTTCTTATGGAAAAGTACACCCACGATTGGCTCCATCTGGCTCCGCTAAATTTGATATTCCCAGTGATTGGGTTCTCGATCGATTACCAAGTGACACGTCTCGATTATTCCAGGCAGAAATTGGACCTGCGGGTATTTACGGCGGCACTCTGGATGGTTTCTTTTTCGTAGATCTCAACGAAGCCGGAGGAAACTATGCCGGCGAAGTTCTCGTTAAAGATCTGCAACTATCAGAATGCTCTATGAGACTTTTTTCCAAACCAGACATCGCAGGCGAGACACAGATTTCGACGCGATTTACGGGGCAGGTCGGAAAGCGAGGATCAACTGTTGGAGACGGCTTTTTCGCGATTACCTCCGGAAATCTGGCTCGAATACCTCTGATCGCCGGAGCTTTGATCAATCCTTTGGAAGGTCTAAATCGAAGTAACAATAAAATTTCATCTGCCAGAGGTGCTTTCACCATTCATGACTCGATCTTCGAATTCAAAGGGATGGGGTCAATAGTTCTCAAAAGCACATCAGGAGACATCTTTGGAAAAGGGAATTTTGGATTCGACAAATCGATTGATCTCATCTTTGAACCGCAAACTCTGGGTGGAACGCCTCTCATCTCTGATATAGCAAACAGGCTATTGAGATTCAGAGTAGTCGGAACAATAGACGAACCTGAGATCACGATTCGTAAGGTAAAAAAAGAAGACCTATAAATTCAGGTTCCTTAAAAGAGCTATTGTTTCTCAACTCTTCAATATTTTTCAGCACTCACACCAAGCTAAAGATCTCTTCTACCTTGTTCAAAATCTGAGCCGTTTGGAATGGCTTTTTCAAGAACAACACAGGCGCCTTTGTCTCTAGACACTCTTCGACACCTTCTGCAGAAAATCCAGATATCATAATGACAGGAATATCAATGTTGTTCTCCCTGAGCTGTTGAAGGAACTGCAGCCCCGACGGTTGATTTGCGCCCAATCGAATATCACTAATGAGCAAATCGAAATTCCCCACTATGCTCAAATCCATATTCCAGACTTCAGATAAAACAGTGCACTTCAACCCCGAACCTTCGAGGATATCCTTCAGAATCTCCCGAAGGTCAGGTTCATCTTCGATCACTAAGCATGTCTTCTCTGAATATCTCAAAGCTTCTTGTTGGATTTCTTTTTCTAACAAATTCGGTACTCCAATATTCAGCGGCTTGCTCTATTTCAGTCGGCAAAATCCTGTATTCAGGTCGATAACAACGTAGCAACACATCTAATGAAACGTCGCTGGGCACACATGAGATCCCACTCCTCAATGTTTATTGCTCGATTCCCTCCCTCCCCCTCTCAACAATTCCCTGATACGCTGATGACGGAAGATGACCTGATTAATGACACTTCTGGGGAAAGCCTGCGGAATTTATCGGATGAGTATCCATGGAAATGAGTTCTCTCTTGGCTCTTAGATCTCTTTCACCACTTCTCAGCCACGTTTTATTCCTCTATTGCGCCCTGCACTTTCAAACTGTTGCTTCCGGACAAACGAAGATCGCCCCGGAATTTTTTTTACCGGAGAAAGTTCAAACCGAAGCCAGTAATATCTATCAAAAGTTTCAGGGTTCATTCGATGCCGAAGAGCACCAAAAAAGCGAAATTTTTCTTTCTTCCGCAATAGGGAACCGTCATCACCCTCTTTCAAAATGGAGTTTCTTTCCAGGAAAAAGAGCGGGGCTTCGATTCGACGAAATGACTTCGCTTCAACGATATCTAACCCAGGAATGGGTACGATTGTTTGTCTCTGAAGTAGGCCAGCTCAAGTGGAATGCCATCGTTGGACTCGAAGATGTCTTGAAAGATCTGAGTCGTAATCCCGATTCTGGAGAATTCGATGCTTCACGAGATACGGGACAATACGCCTTGGCCCTCTTTGGAAAACCCGGCGTCGAGAATCTTTGGGGTTGGCGGCTAGAGGGTCATCACATTTCCATCAGGTTTCTTTTCCAAGGCTGGAAACTGATTTCAACAACGCCTTCATTCCTGGGGGCTACTCCAACTGTTCCGCGCTCTGGCCCCATGAATGGGATGACTTTATTGGGCGAAGAAGAGCGCATCGCTCTTATGCTGGTGAATTCCTTAAAACCATCTCAGTTGAAATTGGCTTGCCCTGAAAAGCCTGTCCCTTCGGATGTCACCCTGGGTCCGGGTCGTCCCCAACTGCCCAAAGCAACCGGTATCCTCAGAAACCAACTCGACCGATCGCAGCAAATGCTTCTCGACGCCCTCCTCAGAATCCATCTGGAATTCCTGAATCCCTCCATTTATCGCTCGGAATGGGACGCCGCTGAGACAGCCGGTCTAGATTCCATTTCTTTCACGTGGTGGGGTCCTTTGGTCATGAAAAGTCGACATGGTTATCGCCTTCAAGGACCCACTACTATTGTCGAGCTGGTTCGAGTTACCGGATCTCCCGGGCATGTTCACATCGTTCGTAGATCCCCAGGAGAAGATCTGGACAGCCCCAAAATGCTCCGTGACTTGCAAGAATCATTAACAAATCCTTCAGACTGATCTGTCCTGCGTGATTCAAATGGTCCACGACAAGAACTGAGGATCGCTCGATGCAAGCCCGCTTCTGACGCATGATGTCTATCTTGGAGGTCATCATGTCTAGTCAAAATTCGGCTGAAGCGCTCATTGAATGTGTACCCAATATTTCCGAAGGGCGCGATCAGCAAAAGATCGACAAGATTGTTGCGGCAGCGACGGCTGTCCCCGGAGTCCGATGCTTAGACGTTGATCCCGGCTCGGATACAAACCGTACCGTCATCACACTCGTCGGCGCTCCCGATCCTATTTCGCAAGCCGCATTTCTACTGGTGAAAAAAGCTGCCGAATTAATCGATATGAGTCAGCACCATGGAGCCCATGCTCGTCATGGTGCGACCGACGTCTGCCCATTCATTCCAGTCAGCGGCGTCACCATGGAAGACTGCATTGAAGTCGCACGTTCGGTAGGAAAACGAATCGGTGAGGAATTAGAAATCCCGGTTTACATGTACGACCGAGCGGCGCTCAGAGCAGATCGAACTTCTCTCGCCGACGTACGAAGAGGTGAATATGAAGCTCTCTCCGAAAAGATGTCAGCTTCTGAATGGGCCCCTGATTTTGGCCCTGCTGAATTCAAGTCCGGTCCGGGAGTCGTCACAGTAGGTGCTCGGGAATTCCTCATCGCTTACAACGTCAATCTCAATACCCGTGACAAACCTAAGGCAGACGATCTCGCGATGGAGATTCGAGAAAAGGGTAGAGCGGTGAGAGTCGAGCAGAAAACACCGTATTACTCCAGTGGTCAACTGCTCCGCTACTCTGAAGAGAAACAACACTGGCCATCCAATTTGACCGGAGAGGTGTTCCCATCTCGAGAAGCTCTTGATCAACACTTGCAGGAAAATGGAACTACCCTTGATAAAGAAACCGCTTTTTTCCAGCAGGACATGAACTCTCTCGATGGGGAAATGGTAATGAAGCGCGGCACTTTCCAGCATTGTCGTGCTGTGGGTTGGGTGATTCCAGAATATGGTCGTGCACAAATCTCTATCAATCTCACCGACTTCAACATCACCAACATGCATCACGTCGTCGATGCTTGTCGTGAACTTGCAGACTCCCGAGGCCTCGTGGTTACCGGTTCAGAACTCGTAGGGGTTGTTCCTTACAAAGCCCTTAGAGAAAGCGGAGAACATTATCTGCGAACTCAGGCTTCAAGTTGTGGCATTCCCGTGGGTGATATCATCGCTACCGCCGTCCAGTCATTAGGACTATCCGACATCTCGCCATTCGACGTCGATGCTTCTGTTCTAGGACTTCCAACCACCCGTGGAACTCTTACGGGCATGGAGGTACATGCATTTACGGATGAAGTTTCAAGAGACTCTCCAGCGCCTGGGGGAGGATCCATCGCGGCACTGGCCGGAGCTTTGGCTGCTGCTCTTTCATCGATGGTCGCTAATCTGACTTTTGGAAAACGGAAATACCGAAAGCGACAGCCGGAGATGGAAGAGATCGCTACAGAAGCTCAACAACTGAAAGACGATCTTCTCCGAGCCGTAGATGCCGACACCGCTGCTTTTGAAGATGTGATTGCGGCGATGCGATTACCCCAAGGAACAGAGACCCAATCAGCAGAGAGGCATCAGGCGATTCAGGACGGTTATCGTCATGCTACTGAGGTACCACTGAACACTGCTAAGCTCTGTCTCGAAGTCTTGTCTCTCGCACGGGACGCAACATATCGAGGTCTCCCTGCAGGTATCACTGACGCCGGAACAGCGGGCTGGATGGCTCGTGCCGGAGTAGAAAGTGCTCTCTACAACGTTCGAGTAAATCTCGTAGAAATCGAAAGTTCTTCATGGAAAGAGTAAATTCAGCAGGAAACTGTACAAATTTCGGCACAAGCGGACAAATTGTTGAAGGATTGCAACGACCAAATAGATAAGATCCTCGAAAAGGAACAGTAACTCTGGATTAAATCTGGGGTTCTGAGAATGAGTGGCCCACTTACGAAATGTGGCGAGGCAACTCAAAGTTTTGTTCCCGAAAGGAAAACATGAAAATCTTTCTAACAATTTTAACTGTTATCACCCTTGCTGGTACTGCAGTTCTTGTAAACACTCTGAACGAGGCTTCAGAATCTGCAAACTCCATCAAGATGCTCCAAAACAAGATTCAAGTTCTTGAAGCCAGACTCACTTCTGTTGAAGAGAGACCTGAGCCCACTTCGAACTTTCTCGTTTCCGATATGAGTGATAGTGAAGCGATTCCCTCGGACATCCCTGACGCATTGGTCGAAGCGATTGCCAACAAACTTGCTCAAGACAGCGCGAGTATGGAGGTCATCGCGAGAGAAGTTCCAAGAAATACAAAAGCCGCTTCCGGCGAGGGCGTCGCTGCTCTTGATCTGAATCAATTCGATTCAAAGGTGAGAGATACTTTAGAGTCGATTGAACAAGAAAAACGGGAAGAGCAAATGCAACGGTGGCAAGACCGTATGGCTGAGCGAACCCAAGAGCGCGCCGATCGAATCGCAGATCAGCTGGGCCTTCAAGGCAGAACTGCTGAAGAATTCTCAACCCTCATGCTCGATCACTCTTCGGAGAGAATGCAGTTGATGATGGAATCCAGAGAACTGAACCTCGACAGAGGAGAATCCAGAAACCTCATCAATAATGTTCGCGAAGAACAAAATGAAGAAATCGCAGGGATTCTGACCAGCGCACAATATGAGCAGTATCTTGAGATTCCCCAGGACACCTGGAGAGGTGGCAGAGGAGGCGGCGGCGGCGGTGGTAATAACTCTGGCGGCAATAACTCTGGCGG
>JAACCY010000018.1 GCA_009937185.1 Planctomycetia bacterium
ATTACGATTTCCTGTATTCGTAACCAGTTGGCATACCATGCATTTAACTCATCTGAATCTTCGAAGCCTGTAGGACGAATCTCTTCCAATATATGATCTAACTTTTTATGAATGCCTCTACCGACCACACGTTCTCTGACTCGCGAAATATGAGGTATAAAGCGAGGTCTGTCCCACCGATTTTCGGATATCACAGCCTCTTCAAGCATAAGGAGTAATCGTGATTTGGGTCTCAATCTCAATTGCCTGACAAGTGTCGGTAGATGGATGGATTCACCCGAGTCGGAAAGAATAGCCCAGTTATCCCGGTCTCCGTCCTTGTCGGCGAGAACATTCCCTCCTGAATAGATGACAAAGCCTCGAGAAGAGCGCGTCAACATCGCACTGGCTCGCTTCAGAATCAATAGCGAAAAAGCAGTGTTGATTCTGATCGATTTACCCGCATATCCGGCTCCACCAGTCCATGACCCCTCTTTGGTTTGATTCGAAAGTAGATAAGTGCGTAACTCGTCATACCAGTCGTGTTCACCAAACTTCTTGATCCCTCCGAGGTCTCCAACTTTCTCGAGACTGTACATCCCATAGAAATTATCAGTCGAAGTCCAATTTTCCTGCATCCAAGCCAAACCGTCCCGAATCGATTCTCGCACCATAATTCGCGTCTCAGGATTCATCACAGGCGCACCGAACTCGTAGGCCACCAACATGGAAGAAACCCCGGCACAACTCATGTTCCAGTTGGTACCATGGCTTTCATCTCCGACATACTTGAATCCTCTTTTTTTGGCTTCCAGCATCTCTTCGCCCTGAATGGGATCAGGAATCTCTTTTTTCTTAATCACACCCGTATTACCCGAACCGCTTTTTCCTCTATCCCGCTCCCCGGAACGACGACCCGAAGGGTTTTGAACTTCTGAATCCTCGGGATCAGGTTCCAACTCAATCTCCGGAGCGACCTTATCTCCATCTTCCTCTTGGCAAGACTGGATGTACTGCACCAAACCTTGCCAAACACTGGGATCAATCTTGATGCCTCTTCGTTGAAGGACCGCTAAGGCTAAGACCGCAAATTGAGTGACAGAAGTGTCAGCGTCCGAGTTACTCACGTGGTAACGCCAACCACCTGTTTCATTTTGTCCCCTAAAAAGGATTTCGGCAGCAACCAGCAAATCCTTTCGGTGAGAACGTGCCACCTTACGCAAGGAAAGTTCAGAGGCCCCTTTATTCGTCAAGGCGAAGTCTTCTTCGGCTTGCGTGATGGCGGCATCTAGAGCAAATACCCAGCAGGAGACGTCATAGATTCTCGAAGCAGCAGGAACAGAATCAGAAATATGATCGAGATGCTTACGGACGACAGGGTGATCTCGATCCACGCCTGCAGTGATCAATGCATAGGCTTCAAGGGATCTTGCTCCAGGAATCGCTTCGGAGTGACTTCCGCCGAGAATCCCCTCTGGATCATTCCGTGACTCTTCCAACAGGAAATCGATTCCTGCCTCAAGACTCATGGTGAGTCGATCGTCCATACTCAGGATTTCCAGCGACTCCTTGTTGATTCTGGATTCTCGTCGCCCCTCGATGAGATCTCCGGCAGCTCTAAAGTGATGAAGTGTCAGTTTACCATCACCAGGAGAAACCCCGATTTCACCTATAGACTGCCGGATCTTGTCATTTTGATAGATTTTTTTTCCGTTGAGATGGACCTGAAGTTTGCTCCCTCTTCGGCGGACCTGAAGTTGAAAAGGTACGTCCTGCTCCACGAACATGGATAAAGCACCCAGTTCAACTCGATCGTCCTTGCCGGGCAACCCGCGAAAGATCAACTGCCCAGCATCACCGCCTAAAACAATACGACCTGCTCCAAGTTGAAGAGCGGCATAATTAGCATTGTTCCGGGACATTGAGATTTTGACATCTATATCAAATTTACCTTTGCCGATCTCGTGATCCGCCAGCACCCAGCGATCCCGACCTTCACCGACCATCAGATCATTTTCGATTTTCCAGCCCCCGTCAGGAATAAAAGTGCCCGAAATATCGCTCCCATTGACAAACATACGATTTGTTGCGGGAAGTTCACTGGCGGGAAGTTCACTGGCGGGACGGGTCGCAAGAGAAGCCGAAGCAGAAATACTTGGCATCCCCATGAGTAGGGAGATAAACAGGCAAATAGAGAAGAAAATTGTTCTCAAGGGAAACCTCAAAGTTTTTTCCAAGGGCGAGCTCATTAGAAACATCGGGGTCCAATCGGATCAGGTCTCAATCGTCAACAAAGTCCAGAGCGACTCAAACAAAGTAGAGAAATCAGGTGAGTGTTGATCTTTGTTTGCCAACACCTCTACATCGCCAGTATTGTATCAGAATCATCAGGGGCGTGACCAGCCCCTCGATCACGACTTCAGAGATCGTTATATTCTTCAGATTGCCACCTCTGGACCGATAGACCATTTCGAGATAGGAGCGCCCAATGTCCGATGCCATTGAGAACCTGTACAGCGAAGAGCGGAGATTCCCTCCTCCCGAAAAATTTGCTTTAGGAGCAAATGCCCCGGTCGGTATCCATGAAAGAGCAGCGGCTGCGCCTCTTGAGTTCTGGAGCGAGGAAGCAAAAAAATTGCACTGGCGAACTCCTTGGAAAAAACTCCTCAATGATTCCGATGCACCCTTTTACAAATGGTTCGAAGGCGGTCGATTAAATGTCACGGAGTCATGCCTAGACCGACATGTTGTATCCACTCCGAATCGCATCGCTTTTCATTGGGAAGGCGAACCTGGAGATACTTCCTCTCTGACCTACAAG
>JAACCY010000125.1 GCA_009937185.1 Planctomycetia bacterium
AACGAGTTGAATCAAGCCTACATCGCAGAGTGGATAGTCCTGGAAGAATAAAACTAAAGAGGAAACATGAATAAGATCAACATGAGTATCAGGATTATTTTGACCTATATGGGTGCGTTGTTTTTTACAACTCCCCTCTTGGGAAATGATGATCCATGGCTGCTATTCCGCCATGCAGAAGATGTAGTGGCAGGTGAAGTCGTCCAGATACTGAAAGAAGAGAGGGACCTTCTCTACCTCCTGACTGACGGAAACACCGGGAACCCTTATCAGGTCACCGACGTCAAATGGTGGAGAGAACCAGAAGGCTCGGGCACCGAGGGCATAGGTGTTCAGGTCGGTACTCGCGGGGCATGGCTCGTGGCACCTGTTTCGGAAGAAAAGTTCCCGATTCAGGTATCCACGCTCCTACCCCGCGGATTTTTACGAATGAATGATTTCACTCAAATCGATGATCTCAAATTGATTCTTCAGAAGAGAACTGCAACAGCTGCTGCATTGAGATTACTGGACTCCAAGGACAGTGAAGTCAGACGAGTCGCTATCGGCTGGTGGAAATCATGCCCAGTAGATGTCGCATTGAAACATCGTGAAGCCATCGAAGAAAAGTTTACGGCAGAACCCGACCCTGGGTGTCAAAGATCATACTTATCACTCTATTTGATGAGGGATTGGACTTTTGTCGGTGCGGGCATCTCCGAGCTGATTCCGTATTCTCCAGACGGAACAGTGAGTTGGCTCACTCTTCAATATCTGAAGAAAAAGGGTTCCCCACAGCAACGTGCACGTTTGATGAGTTCCTGGATCGTCTCCGATGACATGGCTCGCGAGAAAATTGCCATCGCTTTCAGAGTCCTCAAAATGAGGGAAGCACACCCATGGCTTTTGAAAGCGGCTATTGAGTCAAAGGGATCATTTAGAAATACATGTTTGGAAGCACTCGCTTCAACATGTGATGAAGAAAATGTGAACACTCTGACGTCATTGCTCGACTCCGACTGCATTCAAACAAGAGCAGCAATTCTTAGAGGACTTGCAAGGTCCGGCTCCACAGGGAGTCACAAACTATTAGAAAACCAGGTCAATACACTTCATATCAGTGACCCCCTATTCGACACAGCCAGAGCACTTCAAAAAAATCCAAGAAGGTCTTTACAGCGAGTCGGAGAGTAAAAATGGATTCTCAACTGAAATCACTACTCGTT
Organism: Planctomycetia bacterium; assembly: GCA_009937185.1. Classification (GTDB taxonomy): domain Bacteria; phylum Planctomycetota; class UBA8108; order UBA1146; family UBA1146; genus UBA12191. Next base: position 1,206 of record JAACCY010000125.1, read on the forward strand.
AAAACTATCGCTGAAGGCCAAAAGGGAATCTTCCATCTCGGCAAAGGCGAAGAGTGTCGAAAGATTTCATTTGATGGAACTCATTTAGAACTAATACCCGGCCAGCCACTCCGTTGGTTCCCAACCACTGAAATACTTTGTGAAAAACTCAGTGCTTCAACTCTCGATGGACTTCTTAAGATCTGGCACGGAGGCGAAAGAGATCTCTCTCAATGGTTCAACACATTGAAAGAAATCGACGCGTCTTTGCAAAAAAAAGTCCATGAACAGATACAAAATAGAGAACTCGTCCTTACTTTCCTTCACTGCGAAGAAGTATTTCTCTCCGAAGGTTCAAAAGAAGCCGATTGCGGACGAAAAACAAAGATCTCCGCAGAGAATCTGATCGAAAAAATAGAGCAGAAGACTTTTCAGCACAAAGAAGCGTTAGAAATATTCCCGTCTGAACATGAGCTTCCTGTTCTTTCAGCTTCTGGAACGAAAGGCGCGAATGAGGTTAAAGACTGGTGTCTCCAGAAAGTGACCGACTTACTAGACGGATTCAGAACGATAAAAGAGATTCTTGAAGATTCGCCACTACCTCCATATGAAACGATTGAACAGCTCAACAAAGGAGCAAAAAGGGGATGGATTCTCAAACAGAGATTCCCTGAGTTCAGTGATCAACATATTCGATCCATGAATGAAGAAGACCGATCAACCATGATCGTAAGTCTTGAAAATGCAACGCGGTTGGCCGTCAATCCCGTAAAAATATTAGAGATCCTCAGAGACACTCACTTCCATTTTGGAGACAAGGTCAAAGCCTTATCAATAAACAATCGAATAGTTGAATCACTCAAAAATAGCCGACATTTAGAACAGGCCATCGATCTCTTAGTACAAATGATTCAAAAAGATCCTGAAAACAATGAATGGATAGAATCCAAAATCGCTCTCACGTCTGAATTGGCTCATCATTTGATCTCCCAAGGAGATGTGGAGTTAGGCAGAAGATGGCTGCGTGATGCTATCGAACAGTCCGACGATGACCAAATGAGACTAGATCTGATTGCAACTCACTCAGAACCCCAACATCAAATGCGAGAAGGCGTAAGAATGGCCACTCGCCTTTTCAGGAGTGGCGATCGACGTCGAGCATTACGTCTCATCGACAGCCTAGAAGCTCTTCACCCCGATTGCACAGATATGCAGCAGGCGAAAGTCGAATTCCTCATCGATCACGGTGAAATAGAAGCCACTGAAGAAGCTCTCACCCGACTGGCCGCACGACTGGCAAAAGAAGGACGTTTACAAAGAGCAAAAAAAGTTGCGAAGAGTGTCGCCAAACTACGAACCGAACATAACGAGAAAAAGCCCGGACTGCTCTTCTCCTTGGGTATTCGGTGGCAACGATTATTTCTTATCCTCATTTTCTTTACCTTTATTGGCTTACTCATCGTGACCGAGTCCAGGCTTCAAAAACTGATTGTCAGTGCCGACAGTTCTTCTCCAGAAGCCTGGAGAGAAGAAGCGAGGCCATGGCTTCTTCTTATTCCTGCAGGACCATGGAAATCAGGGCTGGAGAGCGCAGCCCAATTGATAGAAGAACGAGAATCTGATAGAGCCAGAAGCTTCCGAAATCAAGCTCAAGATTTAATGCAACTGGCACGAAAGAATAGATCTCTCGGCCAACAAAGCAAAGCCAAGGAGAACCTTCAGCAAGCCGCTCGATTGGGAGCCATCGAAGAAGTCAGAAAACTATTGGCGCAATGGGATCAAGAAGATATCGCGGCTAACACCTTAAGAAAAAAAATAGATCAATGCAGATCTAAGGGTGACCTGAAATCTTGTCGGCAATACTTAAGTACATTGCTCGAGCGATATCCTTCAAACGACGCGACTGTTGGAGTTCGATTCCCTGTAAGAATAAACTCTTCCGACAATACCGTGATGCTGATCGATGGCATCCAGCATGCGTTGCCGATCATTCTTGAAATCCCACCTTTCAAGACACAAAAAGTTGTCCTTGAAAGAAATGAGCGACAAGCGGTATACGTGATCACAGCAGAAGGTCCCGCTGAGCTGCAACTTCCAGCTCCCTAAAAATCAGACTAAATACGAGCTCTCATCAATTCCTGAACCTTTTTGGGGTGAGCCTGACCTTTACTCAACTTCATCACCTGACCCACCAAAAATCCGATGGCACGATCGTCCCCTCCACGGATTTTATTCACTGCGTCTTCATTTTCACTCAAGACTTGATCCACCCATTCTCCCAGCGCTCCTTCGTCTTGAACTTGCTCGTCGGTAGATTCCAATAAGGTTTTCAAATCACTGCCTTTATCCAAGGATTTCTGCAGTAACTCTTTACCGGTAGCCACACTAATTCGATCTTCTTCAACAGCTTTGATCACCAAGGCCAACGATTGAGCGGTCACAGGAAAAACTTCGATGCGTTCTTCCCTTTCGTTGAGTTGTTTTAGGATTTCACCCCGAAACCAATTACTCGCTGAAGCAGGTTTGACTCCCTCCAGAATCAGAGATTCGAGGTAGTCACCATTTTCCCGACGGGAAAGCAAAGGAACGACTTCTCTCTCTGGAAAATCGTATTCTTTCAGCCAACGTTGACGTCGATCCTCTGGCATTTCTGGAAGGCTCCCTGATTGCTGCTGAATATCGTCCTCGGTGATCCAGACAACAGGTAAATCGGGCTCCGGAAAGTAACGATAATCGGGGGAGTCTTCTTTGCCTCTCATGCTCGCGGTAACTTCTTTATCCTGATCCCACAAGCGAGTCTCTTGAACGACTTGGCCCCCTCCTTCGATCACTTCGATTTGACGGGCAGTTTCCACAACAACGGATCGCTCAATAGAGACGAAAGAGTTTAAATTTTTGAGTTCGGCGCGGGTTCCGAATTCGACGGCTTCTTCGGGCATGACTGAAACATTGACGTCACAACGAAGATTCCCTTTTTCCATATCTCCATCGCAAACACCGACCCAACGGAGTAAAGCCCGGACAGACCTCACACAGGAAGCCGCCTCGGTACCCGACATCAATAAGGGCTCTGAAACGATTTCAAGAAGGGGAGAACTACATCTATTCAAATCGATGCGACTTGTTCCGTCCTCCTCATGGGAAGACTTACCTGCGTCTTCTTCCATATGGATTCGTACCAATGGCAAAACAGCGGCTGAGCCATCGTCGCGAGTAAAAGGAATCGATCCGCCAAGGGCGTATGGATGATAAAACTGACTGATCTGATAACCTTTTGGAAGATCCGGATAAAAATAGTTCTTTCTATCGAATCTACTCAACTCTTGTATATCGCAACCTAGGCATATCGCTGCCCGAATCGCACAACGAACCGCCTCGCCTTGAAGGACAGGAAGAGCCCCTGGCCAACCCACGCAAACCGGACAAATGTTGCTATTGGGAACAGCACCGGCCTGGCGTCGACAAGCACAGAACATCTTGCTTTGAGTCGCCATTTGAGCGTGGATTTCGAGTCCTACGACTGTATTCCAACTCATGACTGACCTCCCTGCGGAACGGACTTCCAAGTGTCATTCAATTCTTGCCAAAGACTGGCGAGTTGCAGTAATCGATGGTCATCGCCATGTTTCCCTAACCACTGCATACCCACAGGAAGACCCTCATTATCAAACGCACAAGGGACAGCAACAGCAGGAACACCCGCTAGATTCGCTGTAACGGTCAAGATATCGCAGGCATAGAGAGCTAATGGGTCATCGATCCGCTCTCCTATTTTAAATGGAGCGAAAGGTGAAACGGGCATCATTAAAGCATCGACGTCATCAAGCGCAGACAAAATCTCTTCTCGAATTTCCTGACGCACACTTTGAGCTCTACCGTAGTAAGCATCGATGTAGCCCGAAGAGAGAACGAATGTCCCTAGCAATATTCTTCTTCGAACTTCTGCTCCGAACCCGGAACTTCGACTGGAAGAGTAAAGTTCTTCTAGATCGTTCGAAGATAATCTTTTTCCGACATGAATACCGTCATATCGGGCGAGATTTGAGGAGGCTTCCGCTGTCGCTATCACCTGATAACACGCATTCGCTTGAGCCATTGTGGGCAATGAAACTTCTACAAATTCGATGCCGTCCTTCTCGAGAATCGACCTCGCCGCTTCCACCTGTTCACGGATAGAAGCATCGATCCCTTCGCCAAACCCCTGCCGGATCCAACCGATCTTGCGAATCGGCTCTTTGGAGGACTCTGAAAATGAAAGGCTGGTGGCGTCGAGAGGGTCACTCCCCTGCAACACTTCGAGTGCGATTTGACAATCTTTAGCATCCCGGGCCAAGGGACCGATCTGATCGAGGCTTGAACCAAAAGCGATCAAACCTCTACGAGAAACCCGACCCCATGTCGGCTTCATACCCGTCGCACTGCAAAAAGCAGCCGGCTGGCGAATCGATCCACCGGTATCGCTTCCTAAATGGATAGCCCAGCCAAACGCTCCCGCCAAAGCGGCTGCTCCGCCACTCGATCCTCCAGGAACACGAGATTCGTCCCAAGGATTCCGAACGACTCCATGAGCGGAACTTTCATTAGAAGCGCCCATAGCAAATTCGTCACAACTACTCTTGCCGACCAATATCGCACCTGCTGAACGCATCTTCTGCACAACCGTCGCATCGACACCCGCTTCAAAGCCGGCGAGCATAGCACTGGAAGCATCCGTCGTTCCTTCTTCAGTACAGATGTTCATTTTTGCAGTAAAGGGGATTCCTTCCAGAACTCCCAAAGTCTCACCCGCCATTCGACGAGCATCACTGGCCTCCGCTTCCTGGAGTGCCGATTGCGAAAAGACCTCTACTACGGCTCCCAATCGCTTCCCGGTTGTTTCTAAGAAATTCAGATATTCACTGATCAAAGCCTTTGTTGTACATTTCCCAGATTGCAAATGTGCCAGAACTTCATGAGAAGTGGCTCCGGGATCGGGAAGAGAAGATGCGGCATCGTTTACCATGATCAATCGCCTCCTACGACGCGAGGAGTCACGAAGGATCCATCACGCCAGTCAGGAGCATTTTCCCCTAACTTTTCGGGTCGTCGAGGTCCTCCCGGATCACTTTCACCTGCAACGACATCTTCTCGCCATTTTGAAAGCGACAATTTCTCCCCATCCATTCTCGCAGATGCGAGTTGTTCATGAGAAGTCTTGGATTCGGTGAGCTCTAACTGCTCCACCAAATCGAGCATCTTTTCTAAATGATCAACAAGACCCGGAATTTCATCTTCCGTCACTTCCAGTCTTGCGAGGCGCGCCGTTCGGCGTACCAACTCAGCATCGATCACGGGTCTGTCACCCATTTCTGTCATGCCAGATTCGGCAGCCATCTATGGATTCCTTTCGGGAACGGGAATTGCTCTGTCTCTGTGGATCATCAAATGAGTCACGCAAACTCATGCCAATACGACCGGTGAGTTTCACTCGAAGAATCCGACACACCAAGATGGTGCATAAAACATAATGCATGGGAAAGAAAAAAATGACGCTGTGGATCAGAATCAGGGCAACGGAACGACCCCGAAAAAGAAGATCTCCCAGGAGGGAGCCCCCCTGGGAGATCGGATTCAAGATTGGTACCGGCGCAGGGATTCGAACCCCGGACCCAAGGATTATGATTCCTTTGCTCTACCAACTGAGCTACACCGGCACAGACGAAGACCATAGCGTGAAGAAAGCGGGCTGTCTAGATCGACCGCCCAGATCCTGTCGGAGGGACGACCGGGGCCCCCATTCGGCCCTAAAGGCGATCCAGGCGACCCTCGTCGCCTTCAGGGATCTCTTTTACCCGCCTACATGCCGCTTATGTACCAATTCTCCGAGAGTGGAACACTCGCCCCCCTGGACCGAAACCGCGAATGCTGTTCCCTTTTGCGCATCTTGTGCATCCGAATTTCCGGAAATTGCGGCCCCTTGCAGGCGTTGTTTGCACCTCCCAGGAGCTCCAGATCAAAACTGTCGCGCATGCAGAAGAGGCCCTGCCCTGCGTCCCCTCCTTCATATTTCAATCCACACAGGAACTTTGCGCAGAATGGTTCTGTCCGGGAAAAATCAACACCGAGATGATATCGCCGCAGACATCGCGAGTCTCCTCCACCACCAATGGCTGAAATTCAGAGAAGGTTCGAAGGATCATCAGAGCGATCCTCAAATTTCCCAGCAAAATGAGGCTCTGGTTTTCATTCCGCGTCATTGGAAAAGAAGAATCAAATACGGTATTCCGTTTTCTCACCGAATCGCTCTTTCTCTCTCCAAAAAAACAGGGATACCTCTGCTACACCTTCTCAAGCATACCGGAGGAGCTCCACAGGTGGGAAAAACAGCTTCAGAACGAAAAGGGATGCCGACGAAGCGATTCAAAATCAGAACCAAATATCTCAGTAAAAAACAGCGCAAGAAAAAAATCATCCTCGTCGATGACGTACTGACCACAGGAGCAACATTGACGACGGCCAGCCGGATTCTTGAACAATCCGGTTTCAAAGTTGGATTATGGATGGTGGCAAGTGTCTCAGAGTCTCAGCGTTAAATCTCAAATCAGCGTTAATTCTCAAATCAGGGCTCACTCTAAAATCAGGGCGTCGCGACAAGATAGGCAATCCAAGCCTCGCTATTGTCGGCCGCCTTCTCGGGAAGAAATTCGCCATTTCCGTCACCGTCTTCATCGGCACCCTCCCAGTAGACCTCTACATTTGAGAACCCTGCTTCACGCAACAAATCTTGACTCTCGCGCATTCCGTAACGACGCCAATCGTAGGTGAAGGCCTTTTTCAAATGAGATCCATCCTGGAATCGAAAGTGAATAAAGCATGTCAACTCGTCTGTGATCCCGCAAACTTTGTCTTGATCCCAAATATAATAGAAATCTTCACCATCGAGATCTTTTTCGTGCTCTTCTTCCACTTCGACGTAGGCATCACTTCCACCGTATATATCGAGAACAAATATGCCTTCATCTTTGAAACTGGATCGAACCGAACGGAAATAATTCAGTAACTGCTCACGTTCTTTGAAGATCCACCATGAAAAGTTCATCGCACAAACGACATCGACAGGATCCTGCGGAGCATTTAACACTCCCGCAATTCGAAGTTCAATCCTCGACTTTTGCTCTTCAGTGAGTGGTTCGAGATTCTGTTTTTTGCCCCATTCGACGGTAGGCTCGTCAAGGTCGTACCCGATGGCGTGACGATAGTCTTGTTCTTTAACCCAGGTCGAAGAAAGATAACCGGTTCCACAAAAGTCTTCCCTCATGAGAATCGGGTTTCTTTGGAACTTGCTCACAAATGTCTCGTGCATGAAGCGTGTATCCGCCTCTGGCTCTTGTACAGAACTTTGGTAGAGGGCGTGGTGATCCGCATTTCTAGCAGAGAGGGAAGAGCGCTTCTTCTTATTAGATTTGCGTGCGGTATTTGATTTTGGCATGGTTACTCCGTATCACACTGACCCGATGCTCTGATCCAATACGAGATGCCGATTCCCATATCTGTGAATCATTTTCATGCAAGAAATTCTCGAACTGTCTCTGAGATCATCCGTGGCCGTGGAATCATCTCAAGAACTAACCTTGTACTTGGTCAACAAATCTTTCGGGGGCCCAAAGCCAGTGGCCATCGATGGAATGCCCGAGTAATCCGGAACTCACCACCTCACCCACGGCGAGAGAACAGGTCACACCGTGTCCTCCCAGTCCCACTGCCCAGTGCAATCCCTCCATGCGAGGATCAGGCCCCAGAAGAAACCTTCGATCGGGACAAAAACTGCGTTGCCCCACCCATTGCGACAAGGGTTTGACTCTATGGCTAATATCCCCCCAACACGACTCTGTGACTCTCAACAACCTCTCCTAGGGATCTTCAAGAGCAAGATCGCTGCCCGGATCAGCCCCCACCTCTTCGCAGGAGCTCCAGAGATATTCTTGAGCGCCGGGGCGAAGGTACCAGCCGGGTTCGTGAGCCCATATCCAGGGTCTGGGATCTTCAGCGATATCAAAGGTGCTGGTGATGAGACCACTCCTGTTTGTCGGCTTCATCTGGATTTCAACTCCACTACTGCGAGAAAAATCCTGCGCCCACGCCCCGTTGGCAATCACTATCTGTCGAGCACGGTATTGATCCGGATCGGTATGCAGTTGATCTCCGTTCCAGACTTCTGGAAGAGATAATTCACCGGAGGCACTCTGACTCACCTTGCCCACTCGGGTGCCAAACTGAATTTGGCCCCCCTTGGAAACGATGGTGTCGATCAAATCCCCAATAAGAGCAGGGACTTCGACCACCCCATCGCCCGGAACAAAGCGCGCTGGCCCTAGGGGCAGGTGCTGAAGTTCGGGAAAACAGGCCTTCACCTGAGCGCTGGACCAATTCTCAAACAAAACTTGCTTCCACGAATCTGGAGAAATCTCGCCATGAGCGTCAAAGATCAGGGAACCGGTCCGCTTGAACGAACAAGAATCTCTCCCAAATCGCTGTTCGAGCAACTCGGTCCCACGCAGGCACATTTCGGTAATTGAAGGATCTTCGGCGACTTGACGGATCATTCCGGCATTTCTGCCACTCGAATGCATTCCAGGGAACCTTTCGGCTTCCAAGACCAAGACAGATCCAGCTTCCTGATCAACCCAGGCCGCTGCAGTCGCGAGTCCTGCAAGACCTGCCCCAATGACGATCAGGTCATGGCAATCACCAGAATTCGCCAATCCCGAGCTCATGAGCCTCCTTGAAATGGAATCTCCTTCAAATCCAGACAGGAATCGACTGGAGTGAAGGTCCTTATCCCCGTTATCCTCTCAGACTAACCGCCAGACTTGCCCGGGGACATCGATCCGAACCGATCTCCCCTATCTGGTTCAATACATTGCAATAGAGGAAATGGACACCCCGAATCATGGACCCGAAGATCATGCAGGTACTCCTTCTTCTCTTCGCGGCTCTGTTTCTGTTTGCCAGCGAGATCTTTGCCGTAGACGTGGTCGCAGTCTGTCTTCTCTTGATTCTCATCTCTTTGGACTTATTGGACATCAGCGAAGCGCTCTCAGGATTTGGTCACCCCGCCGTGGTCGGAGTGGGCGCCCTCTTCATCGTCAGTGAAGGATTATTGAAGACGGGCGCACTGGGTTTCCTCTCCAACAGGCTTTTGAAGTGGAGTGGTGGTCAACACAGAATTCTGACAATACTGATTCTGTTGATTGTTCTTGTCGCGAGTGCATTCCTCAACAACACCCCTGTGGTGGCCATGTTTATTCCTGTGGTATTGGGAACATGTCTAAAAACAGGAGTGAACCCTTCAAAGGTTCTCATCCCACTCTCATATGCGGCGATTCTCGGAGGGACCTGTACTCTGATTGGCACCTCCACCAATATTTTGGTGGCCTCGATTGCAAGAGAGTCTGCAGGCATCGAACTGGGTATGTTTGAATTCACACGGCTCGGTGGACTGCTCGCATTCATTGGCCTGATCTACCTGATCGTCATAGGCCCCAAACTTGTTCCTGAGAGGCAAACGATCACCTCGCTCGCAAGCCTGGGTGGAGATCGTCGACATAGAGAATATGTGACAGAGATTCAAATCAATGGCGGAGACTTAGTGGGGAAACGATTTGGCGAGACTCTGCTGAATCGTCAGGAAGGTGTCAGGATCCTTCAAATCATTCGAGGAGAATCTATTATCTGGCCGCCCCTTGATAACCATGTCCTCAAAAAGGAAGACGCTCTGGTCATCAGTGGCACCATTGAAGAACTGATGAAACTTCAGGAAAAAGAAGGCGTCACAAATCTCGCTGAAATCGTTTCGGAAACACAGGGAACGCCTCAGGAAAAAGAAGCAGAATTAGCAGAGTTGTTGGTTCTCCCCAACAGTCGCTTTGTTGGACAAACTCTGGGCTCGGTGGAACTCCGTCGTCGTTATGGTCTCCATGTCTTGGCGATCCAGAGACACGGCATGCATATGAAGAGTAAAATTAGCGAACACCCTCTACGCACCGGTGACGTATTACTCGTACAGGGAACCCCTGATAGCTTAGATCGTATTCGCGGCGAGGAAGGCCTCGTCCTCATGTCCGGTGTCGACGACGTTCTGGTTCGAAAGAAAAAAGCACCACTCGCCATCGGGATCCTCATTGGAGTGATCATCATGCTGGCCACCCAGACTCTGCCTATGGCTGCAGTCGCACTCGGTGGAGCGGTCTTGATGGTTCTCACCGGTTGCATATCGGGTGCCAAAGCCTACGAGTCGATACAATGGAGGATTCTCGTACTCATTGCGGGCATGCTCGCCATGGGCCTCGCGATGGAAAAAACAGGAGCCGCACTTTGGCTGGCGCAGCAAGTCACCTCGCTTCAGGGATATCTGGGTTCAGAGGGTCTGGTAGTGGTCACATTGATCGCAGCGGCTCTTCTCACGGAGATGATATCCAATGCGGCGGTCGCAGCAGTCCTTGTTCCGGTTTCTCTACAGATCGCAGAGCAACTCAATGTAGAGGCCCATCCCTTTATCATGGCTGTAGCCTTTGGTGCGTCTCTCTCATTCCTGACGCCGATCGGCTATCAAACCAATACTCTAGTTTATGGTGCAGGTGGGTATCGCTTTGGCGATTTTGCCCGAGTAGGTGCACCACTGGTCATCGTCTTATGGATAGTGGCCGGAAAATTGATTCCCGTCTTTTGGCCGCTATATTAGGGCTAACTCTTTCTGTTTCTTCTCGTCGCGCGTTTACGGAAGGGACTTTCCATCAAGGACACGAGTAAAGAGTACACTCTAGTTGGTCTGTTGTCGGATCAACTCCGCAACTCCCCGACGGCATCGGCAAATCACCCGCTCCGCTGAACAGATATCCCAACAAAGCCACGGGGTCTGCAATATCTAAATTGCCATCATCGTTAGAATCATGTGCATCATCACAATCAGAATCGCCGGCACCACCGCACAACAGATCTAATGTCGATACCACATCTGAAATATCTAATGAGAGATCCTTGTTCGCATCACCCCGAATGAATGAGAATCCACCACAGCCAACAGGTGTCGACTGGGGATCAGCAGGATCCGAGCACGCGAGAACTTCATCGTAGTTAAAAAAGCCATCAAGGTCTCTATCGACAGACATACGAATGGTGGAGCCCTCATCGACGGCCATAAACGTAACTTCATTCTCCGCTGAAGCAGAGGCCACGAGAGCAGAAACAATGCTCGACTCCGCAATACTGTCCGATTGCATCACAGCACCGTTACCAAAGAGGAAATACCCTCTCACGACCCCTGCCTGAAAGGCATGCGCAATCAGTCCCACTCGTCCCAAAGCCGCTTCCTGACGCAAGAGTTCGAGTAAGGCCAACGATTGAGGATTTGTATTATTAGACCCGTCGAACGTGATCTGCTTTCCAACGCCAGCATGAGTGTCATGCGCAGGTGAACCCGCAGGTTCGAATGGATTAGAGTTGCTTCCTTCCGGAAGATCTGACCCCGAGAAGGCGAGCATAAACGCGACGAGATGTGCCAATTCTTGATCGCTCTGAACGTCAAAAGCAGGTTCTGCCAGGAATCTCTCCACAGAATCGACACTGCCATCATGGAGGAATCCAAATCCAGCAGTGTTCACCTGTTGCGTCGTGTTAAAGCCGCTTCGTTTATAGATGTTTCTCAGCTGTGGGATTTTGATATTCCGTTGAGTCGAACCATCCACACTCACCACGCCGTGATGCTTTTCACCACTCGCCCCATCTGGAATAGTCTGCATTTGGAATCCAGACAATACTGCATTCGGCCCAATGCCGACGGGTAATGTATGACAAGTCACACATTGCAAACCGCCATCCAGACCTGCATTTCGATACAGGTCCAATCCAATTTCGGCATTTCCTGTTCCGAGAGGTTGTCCCTCGGGAGCAAATCTTCCTGTCGTGAAGTGTCCCTCTAACTCTATCGCTGTTGGCAGACTGTTATCCAAATTTCGAAATGGATTCGGAGGGTAATGAATAGAAGCGAGGAAGTCCTCAAACAACTGCATATCAGCCCCGACAAGAGGTAGGTCGTCACCATTGATATGAAGAAAGGCTCCTCCAAAAGCTTCAATCCCAAATCGATCTCCACGCCAATGGTGCGGTTCTTTACCGATGATGTCCTGCATCGACTGGGTCAGCATCGGCCCCTTCATCGGATGGAAATCATCGCAATCACCCGGAGCCGCAAGAGGCAGACCCATATTGCAAATGTCGGTAAAGAGTTCAACGTCACCAGAGGGGTCGCCCAAGTCCCAGGAAAGTCGATCTGTGCGAGCATCGACGTGACAGGAAGCACACGACACCTGACCCATCCCTGATGTGAGATGCGTATCGTATAGAAATTTACGCCCCTCCTTCACTGGAGTCGGAGTGGGATCATGATGCTGAACTCGTCCAACAACCTGCCCCGTTGTCAAATCGACGGCAGCCAAACTGCCATCGAAATGTTCCAGGACATAAAGCCAATCCCCCTCTATCACCAATCCTGCCGCCCCTGCACCGACCTCAATCGGGGGAACAGAAAGATCTCGTGATCCGTCTTCATTCAATCGAATGACATTGTTAGATCCTTTTCCCGCCACATATGCAGTCGTTCCAGCCGAGTTCCAAACAAGTGCACGAGGATCTCCGATACTGATCTCTCGTAAATCTTCGGCAACATTGGATCCTGTTGTGGGAAGATGAGGATTTAAATCATGACTGTTCGCAATACTTATCTCTGGAAGCATCACATGAAGAACATCGATGAAATTTCCATTCAAATTGGGTTCATACCGAATCTCATTGTGAGCATCGGTTCCAATCACAGAAATCGCTCCATCGGTAGGTCTCACAGAAATCGACATACAGATATTCATGAGACTCGATATGTAAGAAATCGACTGATCAGAAGTATCGATGACGGCCACGTCATGGTCCGCCAGATCCCAACCTACGGGGCGACCACTAAGAGACGCTTGTGGTCCACTGACAAAATCAGACCAATCAGATCCGTTATCGTCTAACCACAGATCGGCTCCCTGCTTTCGAACGATCAGTCCCACTTCAGGCGGAGTCCCCGTAGCCCCGTTAAAAGGAGGATTAAAACCTGACCCGCTATTGGGAGGAGGATTGAGGCCGCCGTAAGGTCCTGAAGGTTCATTGACGACATTCGGAGGAAAGGCCAAAGTAGAGGTTCCAAAGTCTCCTCCACCGCCCAAGAGAGTCGTCCCATTACCTGATTCAAAAATTGCACAATAAACAAGAGAACCATCTGGACTGGTACTCAAGGCGCGGGGTTCCTCACCTACGATATTGAGCGTTTGCAAAAGAACCGGTCGCGCTTGGGATGGGTCGAACATCAAAATCTCATCCGTCCCTGAACAAGACACATACGCACGTATGGGATCACCTGCAAAAATAACGTCTGCGGGTTCGTCCGAAGTTTGAATTGTCCAATCTATGGTGCCACGCACGAGATCTACGACACTGATCGAATCGGAAATCCGATTGACGACCCACGCTTTCTCAGAAGAGAACGCTCGAACAGAGACGGGATCGATGCCCACAGGTATCGAATAAAGATGTTCAGGAACACCGTTAGCGACATCGTGAACTTCCAATTGATCATCTGCGGTGTTGACCGCAAGCATCAGGGAGGACCCAGGAACTTTCTCCAGCGGATGAACCGGAGGACTTTCCCAGTTGACCCAATCTTCTGCAGGCTGAGCAGACAACTCGATTGAAAATAATCCTCCATGAATGAGTAGGATCGAAATCACGGCCAGCGTACGGATAAATAGTGTCATTCTCGGCCTCCAGCAGCGGATAACGATGAAACTTGATCTTAGGACCGATTTGACCGTGAATCGTAGTCAAGACCAACAGAACAAAGCTTGAGCAATTATGTGGATTCAACGCGAAAATACGTCGTCCATCCGGCGGGAGATATCTGCGAGTCGATCTCGGTTCCCCCCGGAGACTTCTGCAGAACCCCAGCCTTGGTAACCGACACGACGAAGAGCTTCCATCGTTCCCGCCCAATCTACTGAAGATTGGGGGTCACCAATTTTGCAACGGAATCCCGCCCAGATTCCCTCCGACTCCATCAGTTCTTTGGAGTAATCCTTGATATCCAACTTGATGATGCGATGTGCTAATTTCTCTACCCATTCAACGGGTTTTTGATATCGAACGATGTTTCCGGTATCAAAGTACCACCCCACTGCTGGACTCTCGAACTGATCCACGTATCGAACCGCTTCGTCGGCATTGGTAATGAAGTTGTTCCATACATTCTCAAAAGCGATTTGAACGCCCAACTCAGTGGCGAGTGGTATGAGTTCGCGAACAGCTGCAGTAGACCGCTCCCATGCTTGTTGATATGAAACAGAATCACTACAAACACCAGGAACCAACAGAACTGTCGTCCCTTCGACTTTCTTGCAATCACGAAGCGCTTGTTTCACTCCATCGATGCCGCCTTTTCTTTCTGCGGGGTCGTTAGCAGAAAGAGGCTTTCCCCAATGCGTCGAGCAGACGATTCCTGGAATTTCTAATCCCGATTCCAGACTGGCAGAACGAACTTCATCCCAATCCACTCCTGAAGGGGAATCCATCTCAACACCATCGAAGCCGACTTCTTTGAGAACTTTGAACTTCTCAAGAAGAGATCCCTCGATGTTCACCATTCCTATCTTCAGACATTTTTTCAGTTTCATCGTGGAACTCCCCGAATGACCTCGTGTCCAGAATGAAGAACACCCACTCATGAGACCCAATGCTGTAGCGGTCAGAAATACTCGTCGATCCATGATCATCCTTTTCCTGTTTTCTGATCAGATCAGAGCTGTTTTTCCAGGGACTGCGACCAATGGGGTCGCCAAAGGTCCAAATTCCCACTTCTCAGGAAGCAGGCTCTCTTGAGACTGAAGAGCAAACTCGAGGGTGACCTCTTTGCCCGTGTAGGCACTCATTCGTCCCATGATGGCCGTCAGTGTGCTCATGGCGACACGCTCTCCCTCATTCAGAACTTCATTGTTCCGAATACTCTCGATCAAGTCGGTGTGCTCTTGGACATATGGATTTTTCCCACCCCCTGGAGCACTCCAATTTCCAATCTTGCTGCTACTGATCTGACCGGATGGATTGGCCGTGCCATGGGTACCAATAATCTTCTCTGAAACCCTATTCCAGCATTCGTCGATCTGTCGACACTCACTGAGCGCTCTCACTCCGCCATCGAACTCATACTCCACAGCAAAGTGATCGAAGATGTGTCCGTATTCGGAACCGGTTCTCACTTGCCGTCCGCCCATCGCAAAGGCTTTTTTGGGAGGTCCGCCGAATGCCCAATTCATCACATCAATATTGTGAATGTGCTGCTCAACGATGTGGTCACCACTGGCCCAAGCAAAATAGAGCCAGTTTCTACATTGCCATTCCATATCAGACATCTCAGGCGTTTGACGTACGACCCACAATCCACCTTGATTCCAATATACTTGAGCACCCACCACCTCACCGATAGCTCCGTCATGGATCTGTTGCATCGTCTCGATATAACCTTTTTGGTGACGACGCTGAGTACCAGCAACAACACCCAGATTTTTTTCTTTGGCTTTCTTCGCGGCCTTCAGAACCTGTCGAATTCCGGGGCCATCCGTGGCCACCGGTTTCTCCATGAATACATGCTTACCGGCTTCGATGGCCGCCTCGAAATGAATCGGACGAAAACCAGGAGGTGTTGCCAAAATCACAAGATCAACATCTGTGGCGAGTAATTTTTCGTAGGCGTCAAACCCGACAAAGCATTGTTCGTCAGAAACGTCATACTTATCGCCGAGTCCCTTGAGGTTCATTCGGCTGGAATTCAAACGATCCGTAAACAGATCCGCCATCGCCGTCAGTTTCACTCCTTCAGCAGAATTGACGCAATTACTGGCGGCTCCTGATCCTCGACCTCCACAGCCGATCAAGCCGACTCGTATCACGTCAGATCCTTCCGCCGAGACCATTCCTCCCATGAGCGAAGGAGCGAGTCCACCAGCAACAACAGTAGCAGCGGCACCCTTCATAAAATCACGCCGAGTCGCCTCAAGGCTATCAGAGTTCTTTTTGATTCTATCGGTGGGTGACAAATTGGATTCAGACATGTGGTCCTCCTGTGTTCTTGCAGAAAGTATTAATTCAACACCGAGTCTTCTCAATCAGTCCGAGGCTTCTTGCCCCTCCACAAATCGAGAAGAATGCTCCCAATGAGTGTCGCCTGTCCGACACTGTATGCCGCACCAGAAACCATGATCAGCATGACAAAGGATGGACTGTATCGAGCCAGCCACCAACCCCCAATATCACCCATCAATCCAAGCCCCATCAGCGCACAGATCCAGCCGATTCTTCGAGTAGGCCAAGCCGTCAATAGAGCTAACAACAGCACCATCATGCCCTGTACAGACATACTCAAAGCATGAGCGTGAGTGGATGCTGCAAGAATCTTTACCGGAGTGGGCTCGACTTCTCTCGAAAAAGAGATCGATTTGATGTCATCGAAATATTCAAGAGACGGAATACCTTGAGACTCGGCGAGGTCACGTGTGTGACATTGAAGGCATTGTTCATCAAGAATTTCTGCCGGTGGGATTTCCAGATCCAGACTGTCGTAATCTTCTACGATTCGAGATCCTGATAACCATTCGATAAGGATTGAACGTTGGTCCGCCGGCAAAGTCTCCGGATGTCCATTTTCCAGAGCCTCTTTCAGTAAAGAAGGACTGTTCAACCCGTGATAAGCTCCCACCACATCATCCACGGAAAATTCAGGACGCTCGTCCCGGTTTTCGTAGTGGTAAATCATGTGTTGAAAACTAGCCGCCAACCCCCCCAGTAAAACGATGCACAACCCGGTCAGACCCAGGCGAGCACCCAAAGGCAAGGTTGAGAGTCCACCACCCCACTCCATCTTCACGATTAGGCCTCCTTCAGGTCGTCTGGAGAGATCTCTATCGTCCCACCCTCAACCACAGCTCTATGAGCAGCAATACCGACAAGCGTGGCTCTGAACCCCTCACTCGCTCCAGTCTTCGGAGCTTTACCTTCCTGACAACTGGTCAGAAAGTCTGAGACACCGTAGTAAAGAGAATCATGAGGAAGGCCAACTCCGTCCTTCAACTTGTTTTGACTCGCCAACTGAGTGGCATCTGCGATGAGAGTGATGCCTTCATCGTTAAAAAATCTCTGACGGTTGGCATAGACTTCCCAGCCCTGAGTCGCAGCATCTGCTTCTTTGAACATCCAGCCATGACTCCAAGCCAATTTAAACGCTGAGTTCACTCCATGAAGAACTTCGTAACGTCCTCCAAATGAGTTCCCCAGAGTCGCCTGATACTCCAGACATTCCCCCTGATCAAACTCAAGTGCGAGATTCACGGTATCAGCGACCTTACGACCATCGTCCCATACCCGAACCGCACCATTTCCATGTATGCGTACGGGATACTTGCCGCTGAACCAATGGAAGACATCAAACTGATGCGTCCCCCATTCACCCGGCAAGCCTGTAGAGGTGGCCTCATGGAGTCGCCAGTCTAATCGGGCCTGCCGCTCCGCAGTAGAAGCCGCCTGCCTCCAACTGTCCTTACGAGAGTTCTGAGCGCGCATTGAAACTAATTTCAGGAATGCCTCAGTACGGTAGAAAGACCGGGCCAAGGAATACACCGGATTAGACCTTGCTAGCAAGCCCGCCTGAAACACCTTTGAACTTCCTCTGGCAGCGGAGGCAATCGCCTTGGCGTCTTCGACGGTATGAGCCAATGGTGCTTCACAATAAATGTGTTTTCCTGCAGCAATACAGGCATCCACCAAAGCGCGATGTTGATGAGTGGGTGTGCAAATAAAGACAGCCTCAACACTTTTTTCTGTCGCCAACATCTTATCTGCGTCGTCATATGTCTTGGCATCCTTGACTCGACGTCCACCACTTCTCAGTCTTGGGGCGTCATTATCGCAAAGAGCGACAATTCGAGCCCCCAGTTTCTGTAGTTCAGCAGCAACAGCTCGGCCCTGTCTTCCAGTGCCAATGATGGCGACCGGGTAATCGTCCTGAATCGTGCGAGCGAATGTGTCGAGTCCGGGCAACAATGCCACTCCAGCGAGTGCACCCGCCCCTTGAATCAAGAAATCCCTGCGATCCGTTTCCATCATTCTCCTTCCACGGGGAAATTTCCCCCGAAGATTAATTTCAAATCTTGTCTTCAGATTCTGTGGGTAAAAAACTCCAGTGATCAGATTTCACTACTGAAACTTTAGAAGTCTTCTCGTTTGTGTTTGAGGAAGTCGCCATTCGCAACGGTCCCCAATCCATATCGTCGGGCATCGAAAATTTAATCGACTCTGAGGATCCAGAATTCACTGTTAATGCTGTTGACCAGACATCTGCTTCAGCAGCACTTTTCGAACGCACCCAATATCCTTCGGATTCGGCATCAATCCACTCTCCGGTTAACGGATTCAAGAGATGCTCTCCTGCATATTGCCCCTTGGAAGCACTGACCGCGAGGCTTTGATCTCTCAACTCGAGGACTTCAGAGGATTGTGGAAGTTGTACCTTCCATGCGCTCGCACCAGGGGGCTGACCGATGGTCGAAATACTGCTATTGCCACCATGAAGGAATGCGCTAGGAACCCCAGCGTCTCTCAAGACATCCGTTGCGAGGTCAATCGCAAAGCCCTTGGCGACGGCTCCCAGATCGAGTTGAAGATCTGGCTGAAGTAAACGTATGGAATTCTTTGCGACATTGATCTCGACATTTGCAAGTCCGATGAAAGTGGAATCTCTTGAAGCATTCTTCAATATTCCTGAATCTTCATGCCCGGACCGACGAGGATCCCGCTCCGATAACAAATGACCCACACATGGATCAAATGCACCCGCTGTATCACCATGCCAACGTTGACATTGACTCAACAATTCCATCGTCAAGCCGTCGACGGCAACACCTTCACCTTGTGATCTATTTATTTGGGACAACATGCTAGATGGAGAAAACGGACTCCAGCGCTGATGGCATAACGATATTTCCTCAAGAGCTTCCTCGATGGAAGCCCTGAGCTGTGAAGCGGGAGCCCCTGCAGCGACGATTTCAAATCTCGTACCCATCGCCGCAAGGGCGCCCCGTTCAAACACAGATCAACTCCTACTATCCGATGGCAGAGGCCGTCATCGTTGCAGGATCAAACTCGAAGGCTTTGCCCTCCCACATGGAGCGGGTCGCAAGGTCCACGATCACCATTATTTTGGTCCCCAGTTCGACATTGGAATCGGGTTGGCGACGGGTTCGAATGCAATCGAGCCAATTTTTCCTCAAAGCATCTTGGTCGTTCCCGATGTTTTCGCAAATCACTTCTTGGGGATCGACATCGTCTGCAAAGAGCCTCTGTGGCACCATTTTGCAGTTTCCACCATTCAGATATACGGTGCCCTTATGACCTCGCACAACGGTCTCTAGGCCATTTTCATTACAGGTGGAACCGGCCACGATAAGCGTATGCCCTTTTTCAAACTGAACCTGAAGGTTCACCTGATCGTGGTTCTCCATCTTCTTGTCAACATAGTGACCACCGGTGGCAACAACTCTCGTCGGCCAACCTTGATCCATCGCCATCACTAGTGGAGTGACTTCGTGGACCAACAAATCTCCGATGATTCCTGTTGAAGCATCTTTGTAACGACGCCAGCGAGCATAGAACGCAGGATCCCACTCTCTTTTCCCGAGAGGTCCACACCACATATCCCAATCAAGAGTTTCACCGGGCTGTACCTTGGGATCGATCCCGTAGTATAGCCATTCTCCATTTTCAGAATTTCTACAGTATGAAGTCTGACTAAAAGTCAACTTACCAATAGCTCCGTCGCCCAGCATTTCCTGGGCCGCTTTGTACTTCGGTAACATGATCTTTTGAGTTCCTATTTGGATCAAAACATCAGGGTTCTTTAAAACCACTTCGCGCAAACGAAGCGCTTCAGGAAGTCTTAAGGTCATCGGCTTCTCTAGGTAAACGTCTTTTCCTGCCATCAGGCAGTCTTCAGCCATTTTTGCATGCCAATGTTCCGGAGAAGCAATCAGAACTCCATGAAGATCATCGCGTTCAATCATCTCTCGGTAATCAGTGTAGACAGCGACCTGCCCACCTTGTGAATTGTTCACCTTGTCCTCCGCAACTTTGCGTCGAACCAGGTTCACGTCACAAACAGCAACGATCTCGACTTTCTCCTCGCCTTTTTTGGCAAAACGAAGGAAAGAATCGATGTGACCGCCACCCATTCCCCCAGTTCCGAGAATCGCAATTTTCACGAGGCCATCGTCACTCACCGGAGCACGACTGCGCGCTGATCCTATCGATCCAGGAACAGCTTCAATGCGCTCAGCACCAGGAACGGCACAACCGGTGACAGCCATGGCCCCTGCTGCGAGAGCAGCCCCCTTCAAAAAGTCCCGACGGCCATTACTCGAAGCCACTTCATTGTTCTGCTGATTCATGTCAGATTCCTCTCTGTCAAATTTAGGATTTCTTAATGTTCTGCTGCCACCAAAGATCCCGGTTTTTTTCCAAGAGTCGTTTGGTTGCAAGAATCCCCTCGACTTCATCGCCCGGACCCTCAAATTCGATGCCGATGTATCCACTATATCCCGCATCTCGAACGATCGTCAGCATGCGTCGATAGTCGGAGTGGATCTCGGCACCATTTTCATCAAACTCATGACTCTTAGCACTGACAGCCTTAGCAAAAGGCATCAGCTCTTTCATCCCCTTGTAGCGGTCATACATTTCGCCGCCTCCGAGATTAAAATTTCCAAAATCTGGCAGAGTTCCACAGCGAGGATGATTCACCATTTTCATCACACTGGCCAACCATTCCCCATTCGATGAAAGCCCGCCGTGGTTTTCCACGATGACATTGATGCCCATCGTTTCCCCATACTCCGTCAATTGGGAAAGCCCATCCGCGGCGAGGCGCATCTGCTCATCGTAACTTCCAGAACTGGCGGCATTCACTCGGATCGAATGACAGCCCAGAAACTTGGCGGCATCGACCCAGCGATGATGGTTCTCCACTGCCTGGCTCCGACCAACTGAATCAGGATCTCCGAGTTGGCCTTCACCATCACACATGATCAGTAAGCTCTTAACCCCATGGTCATCGCATCGCTTCTTGAGATCTTTCAGATAAGCCTCATCCCGAGCCTTATCCTTAAAGAACGAGTTCACGTATTCGACGGCACCGATATCAAAGGTTTCTCGAGTCACCTTCGGAAAATCCAGATTCGACATCTCGCCGCTACGAAGAGTTCTGTGAAGAGACCACTCGGCCAACGAAATTTCAAACTCCGCTGGAGGATGACTTTCAGGAATCAATTGAACCCCACCTATATTGAGTCCCCCACAGCCGAGGAGACCTGTCGTGATTCCGGCACCCGCAAGACCCAAGAAGGATCGGCGATCGAATTGTGGCATCGAAGCCCTCCTCATTTCGTATCCAGCTCAGTGGTCTTATTGGAACGAGATCCAGAAGGATACATCGCCAAGAGTATCAAAATACACACCAAACTCGCCCACATGGGTACTCCGAATAGACGCGAGAAAGGAGCATGCCATTCTTCACCGGCAACAGCTCCGTCACCCTTCGCCCAATTGGACACACCCGTAGCAATTTTACTTCCGACGATGGTGCCGATACCGACGATCACCAGATTAAAGAGACTTTGCGCACTGGCTCTAATATCCGAGCGACATTCCTCGTCTACGATCATAAAGGCGACGAAAATGAAGCACCCAAAACAGAGGCCGTGCAAAGCGACACCCAAAATGATGACGGGCATCGCTCCCTCTCCCAGCAACGCGGGTGCATAGGCGAAGATTGCCATGCGTAATGCATAGGCGATTAATCCGATCAGAAGCAAGTTTTTGCGAGAGAGTTTAGCTGCCAAGAAAGGGATCAGTGCCAATACAAGGATTTCACTGATCTGCCCGACAGTCATCAAACCGCCGCCACCAATACCAAAGATCGTGTTGATGGAACTGGCGAATTCTTCGGCACTTAACTTTTCTTGAACTTTGCCCAGGAATCCTGCCGTATGCACAAAATAAAACTGATGGATACATGAGATCGGCACAGCCAAAAGGAAGAGAGTCAACAATGGTTGTCTCTTGACCTCGCCAAAGGCTGCCAGTGTAGCATTATCTTCAGCCTTGGATTGAGGAGAAGTCTCAGGGAGAAGGAAGCAATAGAGCCCCATCGCAGCCCCTATCAGCGCAGATAATATGAAAGCATCTGCGTACCCGGCATAGACCTCTGGAGAGGTGGCATTTCCCGCTTCCCCATCGGCGTAGTTGATCAAGAGATGTTGCCCGATGAGAATCCCCGCGAAGATCCAACCTACTGTTCCCCAAACTCGAACTTTACCGAAATCACGATCCCGATCAGGAATATGATGAAAACAAAGAGAGTTCGTCAGGGATAAAGTAGGTGAGTAAATGAGCGAGTAGATCAAACTGTAGACTAGGAAAGAATTGACAGCACCTTCCCCGGGTTCGATCGAGGCCAACCTCCACACCACGAGAGCCCCCAACAAGTGACTGAGACCTAAAAATCTTTCTGTTCGAAAGAATCGGTCTGCCACTTGCCCGGCGATAAACGGAGCGAGGATCGCCCCCACCGCACCGACGGCGAACATGTTCCCGATGTCTCCATCGGAAAATTTCATGTGATTTTTCAAGTATGGATACAGCAGAGGTAGCCAGGCTCCCCAGATGGCATATTGAAGAAACATCATCCCGGAGAGTTTAAAATTAAGTTGCGTGGTGAGAGATTTTGTCACTTCACCCCTTCCTCTGGAAGTCTCAGGCCTGCGCAGGGCAGATTCCCGCGTCAACAACAAGCATTCTGAAATCATGCAAAGAGCCATGTGGCAAGATAAAGATCCTAAGCCTATTCTTGTCATGAGGCTACGACCGAGACCTCAGTCGTCTCCTTTGACCTCTGTCACTCTCAGATCGAAGAGAAGAGACGCTCCCTGTTGAAAGGAATAGTAATGGCCCAGAAGATGGCAGATTCAACTCGACGGATAAGTCATGACTCTCTGATGATCTTGTTATTGATCAGCGGCCTCATTCAAGGATGTTGCTCCATAGAGAGCACAACGAACAACATCTCCCTCTTCAACGGCAGCGATCTGACGGGCTGGAGCGGTTTGATCGCTCCTCCTGCCAGAAAAGCTTCGTTATCCCCCTCAGAACGAGCCAAAGAGAGAGAAGAAGCGGATCGCCTCATGTCTCAACACTGGCATGTGCAGGAGAACTGCCTCTTCTTTGACGGAAAAGGCTCTCACTTGGTCACTATTGACGAATTTGAAGACTTCGAACTGTGTCTTGAGTGGAAAATCACTCCTGGGGGAGACAGTGGAATCTATCTCCGTGGCTGTCCCCAGGTGCAAATTTGGGACGTTCTTGAACATCCAGAAGGCTCTGGAGGTCTCTATAACAATAAACTCGGAGGATCACTGCCGCTGGTCGCCGCGGATCATCCTCCGGGGAATTGGAACCATTTCCGAATTCAAATGCGAGGAGACAAGGTCACTGTCTACCTAAATGACACCTTAGTTGTAAACGACACAAAACTTGAAAACTACTGGGATAGATCGAAGCCGACCCCATCCCGGGGTCCGATTGAACTCCAGAGCCACGGATCACCTCTATTCTTCCGTTACTTAACGATTTCGCCTCTTTAGCAGTAATGCCCCCCTCCTCTAAAAAAACTCTGAATATTTACCAAAGTAGTGCTTGAATCTCTTTGTAAAGACATAGAAACTATTTACCAGTGGCGAGAACTCTCGACGCTGATATTTACAAACGTCGTCAAATGTTATAAAGACGGCACGATTTGCTATCCCCTGGAAGGCCAGACGACAATGTCACGCTATTTTCTACTCCCCCTTTGTTTCGTTCTAATTGTCTTTGTAACTGCAGATCTAAAGGCTCAAACCATGAGCGTCGGCAATGCATCTGCTACTGCTGGTGCTAGCGTCGATATTGATTTCACTTTGGACTCGGGTGCTGGAGAAATTCAGGGCTGGTCTCTTGGAGTGTGCAGTGATCCCTCTCTCACTGTGAGTTCGATTTCTGACGGTGCAGGAGCTGCCAATAGCACTTCCACTGTCAAAAATGGGAGTCCCGCTGACTTTATAGAGACGAGCATCTACGCAGAAGGCTGGACACAGGGTGTCGTCATCTGTTTCACCGGTTGTGCTGTACTTGCTGCGGGATCGACGGACTTTCTCATGGCCACGACCACTTACGACGTGAATCCAACCGCTTCTCCGACATCCTTATCCATCGAATACTGCAGTTCTTTAGGAAGCCCTCCTGTCAGCACCGTTGTCGTCGTTGGTGGAGCGTCAAATACTCCGACGCCAAATGGCGGAGCTATCGAAGTTCTCGATATCCCCGATCCCACATTCTCCTACACCGCCTCTAGTGAAGTCGTCAACTACTCTCCAGATGATGGATCCGCTTCCTTCAGTATCGATGTGAGTGCGGCCGAAGTTGACAACAGTGCCCTCGGAACCCCATTCCCGAATGTCACTCAGGGATTCTCAATGGGACTCGCCCATGACAGCACCATTCTGGAAGCGACTTCTGTGAACTTCGTAGGACCTGTTGCAGCCCTCGACGGGGGTGCAGGACCCGGATTCGCAGAAACCAGTATTTACACTGAAGGCTGGACAGCCGGAGTCGTTTACTCCTTTATCGGAGCCGAAACCATCGTGTTCAGTACCGGTGGAGACAACATTATCGAAGCGCAATACTCCGCAGTAGCAGGATATTTTTCCGGTAACGAAGAGGGAGAACAAACATACCTGAACTGGTCGGGTGGACTCGGATCTCCCAATGTCAGCAATGTGATGGTGGTTGCAGGAAACTCATACCCAGCACAACTGAACGACGCCTCGATTTGCTTTGAGGCCGTTTCAGTCACCCCGTTCTTGCGCAGCGATGCGAACGCTGACAGCAGAACTGACGTTGCCGATGCAGTCTGGATGCTTTCCGATCTATTCCTCGGAGGTCCTCACACGGACTGTAATGGTGCCAATGATGCCAACAACGACGGAGTCTACGACACTGCTGATCCCGTTTTCGTCATCCACTATCAGTTCCTCGATGGCACGATGCCAAGTGCACCATTCCCGGATTGCGGTATCGCTGCAAATCAGCAGCCGATCGATTGCTTAGCCTATCCCAGCTGTAACTAATCAACGGACCAATGCACCCGAATCCTTCGGGGTTCGGTTCCAAGAAAAGAGGGGACTTGCTAACGCAAGTCCCCTCAATTTTTTACTCAATTTTTTTTGCTTAAGGGCTCGCCTTGTCTCCACTTGAAAGGCTGACGGCTTCAGCCTGAATCCAGCGAGCCACCTCTTCAGCCTCTCTCAAATTTGGAGTGCGCGGTTGAACTCCATTCTCTACCACGGAGAGGAAGTGTTCGATTTCCAATTGGTAACCACTCGTTTCTTTGAGGGGGATGATTTCTTCCCGGTCTCCTGAATACAACTTCAACTCTTCACCTTCACGAGCCATGTCGTAGTCGGCGATGACCTTTGAGAAACAAACCCTATATCTCATTTGAAAAGGGTAGTTCGCTACCGGATACCAAGCTCCTTCGGCAGTCACCGAGTGTGGTCCATCTGGATAATCAAATGTCGACATCATTTGGTCATGACTTCCACTACAACTCACCTGAGAAGGAAGGCCAAAAGTTGAAATAATGAAATCCACATCATGAATATGGAGATCTGTCAAAGCGCCTCCAGAGCGGCGCTCATCTCCATAAAAGTCCTGACTCCAACCTGGGGCTGCACCGATTCGCTGAAAGCGCGCGGAGATCACAGGGCCGAATTGCCCTGTCCTGATTTGATCATGAAGCCACGACCAACCCGGCCAAAACCGCATACACATCGCCGGCATACAGAGACAGCCTGTCTCCTCAGCCACAGAACTTAATTCGGCGATACTCTCAGGAGTAAGTGCCACTGGTTTTTCGACGAGTACATGTTTCCCAGCCCTCATAGCAGAACTGGCTAATTCGACATGGGTATCCGTGGGAGTACAAATACTGACAGCGGTCACCCGGTCATCCGTGAGGAGTTCATCCAGAGATTCCGCTCGTTTGATTCCGAGACTGTCCAAATCGACTGAATCTGCGGCTCCTGTCTCTACGTTCCCTGATTTCGTAGAGTCCACATCAAAACTATATACAGAGACGAGTTGAGCATCGATGCCGCTGCGAATGGCCGCTTGATACGCCTCAAGATGGGTCTTTCCCATGAATCCAAAACCAATGATTCCGATACCAATGGTCATGCCATCCCCCTATCCCTTTTCGACAACCACTGATCTATTCGATCAGAAGCGACTCGAACATCACGGACACGTTCTTCGCCAGCCTCTCTCTCGATGACAAGGTCGACGTCCAAGGAATGGCTGCTTAAGAGTTCAAAGAAATTATCCCACTCCACAGCACCGTCTCCTGCTGGAACTTCAGTGCCCCATACACCCGGAGAATCGGCACCCAGAGCATCTTTGATGTGAATCTGCTTCACCCAAGGCGCCAATCGATCGAGAGCTTGAATCGGGTCTCCCATGCCATAGAGAATCATGTTGGCGGGGTCAAAGTTCACTCCAACATCCTCTCTCCCTAGGTCCGACAAGACTTCTACAAGTGTATCTGCAGTTTCTTGTCCTGTTTCTAGAGCGATGTCACATCCCTGAGCAGAAAAAATGTCTGCTATCGTCGACAACCTCTCTAGCATCTGACCTCTTTCAGGATCGGTGTCGTCATGCGGAATAAATCCTGCATGAAAGGTCACAAGAGAGAGCCCCACTTGCTGGGCGAGAAGTGCATTACTCTTTGCAGACTCTACATTCATCTCCCAGGTTTCATCCGGGCGAACGCCTCCAGTTTTCCGAATAGAATCGAAGGTGGAGTAATCTTCTCCGATCATCTCCATCATCCCACTGACGACAGAAATACCCGCAGACTGAATCACCCTCAATTCCTCGAAGGAGTTGTTGGCGCGTCGTATTGGATCCAGGGCCAACTGAATCGAATTCACTCCAGTGTCTTGAACCTGCACGACAAGGTCATGAGTGTTTTCTGGGCGTAACGACCATGAACAGACCGCTTTCCTCATAACAATTCCTTTCAGTTCCAGATCATGAGTGAAGGATCGTTGAGAAAACCTCGAACATGTATGAGGTTTCTTCCGACACATGTGACTCACATAGAGACGACTCCGAGACGACACGCTGATTACCACGCTGCTTACGACGAAGTGTAGAAGAGCATCAGGTCCCTTGGGAATCTTCGCAAGCCCCCATCGAAGAGGGCGTGGATGTGGGCACGAAGAATTGGGCGTGTCATAGGGATCGTGCTGAAGTGAGCGTGCTGAAGTGAGCGTGCTG
>JAACCY010000126.1 GCA_009937185.1 Planctomycetia bacterium
CCCATTCACCGGCTTTAACGATGATGGCTTGCCCCGCAGAAACGTCAAAACTACCCTCTTCCGACTCGACCTTGAGAGCCCCCTTGAGAACCAGAGTCATCTCATCAAAAAGGGGCTTTTGCCCCGGTTCTTCCCACCCGGAAGGCGATACCATTCTCGCCACGCTGGCGCTGCTATCTCCGGAATTCACCCGTCCAATATACTCCTCGATACGCTTGGGAAGGTTTCCCACAGATTCCACGACGGTAGGTGTTGATATATATCTTGGCATATCTGCACTCCTCTCATTTTTGTCACATACTAACGTCATCCGGGTGGCAAAAGACCCGATCTACTGGCACGATGGGGAATGACTGGCTCATCAATATACGCGGAGGACTCATGACACCCCTATCGATACTGCTCCTTCTCAACTTGTGTTTAATTCCCATCTCTTCAGGTGATCCCGTCTGTTCTCTAGAGGACCAGCCACTTAAAAACTGGAAACAGGCGATCGAGCCTGGCCCAGAAGATCGCTGGTTGACGATCCCATGGCATACCAGTCTTCATGAAGGCCTAAAAAAGGCCGGTGAAGAAGGGCAGCCTTTGCTTCTCTGGCTCATGAATGGGCATCCTCTCGGCTGCACCTGAGGCAATGGCGTGGCGGGCCGGCGGTCCGTCTGGAACGATCCTCGAGTCATCGAGAAAGTACTCTCATTCACTCCAGCAACAGACGAAGTCTGGAGACTTCAACGACACCCCGACAAGGAATGTCAGTTTTTTCGTCAACAGGTGGCAGGGAGAACCACTCCGATTGGCGGTTCTTGGCAAGGCCTGTATGTCTTTAGTCCATCGGGGAAATTGCTCGTCCGACAAAATACTCTCCAAGCAGATAAAGCTCTCATCTTGTTAGAGAAGGGACTCGCAGCATGGGAGGCTTTGCCCGCTGAGGAACGTCTCCCCATCGACCCCTTCATTTACGAACCGGCTCATCGTTGGGAGCTCTTCTATCCCACGGATGGCCTGGTGCTCCGCAGTACCTCCAGAGATTTGCCAGAGAAAGGTCTCACATCTGAGACACGAGGGCGCTGGAATCGGGATCACATTTGGTTCCATCACTCCGAGTTAAAAGAGTGGATTCCCACCTCTCTCAAATCGGGACAGGTTCACTCACTTCCCGCCGAACTCGCCATGCGATTGGCTCGTTTCCATATCGTCGATAATGTCTCCGGCCAAGAAGGCCCCTTCTCTCCAGAAGATATTGAAAAGGCAGAAGTGACCATCACTGTTGGGGATTGTGAATCGGACAAGGTCACACTCTTGCTATCAGGAGAGTTTCGATCTGAAAGTGATGGCGTCTATAAGCTGGGAGAAACGGATTGGAAACACTTCCCGAGTCGAACCCGGGGAGTGAGCGCCCAGCTGGTAGGAATTGCCACTTGGAACTCTACATCCTTACGCTTCGAGAGTTTCGAAGCCGCCGTCTCCGGAAAAGTGTGGGGTGGAAGTGGACTGAATGGTCGCCGCGGTATCACAGAAGTTAAACCCGCCAAAGTCGGATGGTTTCTGGAGATGACGGGGGATTCTCCCTCGTCAAAGTTGGCACCGGCATTCGTCGACGTCTATGGCGCAGACTGGATCAAACCACCCACTCCATAAGACAAGAACTCGATAAAACGGGAACTTCAATAAACTCGAACTCCCGAGTTCACCGACGTCTCAGTACTCTCTTGAGTGCTCGCGCCGGTGTTCACTCTGGATGAGGAAGTATTTCCACATCCACGACCACCTTACGGTACTTGAATAGATTCCTATCCGTGAGGACGCACGTGACACGGGTCTTGCCAGGTTTCACCGCGAGGAGACGAATCATTCCCTGACCTATTTCAAGCTTCGGCTGCAGGTAGGGGAGAGCCCCTTTATCGACAGCCCACCAACGACCAATGGCCGGTGAAGGCAATCGGAGGTCGAGGTAATTGCCCTTTTCCACAATCAGCTTTTGCACAGGAGTCTCCGAATTGGAAACAACTTCGTCGCTACGAATTGTCTTTTGGCAACCCGTGCCTCCCAGCAGAAGGATCAGCAACATGAATACAGCCGTGGTTTCGATGATGAGTCGCATAATTACTCCCTTACTCCTCTTGCAGATGAACATCGGGGGGATGCGTTGAGTTTATATAGTCATGCTTATGGAGGGGAAGTACATGAAATTCATGGCTATCTCCCCCATCTCTTGACGGTTTGACAAAAGAAAAGAGGCGTCAGGGTGGAAAGCCCCCTGACGCCCCAATTCTGTCAAATCAGTTTCTTTAAATTCGAAGGCCACCTGTGAGTATCCATGCTGTACCTAGCCACGCTCCCCAGCTGTCCATGGGGAAGCTTCCACCCACCATCATTGAGAGCAAGACCAATAATATGGCCCCTTTAACATCGTCGGCATTCAGTCCGCCTCCGGTGTAGACACCCATCGCCATTCTAGCGACGGCGAGTGCGACAATAGCCGCAGCCCAAGTCGATGGAGTCGTCAACGCACCTTTGGCAGTCGCCACCCAATCTGTGTCTGCGCCTCCGAGTCCAACCATCAATATTCCAACCACCAGAAAAACGGCGATTCCTATGATCTTGTCCTGCATGTCTCGATCCCCCACTTCGTTTGACCACCCGTAACCGGGTGGCGAGCCGGTGATTTCCGACTCTGACCTCCGACAACCTTCCGGCCCGACGGCGTTCGGTCCCTCAGATTCTTCCCCGTCAGCGATCTACAACATATTGTGCTTGTTATTGAATCCCGGATTCAATGGTCTTCTATTTCCAGTCGCATGAAGAGCTCATTTACCTTTCGCCAGATCTCACCGTATCGAGTCCATACACGTCTCTCACAGCCAGTTACTAATTGTCGGTCGAGGAAACGGCTCAGAACCAAAATATGTATTATCGGCCTCGGATATCCCTTGTGAGAGTACGATATTGGGGAGACTGTGTGGCCATCATTCGCACTCTTGGAGCACAGTACGGTTCCTCAATGAGACGTTGGAGACTTTAATGACACCCCTCGCTACCGGATTCATTCTTTACCTGACAGGGCTTCTTGTCGTTGCTTACATCTGCTCTAAGAAAACCCAAAACCTTCCAGACTTTCTTCTCGCCGGAAGAAAACTGGGGCCTTGGGTGGTGGCTTTTTCCGAGAGGGCCTCGGGAGAAAGTGGCTGGCTCCTTTTAGGGCTCACCGGTTTGGCATACGCCACAGGGCTCGGTGATCCGAGCGGGGAACAACTCGCGCCGGCATTCTGGACCCTCATGGGTGGAGTGGCGGGACTGTCGGCCTC
>JAACCY010000127.1 GCA_009937185.1 Planctomycetia bacterium
GGATCTGTTTTGTGTGATTTCATGGAGAAACAGAATTCCACCGTGGTATGATTCGACTGGGCCGGACCTTTCTCCACGGTATCCCTGGGAAGCACCTTTTTTGTGGCCTGATAAGTCGTCTTCGAGCAGTGGGGGGGCCATCGCTGCGCAGTTTTCTCCGACGAAGGGCCCGCTTCTCCTAGGGCTGATTCTGTGGATCGCCCGTGCTACCAACTCTTTTCCTGTTCCGCTTTCGCCCTGGATCAAGACAGGGGCCTCAGAAGAGGAGATTCTTTCCAGATCTTGTAGGAGAAAAAATAAAGTTTCTGTATTTCCGATAAATTCCGGAAAGCGTCTCCTGAGTCTTTCTTTCTCTGAGAGTGTCAGATCCCGTCTTCCCTGCCCTGAAGCTTTGTTTTCTTCATATAATCGCATTTCCCACCTCCTTTATTTGGAAAATCGCACAATATTGACTAAAGTCAATAGGGAGGGAGGGTCCGAGAGTGGTCCTAGAAGGCAAAATAATCGGGCAAAATTGGGCTGCAAATAGAGTCAATATCCAGCAATGATTGACAGTTCTTCTTGCTAGGGATAAGTTTCTTCACACACAGTTCTTCCCCGGTAGCTCAATTGGCAGAGTAGGTGACTGTTAATCACTTGGTTGTTGGTTCAAGTCCAACCCGGGGAGCCATGACCGCTCTTGTCCTTCCAGGACAGGGGCGGTCTCTTTTTTTGCTATTTTGATCATTTCATAAGCCAGCCCTGAGATTCATATTGTAGAAGTGATCACCTCTTTCAAAAAAGACTGTATTGCCATCGAGAAGCGACCTTTGGGCGGTATACAATACCCTCGAGCCGGGAATCAATTGTCTACGACAATTCTTTGCAGATGGTTCATTTGGCAATCGACCCGACATTCCCGTTTACGGAATCGAGACAACTTCGATGCTGTCCCTCAAAGCACACACCTCAGGTCTATTCCTGATGGGTCAAAAATTGGCATTAGCTTTTGCCATATGCTTTGCCGGCAGTGGTTGCTCCACTTCCGATCATGCAAAGGCTGATCGAGCTGGGGAAGAAATTGTCCAAGAGGTCTTGGCGCAAGTTCGACAAGGAATCCTCGTCAAGCAACAAGAGACGCTGCCACTAGAATCCGTATCAACAAATCGTGACGTACCAGTGTTGAATCAATCCTTGAATCTTGAAGACACATTGAGGTTGAGTACTCTCCACAATCGTAATTATATCAGCCAGCGAGAATCTTTGTTTCAGTCGGCATTGGCTTTGGGAGTCACTCGACGTGATTTTCTTCGCCCCGTTTTTTCGGGATCGATTTCTTCCACTTTATCTGGAGGGAGTGGTCAAGAAGTGTCCTCTGTGTCGGGACTTTCTCTCAATGGCCAACAATATCTCTTTACGGGTGGAAGACTGAGTGTGGGGGTCGGCAGTACCCTGAACGATGATGGTGAGAATCTGCCAGAGATCTATTCTGGAAACTTCAGCGCATCCATCTCTCAGCCACTGTTACGCGGAGCGGGGCCGGGATTACCCTATGAGGGTTTAACTCAGGCAGAGAGAAACCTTTTGTATACGACCCGAAGTTTTGAGCTGTTTCGTCAAGATTTTGCCATTCAGATCACAAAAAAGTTCTATGACTTGCTCAGTCAAAAAAAGAAATTGCAGAACGCGGAAGAAAATGTCCGTGGGCAACAGTTTGCTTATGATCAGGCCAAAGCGCTCTTTCGAATCGGAACAGGAAGTAGCCTCGATGTCTTTCGTGCTGAGCAGGCATTACTTCTCGCGAAAAATGACCAATCCAACACCGTTGAACAGTACAAGGTGGCTCTTGATAACTTCAAAATAGATCTAGGTATCCCGATCGAGAGTGAGATTGATCTGACGGGAGAGTTTCCTGCCATTTCTGAGGCTTCTGTTGTCTTAGAGGATGCATTGCTGTCCGCACGAGAGAATCGCCTTGACCTTCAAACCGCAAGGGATCAGTTGGAGGACGTAGAAAGACAGCTTGATATTAGTAGGAACGGCCTGCTTCCAGATTTGAACCTGAACATTAATTATGGGTCCGATTCTTCAGACCAGTTTGATTTTCTTGACCTGGAGCTTGGAGATTCCGAATCTTATTCCGTGGGCCTGAATCTTGAGATTCCCCTCGATAGACTCGCTCGCAGGAATTCGTTTAGAAATGCAGAGATCGCACTTGATCGTGAAGTTCGTCAATTCGATTTGAAGTCACAGCAAGTCACCTTGGAAGTTCAGGGAGCATTAAGACAATTGGCTCAGCTCAAGTTTCAAATCGAAATTGGTGAACGATCGATTCAGTCTTTTTCTTCGACGGTGGAGAAGGCTGAGATTGATCAGTTAAGAGGCACTGTCACCAACAGAGATGTTGTCGAAGCGCAAAGTGCACTGACGGACGCAAAAAATGCTCAATTGGATCGGATCGTGGATCATGAGATTCAAGTTCTCGAACTCTACAAATTGATGGGGCTACTCCTTGTCTCTGAAGAAGGAATGATCGTTCAATGAAAATGAACCGAAATTTATCAGTGGCTTTGGCTTTCGTCCTCGTATTCCTGATTTACCAAGCCTTTTGGTCTGGAGGATCAGGGAACGATGTTGAGGGCGGATTTGTGAAGGTGAGTCGCGGAGACCGTTCTCTCACGCTTTCTGAGCGTGGAACTTTGACCACCCGAAATGCCACCAATATTCGTTCGGTTGTTCGAGGACGTCGAAGAATCGAGTGGCTCGTGGACGAGGGCACCGTGGTCAAAGAAGGTGACATTCTCGTCGAGCTTGAGAAAACAGAGGTCCAGCGGCGGATTGATCAACTTGAGAACGAACTCATTTCAGTTGAAACATCGCTGA
>JAACCY010000128.1 GCA_009937185.1 Planctomycetia bacterium
ATCTTCGGAAACCACAAAGTTCAGGTCTCGAGTGATGACAGGATGCCTTGAGAAGTCCGAGAATCGAACCTCTTGGCGTGCATAGTCCAAGAGATAACCGAGATCGAGTTCGCCATACCATGTCTCTCCGGGGATCCCTTCAAGATCTACGGAACCGACGAGTCCTACTGGATCGCTGGAGAAGCTCAATGCCGCAGTACTCCCTGGGATAAATCCGCTGGAGTCATTTACGGGGCTCCATGAAAGTGACTGGGGACCCGTCCCGCAGACCCTCAATAGATCGAGGATTCCATCTGCAATCCCGCGGGCATTTCTGTAGGGGCCTGTGCCCTTTTCAGTCTTCGCCTGACTATGAATCCAAGAAACATGGAGCTTTTCAACGGGTCGATCAACGCCTTCACGACGATGAAAAACTCGAGCGACTTCGAAGAGTCGAACATCATCGACTCCATGGAGTCTGTTTCCCTTAACGCTGGTGAGCAAACTCGGTACAAGACTGCGACGAAGAGTGCCCTCATTGGCACGAACGGGATTCCGAACCACCCAGGGATCCCCCACATTCCACCAATTTTCGATCAGTTGAAACTCCCCCTCGGCAGCCCCAAAGGAGAAAGTCATCGCTTCATGATGTCCGCAGCCCACGAGGTAGTCCTGTACACGCTCAACCCAGTTTGCACGGGGGTCTTCCGGAACAGCACGCACTTCCATGCGGCGGTCATCCATCTGATCCAGTCCTCGAATACGACCGATCTCTTCAATCAGGTCGGCTTCACGACTACAGTCCACTCTCCAAGAAGGAGCGATCCATGGACCGGCATCCCCTTTGTCTTCTTCAGACGAAAAACCGATCGATTCAAGAATTCTACGAATAGAACCTTCCGGAATTACATCTCCCAAAATCTGGGAAGCCCTTTCTGGGCGGAGTGACACTGGCTGTTGAGGATCAAGAAGCTGATCACGAATCACCTCCAGGCAACCGGTCAGTATCTTGCAATCAGTTTCCTTCGATAGGAGATGCAAAAAGCGGCGGGAAGCGACTTCACACGCTTCGACATCGACGCGTCTTTCAAAGCGATGTGAAGAATCGGTCGCCAACTGTAAGCGACGCGCGGACTCACGAATGGGGACAGGTTCAAACCAGGCTGACTCTAGGAGCAGTCGGCCCGTTTCTGATTTCACTTCGCTTCTGGAGCCTCCCATGATCCCTGCCAAGGCAACTGCGCCGGCCTGGTCAGCGATCACAAGATCATCTGTATCCAATTCGTGCTGACTACCATCGATGGCATCGAACACTTCTGATCTGCGGGCTCTACGAACGATGATTTCCGCACCTTCGATAAGGTCCAAATCAAAAGCATGAAGAGGTTGGCCCAGGTCCATCAGGACATAATTGGTCAAATCGACAACCGTATTAATAGATCTCAAGCCAATGGCTTCAAGTCTACGTGAAAGCCACTCTGGACTCGTACTGACAGTTACGTTTTCGACAACACGAGCAGTGTATCTTCCGCATCGTTCTTCATCGTCAACCTCGATGGCAACGATTTCATCGAGCCGAAGCCCTGAGTCAGAGCTATCTACAGTTTGAAAGCTGAGATCGAGAGGTTTGAATTCGACTCCAAGAAGACACGCGAGATCGCGTGCGACTCCTCGATGACCCAAGTGATCAGGGCGATTGGAAGTGACTTCCAATTCGAGAACGTGATCAGAGCCGTGCACCTCGATGCCCTCGCAATTGAGGCCACACATCGTCAGTTTGTAGGCGAGTTCGTCGATCCCAAGATCAAAATCTACGTGATCGCGAAGCCAGTCGACGGAAACCTTCATCTGTGCCCCTTGAGTTCTCTCTGTCGATTCATGGGGTCAGGAGAACTGACGCAAGAATCGAACATCGTTTTCGGTGAAGTATCGGATATCAGGAATGTTATAGGAAGCCATGGTGACTCGCTCTATACCCAAACCAAATGCAAAACCGGTCCAGCGCTCAGGATCGATCCCTACTGATTCCAGAACATTAGGATCGACCATTCCGCACCCTCCCATTTCCATCCAACCCCCACGCCAGTAGAGATCGACCTCTGCACTGGGTTCAGTGAATGGGAAAAATGACGGGCGAAGACGCAACTTCATGTCGTCGTCTTGAAGTAGCTGCTGGAAAAAGGTCAACAGGGTCGATTTCAGATGACCGAACGTCATCCCCTCTTCAACAACAAGTCCCTCTAATTGGTGGAACATGTAGGAGTGAGCCGCATCGACAGTATCCGGACGAAAAACTTTCCCTGGTGCAATGATACGAAGTGGAGGCGGAGTATTTTCCATCACTCGGACCTGAACAGTCGAAGTTTGACTGCGCATCAAAAGGTCATCTTCAAGATAGAAATTCTCAGAAGGATCTCTGGCAATATGATCCGCGGGGATATTCAACCCTGTGAAATTATGCCACTCGTCCTCGACCTCGGGACCATCAGCAACCTCAAAACCGAGGCTGGCAAAGATCTTGATCATACGAGCCGAGACAAGACGAACCGGGTGACGGCTGCCACGTTCAGGCATGTTACCCGGTAAGGTCAGATCTGCGCCGGGATCACCACTCTTATTGTTTTGAGCAGGAGCACCAAAACGGGCTCGTGCTGCATCAAGAGCGGCTTGCACCTTTTCCTTCACCTCATTGGCTCTTGCCCCGAACAGAGGTCTCTGTTCAGGAGTGAGTCCCCCGAGATTACGAAGAATTTGTTTTAGGGATCCCTTTTTACCTAGAACCTGAACCCTGACAGCATCGAGAGTTGCGGCATCGCCGGAACTCTCGATGTCTGTCAAAGCCTGTTTCTCGATGGCTTCCAGATCCGAGAAGGATCCGTTCTCACTCATGACAGGGCGCCGCGGGCGACTCCGACGAGGGAGGTAAACGCCTCGGGGTTACGAATGGCGAGTTCAGAGATGATCTTTCGATCCAACTCGACGTTCGCCAACTTGAGGCCATGCATGAATCGACTGTAGTTCAAATCAGTACTCTGACATGCTGCCGAGATACGAGTGATCCAAAGACGACGGTACATTCGCTTTCTGTTCCGACGATCTCTCGTCGCAAAAACTTCAGAACGAAC
Organism: Planctomycetia bacterium; assembly: GCA_009937185.1. Classification (GTDB taxonomy): domain Bacteria; phylum Planctomycetota; class UBA8108; order UBA1146; family UBA1146; genus UBA12191. The sequence goes on from JAACCY010000128.1 coordinate 3,105, forward strand.
GATGGACTGCCGGGCGGTTTTGTACTGGCGACTACCTGCACCAAAGAAACCGCGGGCTTTCTTGAGAATACGCTTCTGCTTGCGGTGGCGAGCGACGCCATAGCGTACGCGTGGCATACTGTTTCCCTCTCAAATGGGCAACTTACGGGAGGGGTTTCTACCCTCTTTGGGTCTTTTTACAAAGCCCCGAAATCGCCGGATGATACGCCGGGAAGGCGCTAAAAATCTTCTCTAGCCTACGCCGAGAAGAGCCTTGATGACTTTGGCGTCACACGCCGGGCAGATCTCTGCACGACGACCACGACGAACGCGGGTTGCTGTCCAACTTCTTCTGGACATACGGTGACTCTTACCGGCGCGATGCCGCTTCACCTTACCACTGCTCGTCAGTTTGACGCGTTTTTGAAGCCCCTTATGAGGCTTGTGAGTCTTCCTGGGCACGAGGTCCCCTTTTCCTGAATCAAAATGAATCTCGGTCACGACTTCTAGTCGCAACGTCGATCATGTTTCACTTTTTCTTTGCCAATACCATGGCCATGCGATTACGAGCTTCTTGCAGAGGCTCGCGCTCCATCTTCGCCAAATCTTCCATTTCACTGAAGAATCGTAACAGTACTTCACGACCGATTTCCGGATGGCGCTGCTCACGCCCTCTGTAAACCATGGTCACAAGAACCTTGTGTCCCTCTTCAATAACCTTCCGTGCCCTCTTTAACTTGACGTCAAAATCATGTTTTTCCGTCTTCGGGCGCAGTTTCACTTCTTTAATCTTGCGTACTTTTTGAGTCTGCTTGGCATTCTTAGACTGATCATACGTGAATTTGCCAAAGTCCATCAACTTACACAGAGGAGGCTCGGTATTCGGATTCAACTCGACCAGATCAAGATCCCGGTCAGAAGCGAGGTCGAGTGCTTCGGTTTTGCCGAGTACACCAACCTGATTGCCTTCTTCGTCAATCAATCGGACCTCTCCGGGTCCCGGACGATCGATAACTCTGTATTTCATTTGTTCGCTGATGTCAGTCTCTCCTGTTCATGATGACCTCGAGAGGTCGCCTTACGTATTGTAGGATCGTTTTCGAGAAGTATACACCGTTCTCTAACCCTGAGTTTCGTCCCGATTTCCGGGATCCACGTCTCGGGGAAACCCCACAAGCCCTGATGGATACACTGCCAGACCATTGGATGGCAAGCCAGATCCCGTAATTCTCGCACCTATACTCGGAAATACAACGAATTCCACGTTCAGATCGTCCCTCATTCCTGACATCTGGCCAATTTGGGCTCGATGTCAGGAATCTTGGCCCGATTCCTCTTCGGCGACAGGTTCCTCTTCGACGACAGGTTCCTTCATGAGGCCCACCTCCGACAATTGATCGGTAGTTACCGGATCAGGGGCATTTGTCAGCTGACAGGTCCCTCGCTGAGTTTTCGGGAAAGCGATCACTTCCCGAATCGTCTCCAAGCCAGCCAGAATCATCGCCAAACGGTCCATTCCCAAAGCAATTCCTCCATGAGGAGGCGCTCCAAAGCGCAAAGCTTCAAGGAGGAAACTGAATTTGGACTCTGCTTCTTCTGCCGTAATTCCGATCGCAGTGAACACTCGTTCCTGAAGTTCTCTCTGATGAATACGGATGCTTCCGCCACCCACTTCAAATCCGTTCAAAACGAGATCTTAGGCTCGAGCTCGAACTTAGAGAGGCTTGCTCTCCAAATTGCTTAAATCATCGGGATGTGGACAAGTGAAGGGATGGTGACAAGGCGTCGGCTGTCCCGTCTCTTCGTCTTCGTCGAACAGAGGAAACTCTTCAACCCAACAGAAATTCAAGACACCGGGTTCAATATGCCCCAGCTTGATGGCTAATTCTTTTCTCAACTGACCCATAGAGTTGACGACCACTCGAGTCTGTTTGTCTGCAACGAAGCAGGCCAAGTCTCCGGGTTCCATGCCCAGTCTTTGTATCAACTCCTCCCCGGCAGCACCGGCGAGAAATCTAGACACCGGACCTGCGGGCCCGTCGTCCGTCATTTTGAACCAAGCTAATCCACCGGCACCTTGTTGCTTAACGATGGGCTCCAGAGATTCGATTTCCTTGCGGCTCCATTGTCCACCTCCAGGAATACGCATTCCCCTTACAGCTCCACCCGATTCAACAGCTCCGGAGAACACTTTGAATTCCAAGCCTTCAACCAGATCAGAAAACTCCTGTATGCGCAGATCACTGCGCATATCTGGAGAATCACTTCCGTATGCAAGCATCGCTTCTTTGTAGCTAAGACGTGGGAAAGGAAGTGTCACCTCTTTGCCAGTGACTTCCTTAACGACATGCTCCATCAGACCTTCGACTAACCCCATGATGTCCGATTCATCAATACAGGCCATCTCAAGGTCGAGTTGAGTAAATTCGGGTTGACGATCCGCACGGAGATCTTCGTCCCTAAAACAACGCACCACCTGCATGTATCTATCAAAACCAGAGATCATAAAGATCTGCTTGAAGATTTGCGGAGATTGAGGAAGAGCATAAAACTCTCCCGGATTCTGGCGGCTAGGAACGAGGAAATCCCTCGCTCCTTCGGGAGTACTTTTAGTCAACATTGGAGTTTCGAGATCAAGGAAGTCATGGCCATGCAAATACTGACGCATGGCGAACTGCATGTCAGAGCGGAGACGAAAACGCCTTTGGATCTCTTCACGACGCATATCGATGAATCGATAACGAAAACGCAACTCGTCATTAACCTGATCACCAGAGTCTGGGTTGAAAGGTAATGGAGGACATTCACCTAAGATCTCGGTGGAAGACGCGATCACCTCAACGTCTCCTGTTTCCAGTTTGGGATTCCGCATCCCATCCGGACGTTCCATGACTGATCCTGTGACTTTCAAGACTTGATCAAACCGAAGAGTTTCGAGTGCGTCACCACCGATAGACTCCTGAGAAATTTGCACCTGAATACGACCGTATCGATCGCGCAAGTCCACAAACTTCAAACCACCATGATCGCGGACAGCATTGATCCAGCCGATCAATGTGACCTCATGATCGACATGATCTATGCGCAGTTCACCACATGTATGCGTTCTCAACACGGGATCGTCTCTTTCCCAGGACCTTCAGGGTCCTAAACTCCAGTTACTCAGATTCTAAAGCAACTGTGTATTTCGACCACCTATACCCAAATATTGTCCGGGTGCATGGCAGTGGATTCCCAGCATTTCCCCAAGAGCCTTACGCGAACAACCCGCCGGAGCCCTAGAGAGCCAACGATCGAGTTCCCGTTCTGCCGATCTTGCCAATTTGTCGGCACCTTTAACATCATTGCTGTCTCGACGGGCCTGAGCCCAAAACATCAGCACGAGGGCTCTACCCTCTCTAGATTCCAAGCGAACAGCGCGTTTCCAGCCCTGTCGAGCCAAAGCCTCCCTTTCTTCAGCAGAAAGTCCATGACTACGATCTAATTGAAGGCGCAGCGACAAAGGCTGGGATTTCAATCTCAAGGCATCCAGTGCAACGACTTCGAGAAGCTTTGCTTTTTCCTCACACGTATGCGATTTCCACATCAGAGATTTGTATCTCCGATAATTCTCTCTTGCCCGATGAGATCCGACAGGCTCAGGATCCAATCCTGACGTCTTTTGGGAATGCTGGCCCAAACGCTTTTTTTCCATCCGAGCCATCGAATTTTGCCCGAGAGATTCGAGCAGAACGATGCGCTCATTTCGAATTGAAATCAGATCCTTCTCCGTTCCCCGAAGGCGAAGTTTGGTCAGGCACGAATCCAAAATAAACAGAGCACTCGACGGATCCCCCTGCGAAATGACACAACGACTTTTCAAAATCGCATGCCTGGCATGAACATCGATTCTCTCCGGTTCGTGGGGAGCCATTTCAGGAGGCGCCGCTTCCAATATCTTCAAAGCAGTTTGGGGTCTTCCCGCAATCCACTCTGAGGCGGCCACAAGCAAGTTACCTTCCCAAGCAACAATTCCAGCAGGGCCTTCGAGCGACAACGCTTCTTCAATGTCTCGTGCAGCAGAACGGATAAAACCCCAGCCTGCTTGCACACGTGCATTGATCAACAAAGCTCTTGGGAGTTGTACAGGACATTCGATTCGAGCCTGTTTCACGAGTGATACGATATTTCGACGAACACTTGAGACTTCACCTAATTGTTGCAAAGTCTCCGTCGCTTCGATTTCGGCAGCGGTTGCCGCTTCGACTTGGTTCGCTTGACGCGCTAAATGAGCAAACAATTTACTCCAGATGATCAAAGACGAAAGATCACCCATCGCTCTGGCCAAGAGACACCGGCCTTCCACGATCTTCAACGTCACTTCATGACCCTCTAGCAAATCCAAACCCTGACGAGCTAAATCCCTCGCTCGAAGGCGACAACCTTTCAATAAAGCTCTTCGAGATTGCTCAAATATCAATGTCGATCGATAGGGTCCGGAACACCGATGAACCCAGTCTTCGAGGGGATCGGTTTCACTCAGTCGACCCAACCCCTGACGAACGAGACAACGTTGAATACGAGAGTACTCCACTGCCAGACGAGCGGCTTCGTGCACAACCTTCTGGTGCGAAAAATCAATTTTGACTCCAGAGACTTCTGCGACAAAACCTAAGGCCTGTGTGGGATTCCCGTCTCGACGAGTCACATGTGCTCTCCATCGAGCCAGTCGCAACGCAGAATAACTACCGACAGGATGAAATCGTGCAGACATTCTCCATGCATGATCACGGAGAGCATGTTGCCCCAAAGAATCCTCGACCTTTCCCAGAAGGTCCCACCAAGGGGGATGCTCTGTTACAGGAAGAAAACGCATCAGTGCAGGGATAACGGTGGCCAATACTGTGGCGTAAGCAGCACTCATGGAACGCTCAGGATGATCTCTAAATTCTTCCAGTTCCTTCGCCGCCTCCAGAGGGTGTCCACCATTGAGAAGATGAACTGCGGTATCGAGGAAGGACGGATTTTGTAAACGAGAAGCGACACTATGCCATGACCGACGTTGTTCAGCAGTCATAGCGGCAAGGACTCCGTCTGCCTGAAACGCGGCCCTCCAAGAAAGATCGCTTCCCATTCTTAACCAACGCTGCGAGATCAAACCCGAGATCAATGCCGGAAATTCGCGTGCTGAGATCCCTGCCAATTTAGCAACGACAGATATGGGTGCTGGTGCACCCACAATCGCCAATACTTGAAGAATCTTTTGCTCATCCAGTTTTAAGTATGTGACTTCCCTGCTCGCACGCTGACGCCAACGATCCTCGGGAGGAGAGATAGAAGTTTTCCAAGTCCAACGTTGTCCATCATGCCCCAACTCACCAGAACGAAGTCGACCGAGTAAGATTCGCTTCCACATCCCAGGTTTTCCCTGACCCCAGGTTTCAAGCCTAGACATCAATCGTTGAGGCAGCTGCCCACCGGGAAGAGCCGTCGCCAACCAATCGGTCAACGTCGTCTTCATCTCCGTATCAGTATTGAGGACGATGTGATTTGGACGGGTTCTCAACTCACCGAAAAATCCACCTGGAAGCAACTCACTACTCAAAACCCAACACAACTTGGTATTTTTCCACTGGTCTAACTCGAGAAGCCGTTTCCACTCGAGACTCCCTGTTCCGGGATCTCTTACGACGACCACCGCCTCCGAAGCTTGAGGACTGAGTCTGCTGGCTAATTGCTCCAGTGGATCTTCTCGATGCGCTTCTAATTGAATGACTGAAATGCCCCGGTATTGAAGTTCTCGTATCGAGTCCGACAATATCCTTCGTCGATCTTCTGAATATCGATGGATATGGAAAATAGATTCCGGAGTCTTGCCCAGTTTGAGATTCTGGATCACGCCGTTCACCAAGGCATCGACAGGAGCTTTCCCAGCCCCGGCATATTCCAACTGAGACTTCAGAGAACAGATATTGTCTCCAGCGAGGGATACATCGCTCTCGATGATTCCTGACAGACGTGCGAGAACTTCACCCGCATTTTCGGGTCTGTCATCCGGTCTCTTTGCCACCATCTTCAAAATCAATTCACTGATTTCAAAGGGCAATCCTTTACGAATGCTGTTGGGATCAGGGCATTCCTGATTCAGGTGAGCGCCACTCAGCAGAGGCATAGCGGTTCCATGGAACGGAAACTGCCCCGTCCACCAGTGGTACAACATCACACCTGTTGAATAGACATCACTCCGTCGGTCAGGAGGCTCTCCCAGCCATTGCTCAGGAGCCATCGCATGAGGAGTCCCCAATATTTTTTCTTCTGCTGGGCGGTCTTCTCTGCGGGTCAATCCAAAATCGAGAAGCACAGGATCAAGAACTTGATCATTGGGTACAGAGCGCAATCGAACATTATCCGGCTTGATATCTCCGTGAACCCAATCATTTCTATGCATGAACGAAAGAGCTCTCAAGAATCCGCCACATAGTTGCCACCAGCGATTCAGATCTAAAGCACCGGAGAGGTCTGTCGACATCGATCCTCGTAAGACCTCACTGGTGAACCAATGGCAACCGGAATCAACATCGCAACCGTAATCATGCACTTTGAGAATAGATGGGTGCTGAAGTCGATGAAGCTGACGGAACTCTCTCCGATGTCTCTCACCGATCGGTAAACGGACCTGTTCTGGTGAAATCGTCTTCACCGCAATCTGTTCACCCGTGACTTGATCGTGGGCCAACCATACTTCTCCCATTCCCCCTTTGCCCAGTAGGCGTAAGGGTTGGAAACGACCCGCAATCTGTTCGGGGATCTTCTCCTTCGATTTCGGTCGCACGCAGCTCCTGCCAAAGATATGGATTCAGCCCACATCTACAGAATTCTACGATTTTCTTGTAAATCTGACCTACTCCACACTTTCCACTGCAAATCATGGGCGGCTATTATTACCGCCTCAAGGAGACCAACTCGGTCTCTGGGCAAATGGAGTGTGTTTGTGTGGAAATCACAAACGACCACGGTGAATTCGATTCGCATTATCGGGCCAAGCCAAACCGACTGAATCTGAATCCAAAACAAAATAGAACCCAGACGATCAGGAGTGCATCCCATGGAAGCAATATCGAGACGACTCAAACCCACAAAAACCAAATTACCTCTCTTCTTCATGACCGTCGCTAGCTTCATTTTTTTCAGCTCAATAACAGCAAACGCTCAGGTGAGCGGAATCGTTATCGACAGTTCAACGGGCCTCCCAATATCGGGCGCAAAGGTAACCCTCCAAGCCACGTTAACTCGAACAGAAACAGCACTGGATGGAAGTTTCTCATTGCCCGGCGTTTCAGGATCAGGCCTGGTCATCGTTGGTGCGCAAAAATCATATTTCAATGGTCCGGTGACCATCTCGACACCACAAAACAATATCGTGATTTCTCTAGATCCCGTTCCAGTCGAGAATGACCCCAACTATAACTTCGTAACTCCCTTTCAATGTGCCGTCTGTCATCCGGATCAATTTTCACAATGGGATAATTCAAGAATGGCTCACACCGGACTCAACTCTTGGGTCTACGATTTGTACGATGGGACAGGTACGTCGGGTGGCTCGGGAGGATTCGTCTACACCAGAGATTCCGTTCATGCAGGAGACGCACCCGACGGAAGTTGCGCCTCCTGTCACCAACCTGAAAGTTGGATCGCCCAACCCTTTACCCCATTGGCTCCTCTTTCGGGTCCTCCAACTGAAGGACAGGAGCGAGGAGTTTCTTGTGAGTCATGTCACAAGATTGCTGACGTTGATACAGCAAACCTGAATGCAACGGGATTCATACCCGGAGCCGTCACAGTCCAACGACCCGACACGAACGGTTCTCTTCAACAGGTGATGTTTGGCCTCTTAGGTGATGCTGACTTTGTCGTCGAAAATCAAATGCGGGGAAGCTTTCAACCCCAAATGGCAGCAGAGGCTTGTGCCGTCTGCCACGAATACAACAGCGACCCCGATCATGACAATGATTTCGAAGAAGCCTCGAGCATCCCTGCTCAGGAAACCTATTCGGAATGGAAAAACTCACCTTACGGAGACCCTAATCACGCACTCTTTCAAACTTGCGTGGATTGTCATATGCCCCCCACCTCCACCGTCCCTATCGATGCTTGCCAAGCCATCTTTCCGCCGCTCCTCAGAGATCCCTCAACAGTGCACTCACACGACATTCAGGGAACAACAGCAACATATTTAGAAAACGCAGTGACTCTGGATATTCAAGCCGCCCAAGACGGTGCTGAGTTGGTCGTCGATGCGACTATCACCAATGATCAAACTGGGCACTCTGTCCCGACAGGCGTCACCCTACGAAACATGATTCTCAGATTGATCGTAACCGACAACAACGGCACTGTTTTGAATCAGGTTTCTGGAGATACGATTCATTCTCTCGGTGGAACGGGAGACCCCACTGAAGGGTTCCTCGCAGGACAACCAGGAAAACTGTATGCCAAGATCAACCAAGACGCTTCAGGGTCCGAAGGAGTTCTTTTCACAGAGGCTACGAGCATCGTCATCGATCAAAGAATACCCGCATTGGGATCCGACGAGATTCAAGCTCGATTCGACATTACTGGCCAAAACGGACCGGTCGATGTTCAAGCGAAGTTGATTTATCGCAGAGCCCCCAGAGATTTGATCGCTGCCAAAGGTTGGGTCACCGATGGACTGGGAATGCCATTGGCGGACATTCAGGGCCCTGATTTTGGAGCACTGATGGAATCAGCCTCCCTCAGTGTCCCTATTACTCCTCCGCAAACTTCTCCCTTCGCATATCGCATTCCTCAAATCGTTGCAGATTCCAACTCTTCCGCATCGACTGAAATTCAAATAGAACAAACGTCAGGGACTCCTATTCCATGTGGAGGATTTTCCATGGGCATAGGTTTTGATCCGATATTACTGACGGGACTCTCGGTGAATACAGGCCCCGAACTCGAAGCGCTCGAAGGTGGCAATGGTCCAGATTTTTTCGAAGTCAGTATTCTGACTGAAGGTGTCACTATCGCCTGCCTATTCGACTTCACCCTCCAATCTTCACTTATCTTTTCCCCCGTCGTCACCGTGGCTCAAGTCGAATACGAAGTACTTCCAGCATTCCCTCCTTCCACCGGAGAAATTGTGAGTTTCGTCGGCTCTCTCGGAGCTCCGCCGGTGGCCAATGTGGTGGCTACGATTGCGGGAGACTCTATCGTTCCGGAGCTCTTTGGAACCCGTTTAGTCTTATATCAAATTCCTAATTTCATTCGAGGAGACTGCAATAACGATGGCACGCTGGACATCGGTGATCCCATCTTCTTGTTAGGGGTTCTCTTTGCCGGCATGACCGGCAACGAATGCGACGACGCCCTCGACTCCAACGACGATGGACTGATCGACATCGCAGACTCTGTCAGAACTCTCGGCTTTCTCTTCAGTTCGGCAGATCCGCTTCCCGATCCCAGCGCTTGTGGAACAGATCCGACGACAGACGGACTGGATTGCCAGAATTCCTCCTGTCCGTGCAATCGATAAACTCCATAAGAGAGATGAGCTTCATAAGATAGATGAGCTTCATAAGGCCGATGAATTCCATGAACAGGAAAGCGGCCTAGGTCGAACCCTTCAGTTTCTGCAAGCGCCACCACGCTCGGAGAACTCTTGAAGCGGTCCAACCGGTCATCTGCTGTAAATCAGGAAGAGTTGGAGAAGATTCGTAAGCGCGCAGCATTTGAATCTGCCTCTCTAGTTCTCGCTCTTCGAACTCGCTTCCCGGCCCTTCCCGAATAAGTCGAATGGCATCTCCAACTCCATCTGCCAGTTCTGCACCCTCCTGAATCAAAGCATGGCAGCCAGAATGTCGTCCAGCATTCACGTTTCCCGGGAAAACGATGAGAGCACGCCCCTGTTCGAGAGCTTGATGTGCAGTGATTAATGAACCCGATTTCTTTGTCGCCTCGATGACGACGACAGCTTGACTCCAGGCACTGATCAAACGATTACGAAGTGGGAAATGATACTTTTTAGGAGGGGTTCCCGGAGGCCATTCACTGGCTAAGAGTCCTCCGCACTTCAAGAGACGAAGAGCCAAATCCGAATTCTCTCGCGGATAAATACTCGGCAGACCGTTTCCCAAGATGGCCATTGGAGGAACCCCCCCTGCGATGGCACCTTCGAGTGCTGCCGCATCAATCCCTCTGGCTAACCCACTCAAAATTCGTACACCCATCGATGAGAGCTCTTTGGCAAGTTCATACGCCTGAACCCGTCCTTCAGTTGTCGCTCGTCGTGATCCCACAATAGAGAGCACCGGGGCACCCTCATCCGGAAATGATCCGCAGTACCACAAACATTCAGGCTCAGCATCACCAAGATCAGTCCATGCCCTCGGCCAACCCGGATCCGCTGGGGAACACCTCTTGGGTCTAGGAATACATTTGAGGATGACTGAATCTTCGCTTCGACTCTCTCTGCTCTCTCTGCTCTCTCTGCTTTCTCTGCTTTCTCTGCTCTCTCCTGATGCACCCACAGGTCTCATAGACTCTCCTTTTGATCTACAAATCGCCTGGGCGACCTCTATAAGCGATGCCCTTTCTCCTGAAGTTGACCGAAGTAGGACTCCCCCGAAAGCATGGCTTTATTTTCAGGGCAATCGGAATCGGATTCGTTCATATCTGAACAGTGCACAAAAAGTTGCCATAGATCAAAGCACGCATTTCTCGGAATAAGGCGAGAGAGCGGCTCAGAGGTAGTTCCTGATTGGCATGATAAATGCTCTCCATACCTTTACGCGTCATCACTAAGGAGATGATTTTCATATTAAATACCGATCTTGGAAGGACTCCGGTATGAATAATTTAGTTAAAGAATTTCACGCTTCTCAATTCAGCAATGCGGCACAGTGGTTTCACTTTTGTGGAAGTTGCCAATTGGAGATCTGCGAATCATGCCATCACTCGGCACGACAAACCAACTCCTCTGTCGTGGATCGAGGGGCATGGCGTTGTCAACAATGCGCCCCCAGTCACTTGTGCACCCACAGGGATTGGGCAGCTCCTCCTACAAAAACAAAAGTCATCCGGACAGATGCTGGGGAGCCCACAAGTCCAGACCACAAGGGAGTGGGGTCGAAGGAATATCCTCAACCACAGGCAAAAGAGCCATGTTCAAAAACATTAAAACCTGTAGTCTGTTCAGAGGTGTCGCCGCCACCTTCGAACTTTCAGGGAAGAGTCTCATCGATGCTTCAAAATCCTGTTCTCGCTCGTTTTTTCGGTTCACCGATGCAACGTGTCGCCAGCCTTTTATTGATTTCCGTCTTCACGATTACACTCTTCGCCGACAGTTTTGAGAGATACGAAAATCACCCGATCGACGCCCTTTACCTCCAGGTCGACAACATGGATATCCTGCACGATCAAAAACAGGCGATTCGAGCACTCAGGAACCTTTTTATCAGTAATCAGGCACTCTCCCAGAACCCTGTGCCCTTCGACGACTTTTTGCTCGGTGTTTCAGGAATCCTCGATGATCAGCAATTCATGACATTGATGGGGAAACCCAAGTCAGAACGCCAGAAACTGAGGTACCAACTGAGACAGATTCGTGCTGAGATGGCAGGACAAGGAACAGGACTCGACATCTCACTGCGATAGGAGCACCCTTTGGTGGGTAAACTTGATCCACTGATCCCCGAATCGTTGACCAATATCAGCCCTCCAACGAACGGACCCCGTCGCGGTTTTGGGGTCCCCTCGATACGCTGGTCTGGGATTCTACTGTGCTTCATTTCTGCTCTGCTGATCCAAGGCTGCGCCAACTCCCCCCAAAAAACTAATTCACAACGGGCTAAATCAGGATCCGGATTTTCATCCGAGACTCGTTACAAAAACGAAAAAAACTCCTGGAGTAGAACGCTGACTTACGGCGGAGTCAGCTTTAGATTCGAACTGCCCCCCGGCGAAGAAAATGCGAAACCCGTTTTCGGCTACGAAGGTCGGAAAGACTTTATTCAAGTTCAGCAAGTTCGGGTTTTCCGAGATCGTAATCGATTCAAAATAGGTCCTACCTATTTCCGCTGGGATCCCACCAGCATCATATGGATACATATTCCACCTCGAATCGACCGTCCCTTTCACAGAGAACAAGGCTCTCTCCGGCTCACATGCCTCGGTGAAGGTAAATTCCCTGTCATCGAAGAACAGACACTGGACCAACGATGGCTGTGGACTGTCGGAAATGCTCGAGTGGAATTAGATGCAAATGGAACGGTTCACTATACATTCAGAGGTAAGGAAACCTTGTTTCGTGGACCTTACCACTTGATTCTGGGTCCCAACGGAGAATCTCTTGATCGCAAGGAACTCGGCTACCGATGACTCAGAAACACAGTCCCCAAGAAAAATCGCAGCACGTACTGGACTCTTCACCCGGAGAATCCAAAAACGTGATCGAAGACTGGTGCACCGCAAGATCTTTACCCGGCTACCGATCCAAGCAAATTCACCAGTACATTACGGAACAAAGTATTCTCGACCCTTCCGAAATGACTTCTCTTCCTAAGGGAATCCGAGAAGAGTTGTCGAAAGACATTCTCGCTTCTCCCCTTCAAATCGATCAGGTTCTCCGATCAGAAGACGGAACAATGAAGTTCCTGTTTCGATTGCAGGATAAAAGATCTGTTGAAGCGGTTTGGATTCCCACTCAGGATCGAGGAACTCTATGCGTTTCCAGTCAGGTCGGCTGTGCAGCGGGCTGTACATTCTGTGCCACTGGAACGATGAAGTTATCTCGCAATCTTCGGTCGAGTGAAATTGTCAGCCAATGGCATATGGTTGACGCCTTTACACGGTCAGAAGGAAAGCCCGGGGTCACACAAATCGTATTCATGGGTATGGGCGAACCTCTACATAACTATGGTCCCGTCTCTCGGAGTTTAAAGTGGTTAACCTCGGAGGACGGATTCGGAATGAGTCCAAGACGCATCACGGTATCGACCGTCGGCATCGTCCCTAAGATTCCGACACTGATCGAGGATCATCCCCAGATTAGACTGGCCGTGAGTCTTCATAGTGCCGTGGAAGAAACCCGTGCTCGCATCGTCCCCATCCAAGCACAGCATCCTCTTTCGGAACTGAGAGACACTCTCTCAAAGCTTCGAAACAGCGTTCGGAGAATCAGTCTCGAATATGTGATTCTCCCAGGGGTCAACGACGACATACAGGAAGCTCTTGCGTTGGCCTCCTTTGCGCGTAAGTGTCACGGGCACATCAACTTGTTACCCTTCCACCCCTTTGAGGGAGCACCGTTCCAGGCTGCCAACGAAGAGGACGTGGAAAGATTCCGTGAAGAGGTCAGCCAACATTACGACGGTCAGGTCACTGCCCGTAGGAGTCGGGGTCTCGACATCGACGGAGCTTGTGGCCAACTGGCTCTTCGATCAGAAAGCCCCCCCGCCTCTTAAGATATAGAACCCGAGATCAATAAACCCGAGATCTGTAAACCCGAGATCTGTAAACCCGAGAATTCCCGTGGAGACACTCCATGATGAAAATGAGGCGATTCCGGAGCACCGGA
>JAACCY010000129.1 GCA_009937185.1 Planctomycetia bacterium
GACCTCTTTGACCATTTGTGCGCCCATGTTTTCAAAAGAGTCCTCGAGTTCAATTTCACGTGCAACAGTCACACCGTCTTTGGTGACGGTGGGAGCGCCGAAGGATTTCTCGAGAACGACGTTGCGGCCTCTGGGGCCGAGCGTGACCATGACAGCTTTAGCAAGTTTCTGAACGCCGCGGCGAACGGAATCGCGAGCTTCTTGGTCAAACGCGATGCGCTTTGCGCCCATCGTGTCGGTTCCTCTCATTTCGGGTCACCTTTATGGATCTCATTGATCCGGCGACCGGGTTAATCGAATTAATCAGTCACAAATGGCGAGAACATCATCCTCGCTCATGATCAGGTATTCCTGACCCTCGACTTTGATCTCAGTTCCTGCATAAGCACTAAAGATGACAACATCGTTCTTCTTCACTTGGAAGTTCGCGCGGTTGCCGTCTTTGAGAAGCTTGCCATCTCCAAGTGCCATGACTTTGCCTTCACGTGGCTTTTCCTTGGCATTATCTGGCAAGAAGATCCCACCAGGTGACTTTTCTTGGGCTTCGAGCCGCTTGACAACGATCTTGTCGTTGAGCGGACGAAGATTGAGTTTGGACATTGGAGTCCCTCCCTTTCTCATGCCCTTGGGGCATACACATGACTAACAGTTCAATTTTCAATCCAGAAGAAAGGTCCGCACCAGATCTTGCACGTTGCCTCTGAAGACAGCCGGCATCACCGGCTTTGACAACAACGCGAACCCTCCCACGGACTTCACTTCCTCGTGTAACTCTATACTTGCTTCACCACTGACAAAAAGTGTCGGCAACGACCAGCACAATTCCTGGCGGACCTTTCGCAGCACTTCGACACCTGTCAGATCGGGCATGTGAACGTCGAGAATCATCAGATCAATAGTCGTCGCTACTGATGATTTCGCCGGATCACCCGAACTCTTTTGTGAGGCATTCCAGTCCCGTCTCAGGAACCTCATCGCCTCTTCACCGCCTCGCACCTCCTGGGTGTCAAAGCCATCCTTGTCGAGCAAGGCAGCAAGACTGCCACGGACGCCATCGTCGTCATCCGCAAGCAGGACACGCCAACGGTCAGATGCGGAACGGGGAAAAGTCATCACATTCTCTTTTCATCCCAGACCACCGACCGAAGAAAACACCAGAAAACGCCTCCCTGAATCGGGCTTTTCCGTCATTTCCAACTCTGAGGCTAAGTTTTATACGCAAGGGGTGTGCCGCTGAGCGACCTTCTACAGCAATAACCCTAAGTTATTATTTTATATAGTCTTACAATTACATTTTCGGCAGTACTGTAGTACTCATACCCTTGAGCCATGTCATGTTGGCAGGAGCCTGCCAGACCCGACACACCCATCTGCCAGCGTGGCAGGAGTCTTCTCCTGTCTCCAATAATCCGATTCGTAGATCCCTCCGTAACAGTTGATCTTCCTGACGAGAAGGGCAACATCTCCTGAGTCCCCTAACGTCTCGTGAGGAGCGCCACAATGTCCCAGCATCCCCAGGATCCAATCCAGCTGGCAGAAGAAATCAGGGCTGCTCTCGAATCACCGGACGCAGAGAAGAAACTCGGAGACCTCCTTCGAGAAATTCGCTCTGAAGACATCGCTGTCGTTCTCGACGATCTCTCCCCCCGACAAAAAAGGAAAGTCTTCTCTGTCATCGAAACCGAAGCTCAGGCCGAGGTGATCGATGATACGGATGCCACCTCGCAAGAGCAGATCATCGATCACCTCGACTCAGAACTTCTCAGAGAAATCCTAGAAGAAATGCCACCCGACGAAGCCACCGATCTTCTCAATGAACTCCCACAGAATCGTCGGCGCGAAGTGTTGGCAGGCATGGATCCCGAAACAACTGTCGAACTTCTCCGCTTGATGCAACACCCGCCAGAGTCTGCGGGTGGAATCATGACTCTTGATTACATATCAACGGAAGCAGACTCCACTGCAGGAATGTCTCTTCAGCGAGTTCAATCTCAAATTGACTCCGAGGTCGTAAACTACGTTTACGTCATCGATGAAAAAAGGCACCTCAAGGGCGTCGTGTCTATTCGAGATCTTCTGGGCAGTAATCCTGATATCAAAATCGAAAACTTGATGAATAACGAAGTCATTTCAGTTCTGGTCAATTCCGACCAAGAAGAAGTGGCCAATTTGGTTCGTCGGTACGGCCTCAAGGCAATACCCGTCGTCGATGATGATCAGCACCTGCTAGGAGTGGCAACGATCGATGACATCGTTCAAGTCATCTCGGAAGAAGCAGACGAAGACTTCTATCGCATCGCAGGATCGCCAGAAGGTCACCCAAGCCAACAGAAGATTCTCAAGCGTGCCATGGTTCGAATACCCTGGCTTCTCTTGCCTGTGATCAGCGGATTTATCCTCGCCTGGCTACACCCTGTTGAGGAAGCGAGCTCAATTAGCCAGATTCTCGAATCGGCAGCAGATCGCCGATTACTCCTCGCAGCATTCATTCCTCTAGTCATGGGAATCGCAGGGGGCGTAGGCACTCAATCCGCCACACTGGTCGTAAGAGGAATGGCTGTTGGAGATATCGAGATTGGTAGATCAACCCTCCGACTCTTTCGGCAAGAAGTCATCATCGGCTTATTGATCGCTCTCAGCATCGGCCTTGTCATCGGATCGGTGTTATTGATTTTCGACGGGATTCAAACAGGTCAGATGAACTTACTATTCCCTGTCGCTGTTACCGCTGGAATAGGAATTGGAATATTACTCGCGAGTGCTTTTGGAACCGCTATCCCGATATTATGCGGAAAGATGGGGTTAGATCCTGCACTCGTCGCAGGCCCCTTTATCACGAGCTTCAATGATGTCACCGCTGCCATCACCTTCATGCTGGTAACAGAGTTCATCCTCAATAACGCGTAGTCGCTTACTGATATTCCTCTTCAACAATCTTAAATCGCTCGATCTTGTTATAGAGGGTCTGCCTCGGAATCTTCAGCTGCTTTGTCACCCTTGACTTGTTTCCACGGTGTTGCTTCATGGCCGTCAATATGACAAGCCTCTCCACCTCAGATATGATTTCATTAAAGCCCTCTGTACGAGGAACTCTCATCACCAACTCACCTGAATTATCCTCGAAGTTATCTCCTAAGAGTTTGTCTGCTTGAGCAGATTCAAACACTTCGAGAACTTTCTTCCTAGGAATCATTCGACGCTCACATGTGAGATAAGTCTGTTGAACAACATTCTTCAGTTGCTGAATGTTTCCAGGCCATGTGCAGGAATACAGTTCTTCCCATGCACTATTGGAGAACCTCTTTGAGAATCCATGTTCTTCTTCAAGCTCCGCCAGGAAGCTTGAGACCAACAACGAAACGTCTTCTTTGCGTTCACGCAGGGGCGGGATTTCTAAATTAAATCCAGAAAGTCGATAGAAGAGATCTTCTCGAAAAGAACCCTTGAGAACCGTCGTCGGCAAATCCTCACAAGTAGAGGCGATGATTCTACAGTCAACAGGAACCAACTCAGTTCCCCCGACAGGTCTCACAACTCCTTCTTGAAGTACTCTGAGAAGCTTCTTTTGAATCTCTAGCGGCAACTCGCCAACTTCATCCAAAAACACTGTTCCACCACTGGACCGTTCGAAGATTCCAGCACGATCTTCTTCAGCACCGCTGAAGGCACCTTTTTTCCAGCCAAAGATTTCACCCTCTGCCAAGGTCGTAGATAAAGATCCACAACCCAAGGTTTCAAACGGTTGGCCTGACTGTGGTGAGCTCTCATGGAATGCTCGTGCAAGAAAAGCTTTACCTGTACCAGTTTCGCCTTTGAGCAATATGTTCAGATGAGAAGAACTCACTCGGATCATTTGCTGCAATAGTCGCTTCATGACTGGTGAAGAAGTCGTTATTCCAATGATGTTTTCCTGCCGCGAATCAACTTCTGATGGGGATTTCGAATCAAGAGCATCCTCGATTTCGATGTTCGATTCGAATAACACCTCTTCAGCGGTCTCAAGCTTAGCTTTCAAACTTTCGATCAGAAACTCCTGCTGAAGAATCAATAAGCCATCTATAAGGGTTCCTGATTTCTTTTCGAACAATTCCTGTAACCCTAAAGTATCTTTCTCGGAGTCTCCCAATACTTCGCAACAAAACAAGAGTGCCCCATCGCCACCAAACTTGATTCCGTGAACAAAAACTATCGAATCTGAACTTGGAGAGAACTGCTTTATCAAGGGAAGCTTTTCGCC
>JAACCY010000130.1 GCA_009937185.1 Planctomycetia bacterium
GAGGCGCAGGGAGTGTGACCGAGGTTACATTTCCCGGGAGGGTCAGTGAGGTCGCACCCAGTTGAAGATTAATAGAACTGTAACTGGATTCATTATCCCATGTCAGATCAGCGATACAGGTTGCTGTATCGAGATTGCAGATCAAATTGGAGATAGGGATCTGTGGAATCAGAGGAGGAACATTTATCTCACAACAACTTGCGCCTGTTGCGGGGGTGAACCCTCCCAGACTCGGTTCGACACAGTATGTCATCATTCCTGATAAACCTGGATCGTGGACGAGTGAAGTTTCGGTTCCTAATACCGTCGTGATTGGCAATAATTGGGAGGGATCAGGTCCACCTGAAATGAGGAAAAAGTCTGCGGGGCCAGCGGACTCCCAATTCAGAGTGACTTCTTGCGAGCAAGGGTTGGGAATGCTGCATGAGAAATCGAGAAGAGGGAGAGGTCTTTGATCGTAGAAGATCGCTCCTAGGTCAGGAGCTGTGTTGTCGGGGTCTAATCCGTACAGAGGGTCACCTGCGTCGATGGCGGGAGAATTGGGATCTAGTGAGAAATCTTCAATGAGTGGGTTCGTAAATACGGGGACGAAGAGGAACACTGTTGATCCGGGATACCCCGAGGAAATGACGCTGTAGTCGACCTGCGCCAATGTTGGAATATCGATCTCCAAAGTAACTGGATTCCATAATAGGCAGTGATTCACAAGCAAGGTCGATAAAGCTCCTCCTGAATTTGTTGGAGGATAGAACACTCCTCCTGAACTTCCTACTGAACTTCCTCCAGAGGTGTTTCCAGTGATGGTTGACCTGTGTATTTCAACTTCGGTCAGGTTGATCGTGGAAGCGATCGCACCACCATTGGTATTCGCGGTATTCGAAGCGATGATACTGGAGTTGATGCTGAGGGTTCCGCCGTCGAGTCCAATTCCTCCACCGCGGCTACTGAAGTTTCCTATGATAGATGAGGAATCGATCGTCGTCGTACTTTGATAAAGGGTGATTGCTCCACCCAAAAGTGAAGCTTGATTATTACGCAGCTGAAGATTCGACATTGTGATGGCGGAGAGTCTCGAATAGATTCCTCCTCCAATAATGGCGGAGTTATTCAGCAAGCTACATGTGTTGATGCTGACCTGAGAGCACAGATTGAGAGTGATTCCTCCTCCGGCTGTCAGTGAAGAGTTATTACTGAAGCTACAGTTCTGAAGATTGATGACTCCACAGTTGGACAGGTAGATTCCTGCGCCCTCCAATGCGTTATTGCCTGAGATCGACACATCGGAAAGATCGAGTGAAAGCGTTTCTTCTGCATAGAGCCCAGATCCGAATTCAGCAGAATTCCCACTGAGGACACAGTTTTTGATGGTGGGGGAGGCGATAAATATTCGAATCCCGCCCCCTCGTCGGTAAGTTCCAGAAGAATCGGTAATAGGCCTTCCCGTTCCTCCTGTGATTGTGAATCCGTCTAGTATCGCGAGTTCGGTTTCTCCACCGGAGAAGGTGACAGTGGCTCCTTCATCAGGGCCCAGAGTGAGCAGTGATCCATCGATCGTCGTTTGGTCTGATCCTGCTGTGGAAAGGATGGAGATGTCTTTTCCTATGTATGAGAGGTTTTCTTGGTAGGTGCCAGGTGAGACTAAGATCTGGTCGCCCGAATAAGCAGCGAAGATCGCTTGCTGAATGGTGGGGTACTCCGAGGGGACCAAGAGGTCGATCGCTTCTGCCTGTGTTACTGAAAAGCATAAGAAGAGAATCGATAGCATCGATTTCAGCGGTTTCAGGAGATTCAATGTCATTCCTCCATGGGTGCATACGTGTATGGGTCTCAGCGGGGTTACTTCGGTATAGCCTTACTTCCATTTGGCAATCTTGGTGGGCTATCTAGGCTATCGTTAGTAATCCCATTGTACACCTATGTATGCACATTTATATGTTGGGGCGAGGTTCATAGGGAAAAGGCATAAGTGGCAATAACCACTGCTATTTGTCACTTTGGGCGAAAGTATCTTCTTCCGGGTAATATTTCCGGTTCTATTCATTGATCTTTGGCAGGATAGACAAAAAACTCGCCCTAGTTACAATCGGGCATACGAACTCTTTTTGTTAACGACTGCTCCCCGGCTGGCCGTGGCACTTTGCCCAGACCAGTTTAGGAGTCGTAAAGATCCAATGGGGCCATTGCCCCGCGGAGGACCGATGCTGAACCAAAGCCGAATCTTCTCCAAGTTCTGTTTACTCGTCTGCGTTGTGGGCCTCCTCGGAGGTTGCTTCGGACGCAGTTCAAAGATCCAGGCACCTGCTCCCTTCAGTTACCCCCAGCAAGATTGGGTTTTGACGGTCGGTGATCCGATAGAGATCCCTGCACCCGAGATTTTCGGTCCCGTCCCTCTAGGGTGGGCAGTGTCACCGCAGTTACCAGCAGGTCTTTCATTCAATGAAGACAATGGTTCGATCTCCGGAATTCCTCAGGAGCCGTGCCCTCGGAACTTCTTTACGGTGACGGCTTCGAACTTTGGTGGACAAACGAGCTATGGCATCTCCATCAGAGTATTACCAGAGGCTCCCTGTGATCTTGCATACCCCGTCACAGAGGTGACAGGCGTTCTTGCGTTTGTAGAGTTTCCGACTCTCGTCCCCTCCCTCGGTTGTGGAGGTTCGAACGATTACAGTATTGATCCCGCATTGCCTGAGGGTCTTTTGCTCGACATGTACACAGGAATCATCAGTGGAACTCCATTGATCAGTCATGGTCCACAAGAACATCAGATCACTGCGAGTAACGAAAGTGGCTCTGCAGTAACGAGTTTGTTGATCGAGATCTTGCCTGCAGGCCCATGCGGACTCGTCTATGAAGAATCCGACAAAGTTGTTGCTCCAAATGCTGATATGGATCCGATTCTTCCGACCGTAGGTTGTGGAGAAGCTGAGATTTGGGAGATTAACCCTTCCTTGCCAGCTGGAGTAAACCTTGATCCCGCGACCGGAGTGATCAATGGTAATCCTTCAGTCGAGACCAATAGAATCGTCTACACGATTACCGCTTCAAATGAACATGGATCTGACAGTACTGAAGTAGCTTTACGTATCTCTCCAGTGTTCATCTTTGAAATCGATCAACTGAGTGGATCCTTCAATCCTGAAACAGGTGAAGGTGGAGCTCAGGCCAGAATCATTTTGACTGAGGGAGAAGATAACGAGACTTTCCCAACGCAGATTCAACTGCTGTCTCTGGCATTGGCGCACGATCCCGAAAGTTTGGACGTCACTTCAATCGAACCCGGAGAAGACCTTGCAGGGTTGAACGGTGGAGAGGGCCCCGACTTCTTTACGCCGTTCGACACGTCGACAGGATTTACCCTTGGAATCGTGTTTTCCTTTAGTCCTGATTTCCCTGGAATCAGCGCAGAAACTCCGACCGAGATCGCTGTTGTTAACTACGTGACCGTTCCTGAAAACACCTCTGGAGATGCGGATTCAATCCTATCCAGTTTGGCGTGGGGGAATCCCGTAGCAGGTCAACCTGGTGTTCCCTATGTCGAGAACACCGTCGTATTAGATGGTGTGACCGGGATTCTACCTGTGACCATTGATAACAATGTTGAACTGGTCGCGGAAACCTCTGGCGAGTGATCAACTTCACATTTTTGAATCTAGTCATACTAACGAAGTTATCTTTGAAGAGGAAAAATGATCAGGTTCATCCCCCTTATCCTGATGTTGCTACTACTCGTTGTCCCCGGCTGTGGGGGCGGTACCGGTGGACCTCAATTGGAAGTTATTCCACCCCAAACAGTGGAATACTTCGGATTGGGCCCGTTTCTTCTCGGCAAAGAAATTGTTGCAGTCGAACCCTTCATTTCGGGGGGGCAGCCTGACAACTGGACAGTCTCTCCAGAATTTCCTGCAGGGGTCTTGCTGAATCCCGAAACAGGTGTGATATCAGGAGTCCCCGAAGAGGTTCACTCTCCCACTCCGCATACCATCATGGCTCAAAACTCTAGCGGTCATTTTGTAATTACAGTAATGATCAGTGTTCTACCCACGACTCCCTGTGGATTAAGTTATGAAACAGAATCTATTCAGGTCATTCTTGGTGAACCTGTCGGCCCATTTGTTCCTTTGTACGGGTGTGGGCCTGTTCAGCTCTGGACCATTATTCCGCAACTGCCAGAAGGGTTATTGTTTGACTCTTCAACGGGCAACATCAGTGGTGTAGCGCAAGTGACCCAGCCTCTGACTGAATATCTGGTGAGTGGTTTTAATCAATTTGGCTCCGCCAGCACGATATTGGCGCTTGAGGTCATTGGCCCTCCACCCTGTCAACTGACATACGAAGTAGAGACTGTTTCGCTCTCTCAAGGACAAACCTTGGAACCACTGCTTCCAGCTGTCGGTTGTGGAGATGTGATACTGTTTTCCATCGATCCCGCTTTGCCGGTGGGTTTGAGTCTTAATGTTTCAAATGGGATTCTCTCCGGAGAAGCAGGGGGAGTTCACCCACTCACTCAGCATGAAATAATGGCGAGCAATCCTGCAGGATTCACAAGTTTCACCATTTCTATTGAGGTCTTGGTCGAGCCTCCATGCAATCTCCAGTATCCCGAGTCTGAGATGACTTTGACCGTTGGAAATATTTTGGCCGACGGATTCTTGCCGACATCTGAGTGTGGACCAATTAGTCAATATTCGGTAGATCCAGCGTTGCCAGAAGGCCTTCTCTTGAACCCGGAGACGGGCGAATTATCAGGAACTGTCCTGGAGGAACAATCAGAGACTGATCATGTAATTCGAGCGTCTAACTTAACTGGTTTCACGGAGTTCCTTCTCGGTTTGGAAGTTCATCCAGAACCTCCATGCGATTACGAATATTCGGTGAATACATTGGATCTGGAAGTGGGTACGCCTCTTCAGGTGCTTGCTCCGCAAATCTCTTGTGGACTGCCGACGATATTTGAGTCGTTTCCTGTCCTGCCTGCTGGAATCCAATTGGATTCACAATCTGGCGAGATTTCAGGACAACCGTTGGAGACATTGAGCGGAATGGTTTTCACCTTTATCGCTTCAAACATTTCGGGTGTTTCGACGACAACGCTTGAGATCCAAGTATTGCCAGAGCCACCCTGTGATTTTCAATACCCCAGTGACCAGATTCAGTTAACAGTCGGTCATTCCTTATCACCGCTCGTACCCTCTACAGATTGTGGATCACCGACGAGCTACACTGCTCTTCCTCCACTTCCCTCGGGGATCATTCTTGAGGTCACGACAGGAATCATTTCAGGGATTCCCCAATTCGTAGGGGGACCCACAAGTCATGTCATCCTTGCCGGAAATGTATCTGGAGATGTGAGTTTTCCAATAGAAATTGAAGTGATCGAGGAAGCTCCTTGTGACCTTACATACCCAGTATTGAATCTAACCTTGGAAACTGGGCAAGAAGTTGGACCTCTGAATCCTTTAGTCGGTTGCGGAGTTCCGACAGAGTGGGTTGTTTCTCCCTCTTTACCCTCCGGATTGTCTTTGGACCAAATGACAGGGACTCTTTCTGGAACTGTACAGGAGACGCAAGTCACATCTTCTTACCAGATACAGGCTTCGAATGGTGCGGGTTCCACATATTTCACTCTTGAGATTGAAATCCATCACCCTGCACCATGTGGGCTGACCTATTCTTCCTCACTGATTGAACTTTTTTCGGGTGAAGATTTAGCACCCATGATCCCAAATGTGGGTTGTGGACCCGTAGAAGAATACAGGATTGATCCGCAGTTGCCTGAGGGATTAACTCTCGATCCTATGTTAGGAATTCTGCAGGGGACTGCTCAAGGAGAAAGTCCTATTATCGAGTACGTGATTTCTGCTTTGAATCCGACGGGTGCTTCTGATTTTCCAGTACTGATATCCATCTTTGGAGCAGCACCCTGTGATCTTCAGTACCCTGAAACAGTTATTGCTGCACCAGTGGGCACTCTTATTGAGCCACAGGTTCCAGTTGTTGACTGTGGAGTTGTTTCTACTTGGAGTATTGAGCCTCCTTTGCCAGGTGGAATGGAATTCGATACGACTTCTGGAGTGATCAGTGGAGAAGTACTTTCTGAAATAGAATCCCATCACACCGTGACTGCTTCCAATGGATTTGGAGATGTTCAATTCGAGCTGACCCTTGTTTTTCGATTGATATATGAATACAGAGGATCAGAACTCGTCGTGCCATATTCCATTGCAGACGGTGTGGGTAGCGGGTCCTTCACGTTGACAGCCCAAGAGAGTGAATTGAATCCGGGCTATCCTACTTCTCTCTCAGGGATTTCAATGGCGATTCAGTACAACTCAAATCTTCTTCAATTTGTGGATGCCGTTCAGACTCCAGAAACTGCTGCGCTAAACGGGGGCGAGGGACCTGATTTTTGGGCGATAAACCCCATCGACGGGGGTGTCCTCATAGGCATGCTTGTTTCGTTTAGTTTTGTTGATTCCCTTATACTTACTGATGAAACCCCGATTGTGAATCTGAGCTTGCAGACACAGCCAGAGGCTTTCATTGGGGATAGCGTTGGAGTCGCGGGTCAACTTATATGGGGGAATCCCACCACTATTCCTCTCGACAATCTGATTGTCATCGACGGGGCTAATAGTTCGATCCCGGTGATGGAATCCGTCCCCTTCTTGATCCAACCTCAATAAGTAAGAGGTCTTAGGATTTCGGCATTTAAATCACAAATGTCAGGAAATAGATAAGTTATCTTCCCCTCGAAATGTTAAAATATTGAGTCATACCTTTATGAAGGTGTAATGTTATTAGTATTCGTGAATCCTTTTGTCGCTATGTATTACAAGAGGACTGTTATTTATTGAAGTCGTTTCACCTTGGGCGATGACCTGTGCTATGAAATTTAATATGAGTCTATTTCAGACAACTGAATAGCCTGATCTATTTATTCATAAGATTAAAAAGGATGTTTTTCATGATCCATGTGCAATCAAAAATATTGACTCTGGTTCTACTGACCACTTTTTGTTGCTCTGACCTGAGTTTTTCACAGGTACATACCCTTACTGCCGGAACCGGATCTGTTCTTCCTGGGGGCACGGTTAATATTCCCGTATTGTTATCCAACGACGAAGGCGCTCGTGGATACAGCATGGGAGTTTCTCATTCAGGAACAGACCTGACCTTGACCGCAATGTCTCCAGGACAGGAAGCAGCGGATGCGAATGCAGGCACCGGCCCAGATTTTGAATTCATTGATCTAAGTCCTACGGGTGGATCCGGAGGAACCTACGGTTGTATTTTGAGTACTGGAGCGCCTCTTGACGAGATCGCAGTGGGGACCAATAACGAGATTGTGTTATTGAGCTACAGTTGCTCTGGGGCCGCAGCGCCTGGAAGTATTACATCATTAAATTTCTCAGATACTCTGGGAACTCCCAACGTTCAGACTGTCATTAGTGTTGTCGCAGGTGGTACCTCTATCAGTCGTATTCCGACGAAGGTAGGGGGATCTGTATCTGTTGATACCCCTCCCGTCACCGGATTGAGCTGTTTACTCAGTGACCCTTGTCTCTGTGACTTCAGTCTTTCCTGGTCGAATGCTATGACCTACGACAGTATCGAGATTACGAATGGTTCTGGAGCTGTGATTCAGACCCTTGCCGGTACAGCTACGACTGCTGTTGTCTCTATTAGTGGCACGACAACGGGTGGTCTCGCCTCTGATAACCTTTCTGTCAGAGGAATCTCCAACGCCGTGACGAGTGCAAATGCAACTTGTACTGCAACATGTCCTGTTGTGGATTTGCCCACTGCTCCAGCTGGAGTCTCCTGTTCTGTGAATCAGTCAAATGGTGAGACGACTGTTTCTTGGACCAACTCTTCTACTTACGCTGCGATAGAAGTCCGTTTGGATGGCGCATTGGTGGGAACGCTGGGGGGTGGTGCAACTTCGACCACTGTCACCATTGGTGGCCCCGGAAGTTACTCAGTTTCAGTGAGTGGTAGCAATGTTTGCGGTGCTCTTTCCTCAGCAGGCTCTTGCACAGCTGTTCGCGATAACTTCTTTATTCGCAATGATATCAATCAGGACGGAACTCAGAATATTGCTGATCCGGTTCAGTTGCTTGATTTCCTCTTTGGTGGAGGAAGCGTGAGCTGCCTTGATTCTGCAGATGTGAATGATGACGGTACTAATAACATTGCCGATGTTGTTTACAGTTTGAATGTGATCTTTGGAATCTCAGTAGGCGGAACTGTTCCGGTCGTTCCGGCACCAGCCTCCGCCTGTGGTGGAGATCCCACTGCGGACGGTCTCGATTGCGCTTCCTTTAACGGTTGCTAATCTAGAATCCAACACCGAAAAAATCCTCCTGCACAGCAATGTGTAGGGGGATTTTTTTATGAGATCTCTCGGGGTTGATTGGAAAACCAATTTGCAGTTTCTGCCAGTGAAGAAGCGGAGACACCGGTAGCGACTCCTAATTGATCAAAGAGGGCCACCAGAGATTCCGTCGAAACATTACCCGAAGCATTTGGGGCAAAGGGGCAACCACCAATGCCTCCTGCTGAACCATCGAATGACCGAATCCCTGCTTCCCAGCCGGCATGAGCACTCTCAACGGCTTGTCCATGGGTGTCATGGAGGTGTAGGGATATCTTTGAGGTGATGACTTCAGCCGAGAGTTCCGAATTGAGTTGGTGGGTGAGCTGGAGGACATGCTCAGGAGTAGCACTTCCAATAGTATCTGAGATGACTATCTCGTGTGCGCCCAAATCCAGTAATTCTCGCGTCATGTACAAAACGTCACTCCCCTCGACCTCACCCTCAAATGGACAACTGAAGCAACAGCTGAGATACGCTCTGAGGGGTTGGGAATCAGCCGCGACAACCAAGCTTTTGAATCGTTCCAATGAATCTTGTCGTGAACATGAAGCATTTTTCGTACTGAATGTTTCTGTTGCTGACGTAAAAAATGCAAAGGCCGAAACTCCAGAATTTTGTGCCCGTTCGAGCCCTTTGAGATTGGGAACTAACGCCCAGGCAAGAAAATCTGAGTTCTTGATTTTTGTAAAGAGTTGATCGCTACTGGCCATGGCGGGAACTCTGTCAGGCCTGACGAATGCTCCACACTCAATTTCAGAAAGGCCGGATTGAGAGAGTCGGGTGATCCACTCGAGGCGGGTCTCTATGGACAGTCGGTAGTCTAAGCTTTGAAGACCATCTCGTGGGCCCACTTCAACCAGTCGGACTGTTCCTGATTTCTGATCAGTCATTTTGCTCCTCCTGATTTCGCTCCTCCCGATTCTGCTCATCTTCAGACAAAACGACCAGAGATTTACCCTGAGCGACAGAGTCTCCCACATTCACGAGCACTTCTTGAATCCGACCGGGTGCCGGAGCCTTCACAGGGAGTTCCATTTTCATGGCCTCGACAACAACCAGTATTTGACCTGCGGAAACTTCATCTCCAACTTGAACCTTAATCTCGAGAACTGTTCCGGGCATAGGGGAGACCGTCGATCCGTCCGTAGAAGAATTCCCGGCTTCTCTGAGAGGTTCGAAAGTTGTTTGGTAATGACCTTGCCAACTGAATCTGGGTCGGTTGGCAGATCCCGTTAGGACGAATCGGTGTTGCTCTCCGTTCCTCTCTACAAAGAGGATAGGAGGGGTCCAGTCGAGGATTTTCCAGTCGAGGATTTTCCAGTCATGATCTTGCCTGTCAGTGTTCAAGGCAGTACCCCCTCGAGATTGTCCCAGCAGGTCCCACGTCGCCTCTGACGGCTTTTTTGCGATTTAGTCCCAGTGGTCAGAACTTTCTTGGCCATGGATCTGAGAGGGGCCTCCCAGCTCTCAGGGATCACAGGTGAGCACCATTCACCCCAATCGGTTTCTATCATTCGGGTGTAAAACTTCCCGGATGAAAATTCCTCTGATTTCAATAGGTCTCTCCCGAGCGAGATGGAGGTTTGGAGTGGAGAAATGGACGTACAGTCGATCGCTTGAATCAATCTGTCCTTTGCCTGCTCTCTGGTGTCACCTGTCGCGATGATTTTTGCCAGCATGGCATCGTAATAGGGCGTCACTGTATCTCCTGAGCGAATTCCAGAATCCACACGTATTCCCTCAAAAGAGGGCCAGCAACAATCAAGAAGACGGCCGGTGCTAGGAATGAAATTTTCACTCGGGTTTTCAGCATTGACCCGAATCTCAATGGAGTGCGCACAAGGAGATTTCCCATCCAGGTTGGAAGGGAGTTTCTTACCGATGGCAACCATCCATTGTAGTTCGACGAGGTCGACTCCGTAGGCTTCTTCGGTGACAGGATGTTCGACTTGAAGCCGGGTATTCATTTCAAGGAAGTAATAATTTTCTCCTGAAGAGTCCAAAAGAAATTCTACGGTTCCTGCTCCTCTGTAATTCACGGAGATCGCCAGATTTTTGGCGGCACTATGCATCAGTTTTCGAATATCTTTTTCAATATGTGGAGCAGGTGCTTCTTCCACCAGTTTTTGATGGCGGCGTTGAAGAGAGCACTCTCGATCACCTAAAATTGCAACATCACCGAATCCATCCCCGACAACTTGCACTTCAATATGACGTGCGGGTTCGATCAATTTTTCGAGAAAGAGTCTGTCGTCGTTGAAGGAGGAAAGAGCTGCTCTGCGAGCAGAATGAATGGCTTCCTTCAACTCACTTGAATCCCGAACGATTCTCATCCCTTTTCCGCCACCACCAGAAACGGCTTTGACCAGAAGAGGGTAGTCGATGATCTCAGACTGGCGTGTCCAGTCCTCTAGGGAAGGCTCTGCATTCTTGTGTTCCAGTTTCTCGGGAGACCATGCTGGAGTACATGGAACTCCAGCGGCTTCCGCCAACTTTCGAGCGGTGACCTTATCTCCCAAATCTCTGGCTTGTTCAGAAGTAGGGCCAATACAGATCCACTTCTCCGATTCTACAGCAGTGGCTAGATCAGGGTTTTCTGATAAGAATCCCCATCCTGGATGCAGTGCTGTTGCTGAGAGTTCCTTTCCAGCTTCGATGAGTTTATCGAGTCTGAGATAGGATTCATTCGAGGGTGCAGCCCCGATATTGATGGAGAAGTCTGCCTCTTCGACAAAAAGCGCCCCTTTGTCCGCGTCGGAGTAGACAGCGATTGTTTCTACTTCCAGTTTTCTGAAAGTACGAATCAGTCTTCTTGCCGCTTCGCCGCGGTTGGCAATCAGAACTCTGTGAGTCGCAGAATCTTGATTAGAGTTCTTCGGCATTGTCGGATCCGGTCGTCAACCATGGGGGGGTGGTTTTCTCAAGAAAAGCCCTGAGGCCTCCTTGTGCCTCAGCGGTGGCACGTCTTTCCGAAATGCGCAGCGAAGTCAAGTTCTGAAGCTGTTCTATAGAATCGAGAGCGTCTACCTCTCGAATCAATGACTTGGCTGCACTGACCGCTTCGGGGCCGCCGGCAAGAATGGCATCAATGATGTGGGCAATAGTTTCATCGAGCTTGTCGTCATCGCAAACCTCGTGAATCATCCCGATACGATGTGCGGTTTGCGCATCAAAACGCTCCCCGGTTAGAAACCACCGACGGGCTTCCCCTGCACCTATTTTATGGATCGCATAAGGAGAGATCACAGCTGGAATAATCCCAAGTCGAACCTCACTGAAGGAGAAAACACATGATTGTGCTGCGACGGTGATATCTCCTGCACAGACAAGACCTGTACCTCCACCGATGGCTGCCCCGTGAGCACGAACGATCACAGGAAATGGCGCTTCAGAGATGGTTCTAAACATCTCCGACATTCGGAAAGCATCTTCTCTGTTCTGTTCAGGAGTGAGGTCGATGGAGTCTTTCATCCAATTTACGTCTGCTCCTGCAGAGAAAACCTTGCCTTCACCAGACAGTACAACAACTCTGACATCGGGATCTGTAGAGAGTGAAGCAAAGGTATTGGTTAATTCTGAAATCAAGACAGCATCGAACGCATTCCTCACTTGAGGGCGGTTCAGAACAACATCGACTCGATCTGCTGATCGGCGAACTTCGATGGTTTTTTGAGTCTCGGACACAAGAACCTCCTACATTCGGTAGATGCCGACTTTTCTCTCCTCTAGGGGGGCGCATGAAGCCGCTTCTATTCCAAGTCCAAGAATGTCACGGGTCATTGCGGGTTCGATGATGCCATCATCCCAAAGACGAGCAGAAGAATACCATGGGCTACCCTCATGAGAGTATTTTTCGAGAATGGGGAGCGTGATGGCCTCTTCTTCTTCTGGGCTGATGGTTTTGCCTGTTGCAGAGAGTTTATCTTTTTTGATTTGAAGAAGGACTTGGGCAGCTTGATCACCTCCCATCACGGAAATACGTGAGTTAGGCCACATCCACATCTGTCTGGGTTGAAATGCTCGTCCACACATTCCGTAGTTTCCGGCACCATGGGATCCTCCAATGATGACGGTGAATCTCGGTGAAGGGGAGTTGGCAACGGCGTGCACAAACTTAGCGCCGTCCTTGGCAATCCCTCCTTGCTCATAATCTTTTCCCACCATAAATCCCGTAATGTTTTGAAGGAAAATAATGGGGAATCCCCTCATGGAACATAGATCAACGAAATGTGCTCCTTTGAGAGATGATTCAGAAAATAAGACTCCATTATTGGCGACGATTCCCACACGGTGACCATGAATACGGGCGAAGCCACACACAAGGGTCGTTCCGTAGAGCGCTTTGAACTCATCGAATTCACTCCCATCCACGATACGGGCGATGATCTCTCGAATTTCAAAGGGTTGCCTGGGGTCAGCGGGAATCAAATCATTCAGTTCTTCCGGATCAAATGCCGGTGGAATGACATCTTCCAGATCAAAACCGGGTCGATCTTGGGAAGGTAAGGTTCTGAATATGGCTCTCGCCTGTTGGAGTGCATCTTCGTCATCTACGGCGAGGTGATCGGTGACTCCACTCGTTCTACAGTGAACGTCTCCTCCCCCGAGATCTTCTGCCGAAACTTCTTCACCTGTGGCGGCTTTGACGAGGGGGGGGCCTCCTAAAAAGATGGTGCCTTGATTCTGAACGATGACAGATTGATCACTCATGGCGGGGACGTATGCTCCACCAGCGGTACATGATCCCATCACGACTGAGATTTGTGGAATCCCCTTCGCTGACATGCGTGCTTGATTAAAAAAGATTCTGCCAAAGTGATCTTTATCCGGGAATACTTCGTCTTGCAGGGGAAGGTATGCTCCTCCTGAATCGACGAGGTAAATGCAGGGTAAGTGATTTTCTTCTGCAACCTCTTGTGCTCGGAGATGCTTTTTAACGGTAAGTGGATGATAACTTCCACCCTTGACGGTGGCATCATTGGCGACGATGACACTGAGTCTGTCCTCAATTTTACCGATGCCTGTCACAATCCCTGCAGCAGGGAGTTCGGAGTCATAGACGTCATGTGCACAGAAGGCACCGATTTCCATAAAGGGAGAGCCCGGGTCCAACAATCGTTCTATTCGATCGCGAACATATAGTTTCCCCCGATCTGTATGGCGTTTCACTGCCCCCGGAGTTCCTCCGGATCGGATGTTGGCCAAATCTTCACGCATCTTGATGAGCAACAGATTCATGGCCTCACGCCTATGGCGCGAGGTTTCGTCTGTTGGACTGGGTTGACCAATTTGAATACTCACGGCAGTTTCCTCCATGAACGAAGAATAGGCAGGAGATCACGGGGGAGCAAGGGTTACGAGCATCATCCGGGGAGATCGTGCCAGTTGAGGCTTCGTCTGTTACCCTTTCGTGGAGGAGGAGAACCCTGAGATGAGACCCCAGTGCCGTCGTTGCGACAGTTTTAACGATGTAGAGGCCATTCATTGCTATCAATGTGGCTCTTCATTGGCAGATGTAGGCGGCGGATCTGGTAATCAGAGCTCGAGGAGCAAGAAGTGGCTTCCATGGTTGCTTCCATCAGGTCTCGCTCTCTGGATCTTCTCTGAGTTTAAGTTTGAACCTCAAGGGCCCGGTCCTGAAGACAGAATCACGCCAGAATCGAAGCGACCCGGCTCCGAGAATAAAAGATTGTTCAGGAATCCTGAAATAGATCCGGATCCTTCTGACGTAGCCCTCGTTGATAAGACACTTGAACTCTCTTCGCCTCAAGATCTTCGGTTGGTTTGGGGTTGGTTGGAGTCGATAGATCCCGCAGAGATTCGTCTGGATGTTTCCGCGGTAGCGGTGACTGATCAGGGCTGGGTATTGATTCCCCGAAAGTCCCTTCTTGGTTCTGACTCCGTTTCTTTTCGCAGAGGTAGGGCGGGTGAGTCCTCTATAGAGGGTGGGATTTTCAGAATCGGTGATCCTGTTGGATTATGGCAAATGACGCCTCCACCCGA
>JAACCY010000131.1 GCA_009937185.1 Planctomycetia bacterium
GCGGAGACCCAGCCCTAAGCCAATCTGGCGTACTCTCGGAGCTGTCAGGTCCTCGTCGACGATACCTCTAATGTCATATGTCCTGAATATACCGTTGGGAAGATTTTGATCACGTGTCATGGATACTCCTTGTATGGCGATAGAGGGCCACTGCTGATGAAGAACAGGTCCTCCCTGTTCAGTCGGCAGTGATTACGCTATCCTCCCCCAACTTTAGTTATTGAAGGAAGAGGGTGCAAGATGCTCCAGTGTAAGAGCAGGATCTACTTGATTTTCTTGTTACTGTTCGTTGTGCCTGATACCTGCGTGGATGCGGTGATGCTGGAGACGATTCAAGATCCTCCCGCTGTGACTCAAGTCGAAGATGCCTCAGCAGTGGCTGCTGAGGTGGACTTATTGTTAGAAGAATCTTCTGAATCTTCTGAGTCCGGTGCCGGATCGGTGAAATCTTCCGTGACGGATAGAGGTCGCAGTCTCCTTGGGATATTTGTATTTCTGGGATTGTGCTTTCTTCTTTCGACTCGCAAGAGTGCTGTGAACTGGCGAACGATCATTTGGGGCGTGGCTCTCCAATTTACTCTTGGGATATTGATTCTCAAGACCAATGGGGGGGGCCGATTTACAGCCGGCGCAAAGGACGTATTTCAGGGGATTCTGAAATATTCGGAGATGGGCACGGGAATGGTTTTCGGAACTCTTCCTTCTGTCGACGGGGTTGGGTTTCAGCTATGGATAGTGCTACTGGGGACGATCATTTTTGTCTCTGCGGTGATGGCGGTGCTATATCACATAGGGGTTCTTCAATTTGTCGTTTGGTGCATTGCGCGTGTCATGCAGAAGACCATGGGAACAAGTGGTCCTGAATCTTTGGCAGCTGCCGCCAATATTTTTGCTGGGCAAACCGAAGCACCTCTTGTGATTCGGCCCTACCTCAAGACGATGACGGACTCTGAAGTCATGGCTCTGATGACCGGTGGAATGGCCACTGTCGCCGGAAGTGTTTTCGCCGCCTATGTCGGTATGGGAGTCGATCCCGGTCATCTCTTAGCGGCGAGTTTCATGTCTGCGCCAGCAGCACTCATGGCTGCAAAGCTTCTTATTCCGGAGGATCCAAAACAAAAAGATGACGCTGCTGCGAAATTTGAGGTGAATAGTCCCGATGCGAATGTCTTAGATGCTGCGTGTCGGGGATCGAGTGAGGGATTGATGTTGGCGTTGAATGTTATCGCCATGTTGATTGCTTTTGTCGCCATGGTCGCACTCATCAACGGTGCTATGGACTGGGCTTTTAATGGGGCTTTCAATCTCACCATTTTCTTCTCATATTTCTTCTATCCCTTCGCCTGGTTGCTGGGTGTGGATCAGGCGGATGTTTCCGTCGTCGCTTCCCTGATTGGAATGAAGACGGTGCTCAATGAATTCGTGGCCTTCTTGTCTTTGACCGGTGAGATGGGGGACTCCCTCTCAGAGCGATCTAAAATTCTGACGACGTATGCTCTTTGTGGATTTGCTAATTTTGCCAGTGTCGCCATTCAAATCGGGGGCATTTCGTCATTGGAACCCAAATTACGTCCTCGTTTGGCGGCCTTGGGCCTCAAGGCATTGTTGGGCGGAACTATCGCTGCATTGGTGACGGGTTGCGTGGTGGGAGTGATCCTTTGAGTCGGGATACAAAAGAGTATTTCGAGGAGAAGTGGAAGGGTTGGAAGCCTGACCTCGGGATCGTGCTGGGGTCCGGTATCCAATTAGAGGGTGATGACTTTAAAGAATTAGATCGGTGTTCTTGTTCTGAGATTCCGGGATTGCCTGTTCCAGCCGTTGAGGGACATGGGGGAGACTGGATTCGTTTCGATCATGACGGCCGGAAAATACTATTGCTCGGTGGAAGGGTTCATCTCTATGAAGGTCATAGTGTTGAAACGGTGACGACTGGAATGGAGATATTGGCCGATCT
The DNA here is from genome assembly GCA_009937185.1 of Planctomycetia bacterium. Lineage (GTDB taxonomy): Bacteria > Planctomycetota > UBA8108 > UBA1146 > UBA1146 > UBA12191. The sequence goes on from JAACCY010000131.1 coordinate 1,955, forward strand.
CGGTTGCAGGCATGTCATTCTCACCAATGCTGCAGGAGGAATCCGACACGGTTGGATGCCAGGAGAAGTGGTCTTGATCACGGGGCATCTCGATTTTCAAAGGGATGGAATGATCACTCCAGGAGGTTCTCCGAGTGTCTTTGATTTGGATTGGCAGGATCGGCTTCGGCAGTTCCGTTCCGGGTTGAATCTCTCTCCTCTAGAAGAGGGGACGTATGCCGGATTGCCGGGCCCAACCTATGAAACCCCTGCTGAAGTCAGAATGTTGCAGTCCTTGGGAGCGGATTTGGTGGGGATGTCGACGATCCAGGAAGCACGTGTTGCCCGTGAGAAAGGGATGAAAGTGGTCGCCTTTTCACTGGTGACCAATGCCGCTGCCGGAACAGCTGACGGAGTCTTAAATCACGAAGAAGTGATCGAGGCTGGCCAAGAATCTCGATTCAAGGTGTTGGATGTTGTCCGGCAAGCGATCGCGACCTCCGGCGAGAAGGTTTCCTGATCGATAAGAGTTCCTAAAGATCTAAGGCTATCAGAGCATCTAGCGCGACGGTCACGCAGCGATCTTCAAGAGCCGGCTTTTCCGATTTTTCCAAAAACTGATCCTGTTGGCGTCGTCCGAATACCGTACATACACAGCCTGCTCTCCAACGTTGCATCGACGAGAGGGTAAAGAGCGTAGATGCTTCCATTTCCATATTGGCGACACCAATTGCCGCCAATTCTTCGATGACATGGGGATTTCGAGGTGGGAAACCCGGCTCGTGCCTTCCTTGAGCCCCATAAAATCCTGGAGCTGTCGCAGTAATTCCTAAATGAGTCGGTGCTCCGAGTTGGCGTGCGGCTTCTTGAAGTTTCATGATGACCTCTGGGTGCGCCACCGCTGGATACCCTTCTGGCACAAATGTGGTCGAAGTATTTTCCATTCGGACAGCGCCCCAACTGATGACGAGATCTCCCAACTGGATATTGTCATCAATACCGCCGCAAGACCCGGCTCGAATAAGGATCGGGTTGTCCACAATTTTGGATAACTCGACGAGTGCGATCTCAATGTTGCTGGCACCCATGCCTGTTGCCATCAGGGATACTTCGGTGCCTTTCCAGTTTCCGGTCACGGTGAGGTATTCCCTACAACTCCATTCACCACGGATGTTGTCCAATTGCTGTGAAAACCGACGTACCCTTTCAGGGTCACCCGCGAGCAGAATTCGTGGGGAAACGTCGCCAGACTTCAATCCGATGTGATATTGGGGGAACTCGTTCTCGGGACTCATCGTCTCCTCCAGCAAGTGTTGATGTGCCTAACTAAAGCGACCGAAACTGTAAGCAGATTATCAGGATTGCTGATTTTTGGCCCGA
>JAACCY010000132.1 GCA_009937185.1 Planctomycetia bacterium
AGGCCAGCAAGGCCAGCAAGGCCAACAAGGCCAACAAGGCCAACAAGGCCAACAAGGCCAACAAGGTCAACAAGGCCAACAAGGCCAGCAAGGCCAACAAGGTCAACAAGGCCAACAAGGCCAACAAGGCCAACAAGGTCAACAAGGTCAACAAGGCCAACAAGGCCAACAAGGCCAACAAGAGCAGCAAGGCCAGCAAGAGCAGCAAGGCCAGCAAGAGCAAAGAGAGAAAGTCGAAAGTCTTCAGGAAGCTGGAGAGCGTGCGCAATCGGCTTCGGACAAGTTATCCGGGGTCGCTGAGCAAGCGATGGATCAAGGTCCCTCTCGTCAGCAGGACGAACTCGCAGCAAAGGTGGAGAGCCTTGAGGAAAAGTTAGAGGGCCTCCAGAAGAAATTGGGAACTGAAGAGAGTCTATCCCCTGAGGAAGACGAGGTCCTGCAGCAAAAGGTAGCAGAGGCTCAACGCGCTCTTCGTAGTGCTCGTTCTGCTATGGACGCCGCCTCAGAGAAGTTGAACTCGGGGCAGCGAGCCAGTGCTGAGCAAAGAGCGGCCGCTGAAGCACTCAGGCGGGCTCAAGAATCCCTTGAGGGGAGTGAGGACGATGCCTTGGCGCGCTTGCGACGTCAGCAGGATAGGACTCCCGAACTCGCCTCCAAGCAGGACGAACTGGAAAGATTGACCCGGCGCCGCGCCGAAGAAATCACAGACGATTCAGAGTCTTCTCAATCTCTGCAACGAGCTGCAGAAAGTATGGATCAGGCGTCGGAAAGCCTCGAGCGTTCAGACGCATCGAGCGCCAGGGAACAGCAGGAAGAAGCCCTAGAACAACTCAACCAAGAGCAGCAGAAACTGGAAGAGCAACAAGAGGAATTGGTCAACCTCAAGATGGAGCAGAAGCTGATCGATTTGATCGGGACTCTGGGTGATATGGCCACCTCGGTCGATGATATTCTTTCTGAAACAAAGGCGGTGGATGATTCTCTAGAGGGGGCTCGGCCCGGGCGATCTCAGAGGGCTCGAATGAGACGTCTTGCTGGCAGAATCGAAGAGAATGAAAAATCTGGCCAAGAGGTGCTGGAAGCGATGGAAAAAGAACGGGTCCGCGTATTCTCTTACATTATGAAAGATCTTCTCTCAGATTTGGCGGAGGCCAGAGAAGGGTTGAGTCCCGGCAGTGATCCTGGATCGGAGACTCAGTTATTACTGGGTGAAGTGCTCGAGGGTGTCCAGCGGTTGCGTGATTCTTTGGAAGAAGAACTTCGTCGAAGGAATGAGCAAGAGCAACAGCAGCAGCAACAACAACAGCAACAACAGCAGCAGCAACAACCGCAGCCTCGATTAGTACCTCCGGCGGCGGAGCTTCTTGCCCTAAAACGGATGCAGGAAGAGGTTTTGCAAAGAACTCGAAGGCTGGACGCTCGTCGGAAAGAGGGGGAGGAACTGAATCCCCTCGAAAAGCGTCTGTTGGAGAGATTGGTCCAGAGACAGGGAAGCATTCTTGAACTGACGGAACAGATCGCCAAAGATCTTCAAGAACAAATGGCTCCCCCCGAAGTACAGGAATCTGCCCCGGAAGAGCCCGAAAGTGGCGAAATACCGGTTGAACCCACCCCTGGTGAAGACGGTTGAAGGTAACAATTTTCCGAATTCAGGGTTATAATTAAGGATATGGACCACTCTGTCCTTCGTCAGGAGTGGTTCACGTATACTTTGGAGTGTCGGATAAAGTGATATCCGATCGAACGTTTGATCTTGAAAGTGAGTTTGTAGATGAGTTCGCACGGGAAAATTCAACTTTTCGTGGGCCTTCTTTGCCTCTTGGTTTTCAACTTCGGACCTGTCATGGGTCAAGAAGCAGAAGGTACGGGTGGTGATTCTGCTCCAGTCCAACTGGAGGGGTTACGAAAGAAGCCTTTAGTAGAGCAAGAATCCAAATCGGAGAACTCTGAGACGAATGCTGCAACAAAGTCTTCAGCAGATGAGAAGATCACACCGAAGCCTGAAGAAGATGAAAAAGTTGATCCGGAAGTACCCCCAGCAGAGAAATCCGAAATCGAGAAGCAAGTTGAACGCTGGAGCGAGGATGGCTTCGACGCGGATCCCCTTGATATTCTCGATGGGGCGAATCCATTGGGGAAAGTCGATCAGCTGGTGGATGAGATCTCTCGAAACATGAAAGAGATCGAGCGCCTTCTGGATCAGGATGATACTGGTGATTCCAATCAATCAGTTCAGCAGCAGACTCTTTCCAGAATCGATGAATTGATCAATGAGGTTCAGCGTCTAGGTGGCGGCTGAAGTAGTGGATCTGGTTCCTCGTCGGGGAACCCTCAACCCTCTTCTTCTGGTCAAAAAGATCAAAAACAGTCTGGTCAGCAAAAATCGATGTCGCAGAAGCAAGACAAAGGTCAGCAGCGTCAATCTTCCTCGTCCGAGGAAGAGAAGAAGAAGTCGGGCCAAAAGGGCGATCCGAAGAACGGTGAGGCCGTGGCCAATAATAAGACCACCGAAGGGGATATCCCTCCGGATCAGGATGGCCAACTCAAAGACCGTCAAGGCGCAGGTCGCTGGGGTCGATTGCCGAAGACAGTCATCCAGAGAATGTACGACAATGGCAGTCGCAAGCTTCCTGAGAAGTACCGTGTTCTGCTTGAGGATTACTTTCGAAAGTTACCGGGGTCTAACTAATCTTGAACGAAGACTCGTCTACAGATTCCATGAAGCAGTCAGCAGAGGACCCTCTCGAACCCCAGGGATCCTGGGGGCTTACCTCGAGATCCATGTTTCGAATCATGGTGGTTCTTTGTATTCCGATCCTCGTATTCGGGGTCTCTGTCACCTACGAATTACAGGCATGGGCCATCGAGTCCCAAGACCCTGAGTCTGATGACTCCACCTCAAAGCCTCAAGTCCTGGCTCCCCGAAAAAAACCTGCAAAGTCCTCGATTACCAGTCCTCTCCATGATGAGAAGAGTGAGCGTAGTATTCGCAAAGGGGTCCAATTCCTCGTGCGTAAGCAAAATGGAGTTGGGGCTATCTCATCGTCTTATCCAGTCGCCGTCACTTCCTTGGCGGGGATGGCGTTATTGGGTGCAGGTGCTGAGTATGGTCTAGGGCCAGATGGAAAAGCACTGGAAAAAGCTGTCGATTACTTGATCTCTCCGCTGCGGATAGACGAGCGTGGATATTTGGAGGATCGGGGTGAAACCCGGTCTCGAATGCATGGTCATACGTATGCTATTTTGTTTCTGAGCCAAGTGATTGGGCAATTGCCGACACCTCAGCGAGAAGAGCAGTTACGCAAGGTGATCAGGGCGGGGGCTGATCTGATTTTATCGAGTCAGACCAACAAGGGAGGTTGGGGATACGATCCCGACGATCCTCTCGATGAAGCATCATTGACAGTCTGCTGCTTGCAGGCATTAAGAGCCGCGAAGGAATCAGGATTTAATGTTCCTTCCGATCCTATCAGCAAAGCTATCCAGTACCTTCAAGAGTGCTGCAGCGAGGATGGCTCCTTTAAGTACTCTTTGACGCGTTCGCAGGATCGGACTTCCTTCGAAATCACTGCAGCTTCGATTTCCACAATGGATGCTGCTGGCGAATACGCTGCGGATGAGCGCTCCAGGGGGCTCGACTACATGAAGAAAATGATTGAGAAGAAACTGAAGTATCGTCAGAGCTTTTTTAAGGCTGCTGGCAACTTCCCGTTTTACGGAAATTTTTATGTGGGACAGGTACTGCAGCAGTCCAGAGGAGAACTTTGGCATCGTTGGAGTCACGCCATTTGGCCACAATTGATAGATCTACAGGGAGAGTCAGGATCTTGGGAGAGTCGTTATGGGGAAGAATACGCAACTGCAATGGCGTTACTCATTCTCGAACTCCCGTTGGGATACCTACCTCTTTATGATCGTTAAAGAATTCAGCAGAGGATTGACGATGCCAGAAGAAACAGAGAGTTCAAATCCGGTGGATGACGAAGGGCCTGAACCTCTTTCGAGATTTCGACTCCTTCAAAGTTGGAGAGGGGAGACAAGATGACCCATCTATCCTTGGATTTCCTTCCGCTTATTAATGGGATTGCACTTTTCCTCTCCTTCTTTTTCGCATTGATCCGTCGCTGTTACCGCACGACGTCGACTGCTGAATACCATGGAGTTTTCAAGAAAAACGGAGAGAAAGATGAGTCCGAGAAGATTCATCGTATCGATCTCATGTTGTGGATCCTTCAGTTCTTGATTCAAAGTGTATGGGTAGGTTCTCTGTTAGTGCTCTCTGCTGAGGGTAAGGCTTGGTATTCCGAAGTTCTCGAAAGCGCCGGAATTCAAACGTGGTGGGCTGTGTTCTGGCTCCTCGAAGTCATGATTCTTGGCTTGGTGATCATTGAACTATTACCAGAGGCGATTTCCATGTGGATTGGAGATCGCATCACTCGCAAGATTGTCCCATTTTTGGCGATTCTCGAAAAACTGTTTTCGCCGATCACTGGAAGCTTCAGGGGATTGAGGAGGGTGACCCTTCGAATTCTGGGAGGGCGTGCCGACCGTACAGACCAAGATCTGGCAGAAGCCGGAATCTTGGCTGCAGTAGAACTAGGGGAAAGGGAAGGGCTTCTCGAAAAAGGCGAAAAATCGATGATCGAATCGGTTTTACAATTCAGAGATGCTGAAGTGATCGAAGTGATGACCCCAAGAACAGATATGGTTTGCTTTGAAGCTTCCGAAACGGTCGAAGAGGTGATTCCTAAAGCTATCGCATGTGGACACTCTCGGATTCCAGTCTTTCGTAAAGAAGTGGATGAAATAATCGGCGTTCTGTATGTCAAAGATCTTTTACGTCATGCTGCTGATGATGGATTGAAGACTCTACATATTGAAAAGGTCGTCCGTAAAACTCATTTCGTTCCTGAAACAAAAAATCTGAGAGAACTCCTCGGCGAGTTTCGGACAGAGCGCTTTCACATTGCAGTTGTACTCGACGAATATGGTGGAACTTCGGGACTTGTGACGATTGAGGATATTCTTGAGGAGATCGTCGGCGAAATCGAAGACGAGTTTGATACCGCAGGCCGAGACCAAATTCGAAAGATTGATGAGAGAACGTATGATCTCGATGGCAGGACGAGTATTCTGGACGTGAATCGCGCTCTCTCGGTGAATATCCCTGATAATGACGACTATGAGACAGTTGCTGGATTTCTGTTTTCTGAATTGGGACATATTCCCAAAGAGGGAGAAGAGTACTCCACCAAAAAAATCAAGTTCAAAGTGATTCGTGCGGATGAAAGAACAATCAAAAAAGTGCGGGCACAGGTTCAAGGATCGAGTCGGAACGGATCATAAATGAAAGGATCATTTCGAACTCGGGCGCTGGTTTTGAAAACCACGGATTACTCCGAGACCTCTCAAGTGATCCGCGTTTTTGCAAGAGACCATGGAATATTGGATCTTTTAGCCAAAGGGTCTCGTCGTCCGGCGAGAAAATCCTCTTCGTTTCATGCACCTTTCGATCTCGGTGGGTGGTATGACCTCAACTTCAAACAGCGAAGTGGTGATCTTCATCTCGCCACCGAGGCACGTTTGGTCGAAGGATTTGGCCACCTGAGAGATGATCTTTCGACATGGTTAGATGCCACGCTTTCCCTCGACATCCTGCGTAACCTGTTTACTCCAGGCGACCCTAACAATGAATTGCTTCGTGAGACTTTGCAGTATTTCAAACTGCTCTCTGCACGTAGGGGCAGGAGACGGCTTAGAAATCGGTTTTTTCAGACGGTTTTAGCCGCCAGCGGAGTCATGCCCTCATGGGACCATTGCTCAGATTGCGAATCTCCTCTGGCTGAATTCTCGGTAGATGGCATTTCTCTCGAGTTGCCTGCAGGGCTTCTTTGCGGCAATTGTAGAACTTCCAGAGGCCGCTTTTTGATCGATAATGAACTCCTGACCTATCTGAGAGCGGATTCTGGGAGAGATTGGGGGCTTGTGCCCTCCTGGGAGGTCCCCCAGCCTGTGGTCTTACGGGGATGGGAGATACTCAGTTCCCTCTTATGGCATCACTTGGAGAGGCCGCCTAGGTCGCTAAGATACTTACGCGTGTGATTCGCAGTTTGCTGCGAATTCAGGGAAGGGGAATAGATCTTGTCAGGCAATCTTACTTTGATGTTGCTGATTACAGTTTTTCAGTCTGCTCCAGTCGCAGCAGATAAGGAACTTTCTGCTCTGATTCAGGAAGCAAGTCTTGCTCTAGAATCTGGTCGAGCAGCGGAGGCTGTTGGCCTCTATGAGGATGTGATCGATCTTTACCTTTACGAAACAGATGGCAATGCAACAGGACCCATCATTTCGAAGGTGCGGCTAGATCTAACGCGTGCACTCGTAGAGATGCGGCAATACGACGATGCACTCCGAATTACAGAAGATATTTTCTATTCCGATCCCGGTCCTCAGACACTTGCTGAATCATTGCAGATTCGTTTCAACATTGGATTCTCGTTTCTCACTGGATCGACCCGAAGACTCTTTGGCCTTGAAGTCAGTGCCGAGAGACGAGGCCTCGAAGTATTGAATGAGTTGATCAAAGATTACCCATTCATGGATTTCACCGACGATGCCATCTTTCATTGTGGGAACTGGTACCTCAACAATAATTCTCCTGAAGATGCTGAAAGATACTTCACCCGACTCATTCGCGAGTACCCAGATAGTGAATGGTCTGCAGCTTCACAACTGCTTGCAGGTGATGCCTCGATGGCGCAGTTAAAAGGCGTTGATTACGATCTTGGAATTCTGGTCTCTGCAGAGAGGCATTACAGAAGATACTTGCGACTTTTCCCAGGGCAGGGAGATAGCACCAGAGCCAGAGAGAAGCTTTCTGATATCAGACTCTATAAGGCGAGAAGAAGAATTTCGATCGCGGATTTCTATATTCGAATAAAAAAATTCAGATCTGCGAGGATCTATCTCGAAAAAGTAATTCAAGAGGCCGCTGAAACTCCAGAAGCTCAAGAAGCGAGAGAAGTTTTGGACTCTATCAGGGGTGAAAAAGAGGAAGAAGGTACTCAGTGAAGTTTTCTGTTTTCGAAAAGACTTCACAGGGTCATGGGTTTCTTTCGATGCTACTTTTGTTCCTGATTCCAGGAACGGTGATCTTGAGCACCCTATTTGTGTCTGGATGCGGGTATTCTCCGGGATACAAGTTACCCCGAGGCGTTTCCAGGATATCCATTCCAACCTTTAGAAATGAAACTATCCCATTTCGAAAGGATCTTGAATTCGAACTGACACGATCGGTGCGACGTGAGTTTCAATTGTTGACGTCCGCTGAGATCGTTTCCGCCGACAGGGCAAATGCGACTCTCAAAGGGACGATTATTCGATTTGAAGAAGGCGTTCTCGTGGAGAGTGGTTCTGGCGAGATTCAGGAATCAGGGATACTTGTCGAAGTCGGAATACAATTGTTGCGAACTCGAGATCAGCGTGTGTTGATCGAGAGAGTTGTCAGCGGAAGGGCTTCCTATTCTGTGGCCTCGGGTGAGGATATTGGAGTGGCTCGTTTGGAAGCCGTGAATGATATTGCTCGACGAATTATTGCCGACATTGAACCGTGGAGTAGTCCGTCAGAAGAGTAGGAACAACCCGGTGTGAGAGGACGTTGAATTGGTGACAAAGGTCCTCGGGATCCTGAATGTCCCCCCCGATTCATTTAGTGACGGGGGGAACTGGATCGATATCGACACGGCTCTCATGAGAGCATCCCAAATGGCTGCACAAGGGGCCGATGCCATCGATGTCGGAGGCGAATCGACTCGACCCGGAAGTCGAGCAATATCCATCCAGGAAGAATTAGACCGTATCCTTCCTCCTCTCGAAAAATTAAAGAGTGAAGTGGCGCTGCCTATCAGTATTGACACCCGAAGAGTAGAAGTGGCTCGAGCGGCGGTCGATTTAGGGGCCAGTATTATCAATGATACTTCTGCTCTTCGCGATGATCCCGATTTGGTAGATCTCGTGATTTCTAAGTCTCTTGATGTTGTATTGATGCACAGAAAAGGCACTCCGGTGGATATGCAGGAGAGCCCGTCATACGGAGACGTCATCCTTGAGATCAGTGAGTTCTTCAGAGAAAGATTAGACTTTTTTCGCTCCCGAGGGGGGGACCCCGATAATGTGATCCTCGACCCCGGAATCGGATTTGGGAAGCGTCTGGAGGATAACTTTCGTATCGCATCCGAATTGGAGAGATTCCATGATCTGGGAGTACCCCTTATGCTGGGTGCATCCCGGAAGGCATGCACCGGAGTTCTCGATGGAAGTACGGTAGACGACAGATTGCCAGGCTCGCTGGCGTTTGTCTCCCGAGCTCATCAGGCTAAGGTGGAATGGGTCCGGGTTCATGATGTAGATGAAACAGTTCGATTTCTCAAAGTATTGACGGCATTGGATCGTCAAGCATGCCGAATGGAAGGGCAGTCTTGAACGAGTTTGATATGGTTTGGACTGCCATCGAGGCGATTGGCCCATGGAGAGTTCTCTTTGAAATCTCCGTCATATATCTTCTCATTTACGGATTCATCGTTTTTTGCGAGGGAACCCGCGGAGCGGGTGTCCTTAAGGGGTTGGCGTTATCGGTGATTATCGCGGTTGTCGGAACCCGATTGGCCGTCAACTTTCTTAATCTGGAGAGAATAGGATTTCTTCTCACTGTGATCACGCCTGCCGCTTTCACAGCCATCATCGTTATTCTTCAGCCAGAATTACGAAGAGGTCTTGTTCGGTTAAGCCAGGCTCCCATCTTTGGAGAACTGGTCAGAGATGAGCAAGAGTTGGTGGTCGTATTGGTGAGGGCATGTCAGATGCTTTCAAAATCAAGAATAGGTGCTCTATTCGCGATTGAGAGAGATCAGTCACTCAATCCTTGGGTTGATCGAGGTACTATCCTTGATGCCGAGATTTCTTCTGAGGTCATCAATACTATTTTCTATCCGGGAACCGCTTTGCACGATGGAGCTGTCGTTATTCAGAAAGGAAGAATCGCGGCTGCTGGTTGCCTTCTTCCGCTCTCTGAAAATGAGCAACTAGGTTCTTGGGCAGGAACTCGACATCGAGCTGCAGTGGGACTGACCGAAGAATCAGATGCGGTGACGATTGTTGTCAGTGAAGAAACCGGTGGTATTTCGATTTGCGTCAAAGGTGAGGTTTACAGGAATCTCGATAAAGAAGAACTCGCTGTAAAACTAAGAACCTATTACTCCAAAGCCGACCCTGAAGGAGAAACTGATTCGGGCAAAACAGCTGGCGAAAAAGCGGGAAAGGGGAGTGACAAGTGAATAAGACTCCTTTCAGTGTCCGAGCCATGGAATTCTTTTTTGGTCACACTCGAAATAAATTGACCAGTATGGTCCTCGCTGTCGTGGTTTGGGCGTATGCCTTTGGCAATACCGGGCATGAAGAAACACGTGAAGCGATCATCTCGATAGAACCGTCCTCCAGTGAAGAACTGGTGATCGTCGATCAAAGAATCATCGATTCCAGAATCATAGGCCAACCCGGTGATTTCTTTTCAGGAAATTGCAGGGTCACTCTGTCAGGACCGAGAAACGTACTTGCCAGATTTTCTGAAGAGAGTCCTCTTTTCAGCGGAAAGTTGATCGTCGAGAAGAGTGGTCAGATTCAGTTAAGAAATGGCGATGCGTTTGATCTACCCGTAGGAATTACGGTTCAATCGGTCGATCCCGCGACCATCACTGTTGAAGTCGACAAACTGGAGAAAGTTGAACGTGAGATTCGCCCGTTAATCTCTGGTCAACCCTTAGCTGGATTTCAATTTACGAGTGAAGATGTCGCATTGGACCCTTCCACAGTCACACTGATTGGACCCAAGTCGATTCTTGAAGGTGACCAAATCAAAGTGCTGACTCGGGAAATCGATGTGAGCGGAATCTCAGAACCCTTGGCCCTGGAGGACGTTGATTTACGAATCACTGGAGACGATTCCAAGTTGGTTAGGTTTATTCTTCCTGAAAATGGAACGACGAAACTGAAAGTAGAGTTACGTCAAAATCTGACAGAAGCGACTGCTGAAGTCAGGGTTCGGTATATAGTTGATGAAGGCGATGACTTAGATATCCGTGGAGATCAGACGGTTAAAGTCACTGTAAATGGTATTGAAGAAGACGTCTTACAGTGGAAAAAGAATGTTACTGAAGGTCGTTTTTATCTATTGGTGAGAGCTACAGATACCAACGGAAATAGTATGAACCCTTCCGATGATCAGGTGTATTGGTTGGAGGGCAGTTTGCCCTCAAGGATTACTCGTGATCGCGTGAAGTTGGATAAGATTATTTTATACAGTGCTGAGAAGATCGTGAAATCAGTGGAGGAATCAAGTCAATGATATTTGGTACCGATGGCATCCGGGATATCGGAGACCAAGGTTTATTATCTGCAGAATCCCTGGATCGGATCGGGCTGGCTCTTTGTCAGCACCTCAGGCGAATAGAGTCTCCTACACAGAGAATCTTGATCGGCATGGATACCAGAGTGTCCGGCCCCGAAATCGAACGCCTGATTACGGCTACCTTGAATCGTGAAGAAGTCTCTGTGATTCATGCGGGGGTGATACCCACACCCGCTGTCTCTGTTCTGCTTGCAGCCGGTGTGGCTGATTTAGGACTCATGATTTCCGCTTCACATAATCCACCTGAATTTAACGGTATTAAAGTTCTGGATGCAAAAGGTGAAAAACTGAGCGTCGAAACTGAGGCTCAAATTTCAAAAGACTTCGATCGGTTACAAAGTTTGGGTGTTTGCTATTCCCGCTTGAAGAATAGGAACCATTCAGTTGAAGATCGAAAGATCGATAAAACATTAGGCCAAACATATCTGAACAGTTTGTTGTCCTCTTTTCCTGAGGGAGAATTTCTCGCAGGAACAAAGGTCGTCGTGGATGCCGCTCGTGGTGCCGCGTGCCATTGGGCAGAGGAAGCGTTTCGTCGAGCTGGGGCAGAAGTTTTCCTTATCCATGGAGACCCCGATGGAACACTCATCAATGTGGGCTGTGGATCTTTGAATCCAACGGTGTTGTCGGAAGAAGTGGTGACTAGAAAAGCCGATTTGGGAATCGCATTAGATGGCGATGCTGATCGTGCTTTGTTTTGTGATCATAAGGGCGAGTTGTTGGACGGTGACGACGTCATGGCTATTTGGGCTCTTCACCTAAAGCAAAAAGGGGAGTTAGAACCCCCGGTTGTCGCCTTGACAGTGATGTCGAATATGGGAGTTGAAAAGTTCTTTAATGAACATGGAATCGAAGTATTAAGAACCCCAGTGGGTGACCGTGAGATTGCTGTCGCATTAAAAAATAGTGGTGGTCAATTGGGCGGAGAAACCTCCGGTCACATTATCCATCGCTCAGTAGCCGCTACCGGAGATGGTATTCGAACGGGATTATCAGTAGCCCTATGCCTGAAAGAATCGGGTCGCAGCCTTTCAGAATTACGTGGACAGTTCGATCGATTCCCTTTGAAGCAAAGAACTATCAAGATCGAGTATCGTCCCGACTTTGAGTCCTTAGCTATTCTTGGAGCAACCATGACCGAAGCTGAAAAGGCATTGGGTCAGCAGGGACGAATTGTCGTGCGATATTCCGGTACAGAGCCCTTGCTCCGCATCCTAGTGGAAGCTGAAAGCGAAGAACTATCTCAGCATTGGATTGAAAGACTGCTCCAGTCCGCAAGAAGTGAAGCCTCTCTTGGAACGCTGACAGAAGTCCTTTAATTTTTTGCAAAAGTTTCATTGCTCAAAAAGGCAAGTCACCTGTTCTGTTCGAATCTCCCGAACTTGTATTTTTTGCGGTTTGCCCCGCATCGTGAGATCTTTCCGGGCTGTGAAATCCTGGGTTCCCATCAAGAGAGTTCGAAAAGTAGGGACGCGTGTCCAAAAGCATTGAATAATCTCCAAAGCGCGGATCTCCCGGTCCGGGAGCGGCCTTTTTGAACAGTTCAAGGAAGCCCGTCAGCTTTGCATCTAGATTATCAATAAAGTGCATCGCTAGAGCTTCAGGTGTACTCGGTTTTTTCGGGGATCCAAATTCAAGTTTGCCATGATGACTTGCCACCAAGTGTTGAATCTGCAGCACAATCTCTGGATCAATGTCTTCGATTTGAGCGGACGCTTCATGGATCCAGTTACAGCACATCACGATATGCCCTAACAGTTGTCCTTCTGTGGTGTAGGAAAAACCGTTTTCGATGCCCAGTTCTTCAGTTTTCGCGATGTCGTGCAGAAGAACTCCCGCAATAAGAACATCCCGATCGAGCCACGGGTAATGGTCGCAAACCTTGTCAGCAAGATTGACGAGGGAAATGACATGTTCAAGAAGGCCACCGATGTAGGCGTGGTGCATTGCTTTTCCTGCAGGAGAGAGTCTCAGTCGATCTCTCAATCCTGGTCTTGCCAATATGGTAACTACGAGTTGCCTGACATCATCGTTCCGTATGGAGGCCACTCTTTCTTCAAGCTCTCGTTCGAGTGTTGGAATGTCTTGTTGGGTTCTGGGAAGAAATTCCGTGGCTTCTAGGCCCGCCTCGTCTGCACTGAGTGCTTCCAAGGAATCAATGATGACCTGTGGGGACCCTTGGTATTCCTCGACCCTGCCTTCAAGTCGGAGAAAGGGTTTCCGCTGAATATCTCGGAATTCTTCCTGGCTACTTTCCCAGCGCATGGCTTTGACGCTCGCAGTTCGGTCACGAAGCGTCATAGGAATAAAGAATTTCCCATTTCTGGCAGTCTTCAGACTAGCGTCCTCGACGAGGTAGACACCCTCTATACGGTCGCCCCGGTTGAGTGATTCAAGTGTACGTTGACTCAAGGAGTCCCCTTCCTGACCCGAACGATACGGGTCCAGAAGGAGTCTCACCTCTTCAGGCGGCCCTCGCAACCCTTGGTGGGACTTGCAGGGTTCAACATATCGGGGGACAATCGATCTTCGGAAGAAATGACCCGGACCTTCAAGGAGGACTTTTTGTTTGCAAACAGTAACGCTCAGGTTTGTGAGTTGGGGAACTCCTGCCTCCAGCGAGGTCTTCTCGCAATATTGGCATCTACCCTAATATCACTCTTCCCCAGTACCTCCGTCGAGGCTCAGGTTCGCGCCAGAATGATCGATGGGAAAATTGCAGAAGGCCGCTTCTACGATTTGGGGAACGAATACCTAGAACTGAGTCGTCGCCTAGGAACAAAGTTGGTCCTGAAAAGGGAAGTATTGGGGTGGAGTAGTTACGACCTCGAGAAAGAAGATCTCGGAGGAATTCTGCTGGTATTGAAAAGCGGAATGGAGCTCGGAGGTAACGTTCGATTCGACTCTGGTACAAGAGAGTGGGTTGTCGAACTCGAGGTAGGTAGTGCTCGTTACAATGACGTAGATGTGAATCGAACGATTCAACCAGACGGAATGACGAGCGATGATCGTTTCACAGTGAGATTAGGGTTTCACGATCGGCTGAACAAAGCGGTGGAGTCGATTCGTAACGGTGACGCGCTGGCAAAAAAAGATGCTGAGAAGTTTATTCGATCAGCAGGGTTCTTCGCGATGACGACTTTAACGGAAGAGTTGGATAAAAAATCGCATCCTGTACTTCGCCGGTTGCACCTCGAAGAGAAATTTCGAATGGCATTGCCCGCAGGAGTTTCAGATTCGCATCCGGGATTTCTCAATGCATTGGTTCTCGGAGATCCAGAGCAGCAGATCACTCTTCTTCGCGAGGTCTTATTAGAGAACGGTTCAGATCTCTACCCACTTCTGGGGCTCTTATTACTCGATGAAAATCAAAGTTCGGAACTGAGATCCTTTTGCGTCGACATTCTTCAGAGAACTCACAGCGTGACGGAATTGGTCACTGCTTGGCAGATTTCTCAAGGACGCGCCCAGTTGGCTCTGGCGATCGCTTTGGGGGAGAATGGGCTCTATATCGGCTTCTCTACGCTACTGGACGCTCTGGGCTTGGATGAGCAGGGAGCTCGAACTCTTGCGGCTTTAAAATTAGAAGAGTACACCGGAGAAACTTTTGGCTTTGATCCCTTGGGCGCACTCGAAGATCGTCAAGTGGCGATCGCAAAGTGGCGTGAATGGTGGTCGCTCAACAAAGATCGTATTGAAATCGTCACATTGGCGGCGATGGAAAACAATACTGATAATCCCCAGCGTCGAAGGTCTTCGGATCTTTGGAGAAAAGGTCTTGAAGCACGTAAGGATGGACGATTGGATTCTGCGGAGAGATTCTTCGAGCAGGCCATCGAACAAGACCCGAGTGCTATGGGACCCTTTGTTAGTCAGGGAGTCTTACTCTATCAAGATCGATCCGATTATGCCAAAGCACTGGAGTACTTCTCCAAAGCACTCGGTCGGAAGCCAGGTAGTGGAGACAATGTTAATGAGAGAGCCTGCTACTACCATATTGGAAAAATATACGCATTGGGTTTCGATTTGGAAAAGGCCAGAGGGGCATTGACCAAGTCTGTTCAGATTGATCCCAATTATTCAGTGGCGTGGTTTGAATTGGGTCGGGTCAAGTATGACGAAGCATTACTGAGTGATGGCGACCGTGAGCAGAGACTGAGGTTACTCCTCGATGCAAGGAACACCTTTTCCAGAGGAGCGACTGCACTGGCGAGGTATCGTGAAAGTCTTGTCGTCGTTGACCGAACGAATCTTCCCTTCGACAGTCAGTTGCCATTTTCAGCACGTGATCATAACAACTCGATCCGCCAAATCAGGAAGAGGATTCTTGCTGAACTGGGAAGATTCAGAGTTCGTATGGCTTCCATTTCGCTGATGGTCTCAGACTACAACGAGGTATTGAAGGAGTTCGAACTGGCTCGCCAAGAAGGTTGCCTCAATGATGACCTGAAGTTCCTGGCGAGTAAGGCTCGAGCGCTTCTAGCCGCTCAAGAGGAGGGTGACACGGGGTCCGGTTCTACCCCGTCACAGGACTCGAAATCGACTCCCTGAGCGTAATTTTGTAAGAATTCAAGATACCCGAGCTCCTCATGTTCGGGTCTCGTTGCACCCCTGTCTCTGGGGGGATAGTCTGCCCCATCGTCGACCGACGATTCCGATTCATTGAATCGGTCTCCAGAGATTCGATCTCTAGAGATTCGTTTGCCGATAATGGTGATCCTCGGACATGCACATGCTGATCCGGTCTCTCGGAGTTTTTCCTTTGAGGTCACTGATTCGATATCCATTTGTGACGGACTGTCAGGAAGGAACAGAAGATTTGAAGATACATGAGTACCAGGCCAAAAAAATCCTAGCGAGTTACGGAATTCCGGTACCTCAAAGTGAGGTGGCCTTTAGCGTCGCTGAAGCCATCGAGGGTGCACGCAAACTCGGTGAAGGGGTGAGGGTCGTGAAAGCCCAAATCCATGCTGGCGGACGAGGTAAAGGTGGTGGCGTTAAAGTCACGATGAATACCGAACAGTGCCATGAGGCGATTGAGTCCATTTTTGGTATGCAACTTATCACGCATCAGACTGGGCCTGAGGGCAAAGAAGTTACAACGCTTCTGATTGAAGAAGGTTGTGATATCGCGAGAGAAATTTACTGTGGACTTGTTATCGATCGCGCTGCTGAAAAGCCGGTCCTCATGGTCAGTTCCGAAGGCGGAATGGATATTGAGGAGGTCGCCGCTGAGCGTCCTGAGGCGATTCATAAAGCACCCATTTCTGGAGATGGATCTCTTTCTCCTGAAGATGCCCGTCGCCTTGCGACAGCATTGGAAATGGAAGGCGCTACCGCTGACCAGTTTTGCGTATTAGCGAGTAAACTTTCAAGCTTGTTCGTCAAGGAGGATTGCTCGCTTGCCGAGATAAATCCTTTGGTCGTGACGGGCACAGGAGACGTGATCGCTCTCGACGCCAAAATCGATTCCGATGAAAACGCAGCCTTCCGTCATCCTGAGCATGCAGAGCTGAGAGACCTCTCCGAGGAAGATCCCAGAGAAGCGAGAGCTGAGGAGTGGGAACTCTCATACGTGGGTATGGATGGAAACATCGGCTGTTTGGTCAATGGTGCTGGCTTGGCTATGGCAACCATGGACATCATTAAGTTGCGAGGCGGAGAACCCGCCAACTTCCTTGATGTAGGTGGAACTGCAACTGCTGAACGCGTGACAGAGGCTTTCAAGATCATTCTTGAAGACCCAAATGTCGCCGCCATTCTCGTTAATATATTTGGCGGAATCATTCGTTGCGATTTGATCGCAGAAGGAATCGTGGAAGCCGCAAAGCAGACGAACTTGTCCGTACCTCTCGTTGTTCGACTTGAAGGAAATTCAGTCGCAGAGGGACACAAGATTCTTGAATCATCGGGAATCGATGTGATAACAGCCGACGATCTTTCGGATGCAGCCATCAAGGCTGTAACCGCTGCTGAAGGGAGTCCCGCATGAGCGTGATCATCAATTCTGACACCCGGGTCATCGTTCAGGGTTTCACAGGAAAAAATGGAACACTTCATAGTGAGCAAATGATGGAGTACGGCACTCAGATCGTAGGTGGTGTCACGCCCAAAAAAGGCGGCACTACACATCTGGGAAAACCTGTCTTCGATGATGTTGCCAGCGCACGTGAAGCGACAAACGCCAATGCCAGTATCATCTATGTTCCAGCGCGATTTGCGGCTGCGGCTGTGATCGAGGCAGCAGAGGCAGGGATTCCTTTCATCGTGTGTATCACAGAAGGTGTCCCTACTCTGGACATGGTCAAAGCAAAAGCCGCGGTAAAGTCTGCGGGTGCCAGGTTACTGGGTCCTAATTGTCCTGGAATCATCACGCCTGGTGAGTGCAAAATGGGCATCATGCCGGGCTTTATTCACAGACCGGGTTCCGTAGGTATCGTCAGTCGCAGTGGTACTTTGACCTACGAAGCAGTTCATCAGACCACTCAACTCGGTCTCGGCCAGACGACCTGTGTCGGCATCGGCGGTGATCCCATCATCGGGACGACCTTCCTAGATGTACTGAAGTTGTTTAATGCTGACCCCGCAACCGAGTCCATCGTCATGGTGGGTGAAATCGGAGGAACTGCGGAAGAAGAAGCAGCGGAATACATCGCTGCTGAAGTGAAGAAGCCTGTAGTGGGTTTCATTGCCGGTAGAACGGCTCCTCCGGGTCGCAGAATGGGACACGCCGGTGCCATTGTCAGTGGAGGTAAAGGTACCGCAGAGGAGAAAGTGGCAGCATTGAAGGCCGCTGGAGTCCATGTTGCAGATTCTCCAGCAGGAATTGGTCAGACACTCTCCGAGGTTCTTTCGGAAATAAATTCGTAATAAAAAGTTGAAACGACAGACTTCCAGAGTGAAGTCGCATGAGAGGAAACATGACTATGGCACGGCGAAAGATCGGAGTTATTGGCGGCGGATTCGTCGGCTCCACAACAGCTCAGCGTATGGCCGAAAAAGAACTCGGCGAAGTAGTACTTTTTGACATTCTTGAGGGCATGCCTCAAGGCAAGGCTCTCGACCTCGCCCAAGCAGCCCCAGTTTGCGGGTATGAGACAGGCGTCATTGGAACCAACGATTACGCTGATCTCGCAGGAGCAGAGCTTGTTGTTATCACTGCAGGAATGCCTAGAAAACCAGGGATGGATCGATCTGATCTACTCAAGGTGAATGGCGAGATCCAGCAGAAGGTCGTTTCGGGGATCATGGAAGTGGCTCCAGATGCCACTCTGGTCATCGTTTCCAATCCTCTGGATGTGATGTGCTACGTGGCTCACCAAGTATCTGGTTTGCCGAGCAACAAGGTTGTGGGAATGGCTGGAGTCTTGGATACGGCTCGCTATCGCGCTTTCCTTGCCATGGAGTTGGGTTGTTCGACGAAAGACATTCAGGCGATGGTTCTTGGGGGGCATGGCGATAGCATGGTTCCTTTGACGTCGACGGCCTCTGTCAGTGGTATTCCTGTGCAGCAGTTGATCGCACCTGAAAGATTGGCGGAAATCGTCGATCGTACACGCCATGGAGGTGCCGAAATCGTCAAGCTGTTGAAAACAGGGAGCGCATACTACGCCCCGAGTGCAGCAGCAGTCGCGATGGCTGAATCTATCCTTTTGGATCAAAAGAGAGTTCTCCCATGTTGTGCACTTCTCAATGGAGAGTATGGCATCAACGATACCTGGGTGGGTGTTCCAGTCGTCTTAGGCTCAAACGGAGTCGAGAAAGTATTGGAAGTGGATCTCAGTGAGGAAGATCGTGTTGCTCTTCACAGTTCCGCTGGAGCAGTGAACGGTGGACAGCAAGAGATTTCCGAGATGCTCAGCCTCGCTTGAACTGAAAATTGAACAAGACATCTCAAAAGGCCTACTCGTCGTCTTCGATGAGTAGGCCTTTTTTTACGGCCAGAGTTCGCAAGGCCTGAAGATCACGGCTTCCCGCCGCAATAATATCGGAGATGGTCGATCTTTCTTCTGGAGAGAGACGTCGAATTGCATCGAGAATCTTCTTCTCCTGAAGATGAAGCTCGATGGTCACCTTGGAATCCTCTTCTACAATGGGCTGCAATAAAGATTCAAGAGGAGGGGGATAAGGAGCGGATTCGTCGAGGATGTAGTCTGCGGATACCCCTAAAACACGTGCGATCCTAAGAGCGACCGGCCCTTTGGGCTGGTGAATACCGGCCTCGATACGAGACAGGGCACTGGGCGTGACAGAGGTCATCTCTGCGAGGGATCTCTGGGCTACGCCCCGGTCTCGTCTCAGGTTCAGGATCTTTCGACCGATCTTCATGACTCTCATCTCCACGCGAAGGAATATCTGGTCTGTTCGACTGAGAGGTGACCCCAGCTACGTTGATCCGCTGGTTCCCGTCTCCACTCCGATGTACAACACATCTCCGCTTTTCCCGGGAACGGCTCTGCATAGAGCTTTTGCCCGGGGCGAACTCGGATCATATTGCGAAAATGCAATTTCCTCAATAAGGAGCACTCATGTGTGCAGTTGAAAGCTCATGGTCGCCGGGTGAAATTCCCCCCGATTTGATAGAGCGACTGAAAAATTGCCAAAAGCCCCTGATTCTGACCCATATCTATCCTGATGGGGATGCCTTGGGGTCTGCGGTGGGCATGCACAGGGCACTCCAGCAATTGGGTGCACATCCTCGTACGATTCTGACTCATCCCGTTCCTGAGAAACTTTTGTTCATCGACCATGACAACCTCGCAGAAGTTCTCTCCGAGAGCTCTGATCTTCAGCCTGAGAGTTTGGTGGCGGAAGCGGATTTGATCATTGTGGTCGATACTTCTGCTCCGGAACGACTGGGCTTGTTGGAGTCTGCAGTGAGTGCTTCAGAGGTTCCACGGGTGTGTATCGATCACCACCTAGAAGGTTCATTGGACTACTTTGCTTCTGTTTGGTGCGAACCGGCATCTCCAGCGACCGGGAATCTGGTCTTCGAATTGATCAGTGCCCTAGGCCTCCAACACGACAAAAATACGGCAGAGACACTTTTTGTTTCCCTAGCGACCGATACCGGTTGGTCCCGCCATTCCAATGCGGGCTTCCAAGCCTGGAAGTATGCGGCCGAAATGGTGTCGCTCGGAGTCGATCCCGAGCCGATTTATAACCGGATATTCCAGTCCTTCTCTCATGAGAGAACCCGTTCCCTGGGAGATTTACTCTCCAAGAGCGTGCTCTGTCAGGGCGGGAAAGTGCTTTATTCCGTGTTTACGGAGGAAATCCGGTCTCAACATAGAGTGAATATGGAAGATCTGGACGGTTTCGTGGATTCCTTGGGCCAGGTCAAAGGGACCGAGATCGTCTTTCTCGTTGTTGAAGTCGGGCCGGAGAGATTTAAAGTGAGTCTTCGATCCAGAGGCGATTATTCTGTTCATGGGGTTGCTGCTCAATTTGGAGGCGGTGGTCATGCCAAGGCGGCAGGATGTCGACTGAATGGTTCCGAGGAAGATGTGATTCGCCAACTTCTGGCCGCTTGCGAAAGTTTGTTGGAGGGCGATTTTGACCCTGCAGCTCAGGTGGATGAAACTCCCCGTTGAGGAGAGATAAGAGGAAGATCATGTCCATATCGTATTCGTCTATCTTGAATAGAAGTGGTGTTTCTCCATTCCTAATTTTGATTCTGACTTTTGCAATGACTCTCGCCGGGTGTGGTGGGGGAAATGTCGAAGTAGAGATTGAAGTTGAACCGGAGTTGTCTTCACAAGAGATCGCGAAAATCCAAGAGAAGATGCGTTTGGAGCAATTTCAGACCAACTTGGCGGGTATCAACAAGGCGATCCGGAACTATCCCGATCGTAATGAAGAGTGGATTGAAGCTCTCGAAAATTTGGCGTATGCCAGCGAGGGCACCTCGATTCATGCGAAAGCAATAAAAGTTCTCGAAGATCAAATTCAGGTCAGAGAATCACAAGCCGCAGAAAAGTTGGGGCAGCTTCGCGATCGGGTCGATGCATTGATCGCAGATGGTGATCCCCTCGCAGCAGAGAGAATCCTCGAAAATTTTGATGATGAAGGTTATTACCAAGAGACCGCAGCCTTCAAAGATTGGGAAAAACTCTGTGAAGAAGTCGAAACTCGCCAGCGAGCGGAAGTGGACTTCGACCGTATCACTCGAAGAGCCCGGGCCTTTAAGCGTCAGGAAGAATATGCGAAGGCGATAGGTTTGCTCGTCTCATATTCCGACGAGTTCAAAGGATCTGATCAATATAAAGAAGTTCAGCAAACGATCGAAGAGTACCTCGTGGTCTATGTTGAAAAACGCGCTGCTCGGGAACAAGAGTTAGCCATCGAGTGGAAAGAACTCGAAATTGATACCTACCTCTCTTCTTTCAGGGCATCTGCTTCAGACCCTGATGCCGACGTATGGAATGAAGAAGATGGAGAGATTGTCGGTATCAATAACTCTGCAGGAACCGCTCAATTAGAGATGGGCGACGACAACTGGGAGGAATACACCCTTGAGGTGGAGATCCAGCTCGTTTCCGGCTCTGAAATAAATCTAGGTATCACCTCTGGAACTCGCCCAGGCAGGGCAGTCAAAAATTACGATGTCCATCATGTCGAAACGGGGGAGGGCGAATGGTTGAAAATTCGCATCGAACTCCGAGAAGGATTAATCAAGATTACCGATTTGGACACACTGGATCAGTTGGTTGAAAATACTCGCCCCAGCTTCCCTATGGGAGGCGTGGCCCTTCTCTTGCGGCCGGATGAGTCCCTGAGAGCGAGAAATTGTAGGTATAAGCTTTATCGTCCGATTGAGGGCGAGGAAGACTCCGGAGAAGACTCCGAAGAAGAAGAAGAAGGGTAGCCGCACAGCGGTGACCGCGTTTGATGCAAGTCAACTAGGCAGCTGGGAGCAGGATGTTGCGAGCCTCGCAGGGATGCTCGTGCATGAGGTGAAGAATCCTCTGTCGACCCTGAATATTTCATCCCAATTGATCATCGAGGAATTGGGTTCTCCGGAATCCGCTCGCGAGCAGCGCACTTTTCGTCGGCTTGAAATGATGCAATCTGAAATCCAACGCATCGAAAAGATTGTTTCTTCATTCCTGCAATTGACTCGTCCTCAAAAAATGGAACGTGATTCGATAGAGGTCAGTCGACTGGTTGAGGAAGTGATTTCCAGAAACCGTGAAGCCATCGAGTTGGAAGGTGTCAGTGTTCTATTCCAACCGGGTAAAGTGAGCACGGTCGCTGGAGACAGCTCTTTGCTTCATCAGGCGATCTTGAATCTGATCATCAATGGTTGCTCTGCAATGCCTGCTGGAGGGGAACTGTTGGTGCGGGTGATTGAAACCACTTATCGTGGATTCCCTGCGGTGGTCATCGAGGTGACGGATACAGGGGTTGGAATTACTGAAGAGGCCATTCCTCGAATCTTTCGGCCTTACGTTTCCACGACTGAAGGGGGGACGGGGCTGGGATTGCCGACGACCCTGCGAATAGTAAGACTTCATGGTGGTACGATCATGGTTGAAAGTGAACCTGAGCAAGGAAGCCGGTTTTCTATCATTCTTCCGGCTGAAGGACAGGATAAATAGGATTCATGAGTGACGGTAACGCTGAAAATACGATCGATAAGGCCCGTATCATCGTCGTCGATGATCAAGCGGCCCATGCCGAGATACTCTCGGATGCACTCGAATCTGTAGGCCACCAATGCCAGGTGGCGACAACCATCGATGAAGCCAGAGATCTGCTCCGCAAGGACGGTGCTGATATCGTGGTGACTGACCTCGTACTTGGGGACAGGGATGGCTTAGATCTTATTCGAGAGGCGCAAGCCATCGATCCGTTTATCGCAGTGGTTGTCGTGACGGGTCACGGTACTGTTGAGACTGCGGTGGAAGCGATGCAGCTAGGCGCTGTTGATTATCTGAGAAAACCCGTAGATTTGGCGGGCTTGAGAATCCGAGTGAACCGAGCTCTAGAAGGCGCTGCCCTGAAGAAGAGGGCTGAAGAGCTGGAGAGAACGATCGATGATCGCTTCGGCTTTGAAGGCATCATCGGTTCCAGCCACGCCATGCATGCGATTGTGCAGAAACTCAAACAGGTCGCGACGACCGATGCCTCTATCCTGATATTGGGCGAAAGTGGAACCGGTAAGGAATTGATCGCAAAGGCGATTCATGCGAATAGTCGCCGTAAGGGGAATGTATTTGTTCCGCTCAATTGTGCTGCACTGGGGGAAGGCGTTCTTGAAAGCGAATTGTTCGGTCACGAACGAGGAGCGTTTACGGGAGCTTCTTCTCTTCGAAAAGGTAGGTTTGAACACGCCGATGGGGGAACGCTCTTCCTCGATGAAGTCGGCGATATTCCAACGACAGTACAGGTCAACCTTTTGCGGGTGCTGGAAGAGCGAGAAGTTGTTCGCATGGGTTCGAATGATGCCGGGCCTACGGATGTCCGTTTGATATGTGCCACACATCGCGACCTGAGGCAGCGTATCGAGGAGGAAAAGTTTCGGGAGGATCTTTTCTACCGCATTAACGTGGTCACGATCGAAATCCCTCCACTCAGAGATCGATCCGTCGATATCCCACTTCTTGTGCATCATTTCCTCGACGAATATTCCAGAGTCCACGACAAGTCGATCGAGGGTATTTCAAGGGAAGCCTTGAGAGTTCTGATAGCCTACTCATGGCCGGGGAATGTGCGTGAGTTGAAGAATGCCATCGAGAATATGGTGGTGACGTGCCTAGGGACTGTTTTGGAGCTGGAAGATCTTCCAGGTCATATCCGTCCCCAATCTTCTTCGATAGGGGTCGGTAGTTTTCCGGTGGGAACGACAATTCAAGAGTTGGAGCGGGAATTGATCCGTAACACACTTGAGATGGTCGAAGGGAATCGAAGAAAAGCAGCCGAGGCTCTCGGGATCGGTGAGCGCACTCTTTATCGAAAGATTGACGAATACGGACTCAGAGAGCCCGAAGAGGACTCTGCCAAATAGACAGCGAGCAGATCTGAGGCGACTGTCCTCTGCCAAAATGGCGTGCTTGACCTGAGGCTCCTCTCACAAATAGTAGCCGTGAATCGATTTTCCTGCCAAAATAGCGTTCATTCGGAGTAAATCCCGATATTTGGAACGACGTTTGCCATGTACTTTGTGGAATCGGGTCAAAAAAGTCCCGGTACGAGAAGGGAGCCTTTCATGGGCAAAATCATTGGAATCGACCTTGGAACCACGAACTCAGTGGTCTCCGTGATGGAAGGCGGAGAGCCGACCGTCATCCCAAACAGGGATGGAAACAGAGTGACCCCCTCCGTGGTGGCCTTTACGGAATCCGGAGAGCGTCTGGTGGGGCAAACCGCCGAGAGACAGGCAGTGACAAACCCCGAGAACACGGGGTTCTCGATTAAGAGGTTTATGGGCCGCCGACACGAAGAGTTGAATAAGGAAGCAGACCTGATCCCCTACAAGATTACGGGTGGGGCAAATGATCTGGTCAAAGTGAAGTTGCAGGGCAAGGAGTACTCTCCACCTGAAATTTCAGCACTGATTCTGCAAGAGTTGAAAAGCACCGCCGAGGAATACCTGGGTGAGCAAGTGACCGAAGCGGTCGTGACCGTTCCGGCTTACTTCAACGATAGTCAGCGTCAGGCCACAAAAGATGCTGGGCGAATCGCCGGCCTCGACATCAAGCGCATCATCAACGAGCCTACTGCCGCTTCTTTGGCGTATGGGCTCGATAAGAAAGGCAGCGAAAAGATTGCTGTCTTCGATTTGGGTGGAGGAACGTTTGACGTTTCCATTCTTGAGGTTGACGAAGGACTCTTTAAAGTTCTCTCGACTAACGGAGACACTCAACTAGGTGGAGATGACTTCGACGAAGTACTGATTCATAGTATCGCCGATGATTTTCAAAAAGAGCAGGGCATCGATCTCCGTAAAGATCAGATGGCTTTGCAGCGTTTGAAGGAAGCCGCCGAGAAAGCCAAGTGCGAGCTCTCAAGCAGAGTAGAAACGGAAGTCAGTATTCCGTTCGTCACTTCTGATGCCAGCGGTCCACGCCACTTGCAGATGTCGATCACCCGAGCCACTTTTGAGGCGAAGGCGAAGGAACTGATCGAGAAAACGAGGAAGCCATGCGAGATGGCTATTTCTGACGCCAATATGAACGCCAGTGGGATCGACGCAGTGATCCTCGTTGGAGGATCTACGCGGATTCCGGCGATTCAGGAAATGGTAAAGAAGATCTTCGGTAAGGAGCCAAATCGTTCGGTGAATCCGGATGAAGTGGTCGCTATGGGTGCTGCAATCCAGGGTGGAATTCTCTCTGGTGACGAGAAGCTGAATGACGTTCTTCTTCTTGATGTCACACCTCTGAGTCTCGGCATCGAAACTCTTGGTCAAGTGAGTACTAAGCTCATTGAAAGAAACACTTCAATCCCAACCGGAAAGAAGCAAGTGTTCTCAACTGCTGCAGATAATCAGCCGGCAGTTGATATTCACGTTCTTCAGGGTGAGAGAGAGATGGCGAAGGACAACCGTACGCTGGGTAAGTTCCAGTTGGATGGAATTCCTGCGGCTCCTCGTGGAGTACCACAGATCGAAGTGTCATTCGATATTGACACCAATGGTATTCTTGAGGTTTCGGCTAAAGACCTTGGTACTGGAAAAGAACATAGCATCAAGATCACCTCTTCCTCAGGTTTGAGTGAAGACGAAGTCGATCGTATGAGACAAGAAGCCGAGAAGTATGCCGACGAAGACAAGGCTGCACGTGAGCTTGTTGACGTTCGTAACGAAGCAGACCAGGCGTGTTATGCGACTGAGTCGAGTTTGAAAGAGTACTCCGAGAAGATGGAAGAAGGCGAAGTGGAGAAAATCCAATCCGCTCTTTCAAATCTCAAGGAGGTCAAGGATGCCACAGATTCGACACTGGAAACGATCAAGGCAGCCATCGAGGAACTCAACTCAGCTTCTCACGATTTGGCACGCAGAATGTACGAAGATTCTTCGAAGGCCCAAGAAGGAGATCCTGCAGCAGGACCCATGCCTGGAGGTGCTCCCGGAGCGACTCCCGGTGCTGAGGCCGGTGAAGAAGATCCCGTGGTCGACGCTGATTTCACAGTGAAAGACTGAGTCGGAGAACATTTTCGGAACTTAATTCGGGGTGACGGGATTATTTTTAGTCCCGTCACCCCGTTTTTTGATGCCACTGAGGGGGTCTAGGGGAACTGGACCCCCTTTGAATTCGTATCCTCTGTTGCAGGAAAGACACAATTTCGCCATCCTCTCTTGCGGGGAAGAAGGGGGATGGGGTAAGACCGTCCTCCCGTCGGATCTCCGGGGGCTTCCCGGAAGATCATTTCGGGCTAAAGATGCGCCACCAAACGGCCGATGTTTGGAGGTGGAGGATCCCATGAATCAGCACATCAATTTTCACGAACTGATCAGTCAGAATATTGAGTCAGACAAATTTCGTGAACTTCATTGGACCGGTAGTTTCGATGACTACATGGCCATCGTAGCGCAGAACCCTGACGTTCTTCGATCATCCTTCCGAAGAGTGCACGACATGATCGTGTCTTATGGAACGGAATCATCTGAACAACTGAATGCCAGAGATGAGGTTCATTGGAAGTTTTTCGACGACCCTGACAATGGTGGTGAAAACGCAGTCTTCGGACTCGATCAGCCAATCCAGCAGCTCGTGAGTTTCTTCAAATCTGCGGCTCATAATCTTGGAACAGAAAAGAGAGTACTCCTCTTGCATGGTCCGGTGGGATCTGCAAAGAGCACTATCGTGAGTCTCATCAAG
>JAACCY010000133.1 GCA_009937185.1 Planctomycetia bacterium
ATCCCTACGACCGGCATCTCTGCGATCGGAATCCCCACGACCGGCATCTCTGCGACCGGAATCTCTAGCAGGTCTCTGGCCTGTCTCACTGCCTTGACCATTCATTTTCCGGTTCCGCCCTTCAATCGGGGGGGCCCATCCAAAAATCGATCCTGCGGAGCGATGGGCATCCCCCGCAGAAAGTCTGCTGCTTCAAGTGGCTTTTTACCGGCTCTTTGCAGGCATTCGATGCGAACAGAACCTTGTCCACAAGAAACCAAGATACCCTCTGGAACCACTTCCATCACTGTTCCCGGAAATTCATGTTCGCCAGATTCTGACTCCACCCTGATCTTGTGAAGAATCAAAGTCTCTGCCTGACCTTCTTCCTGCCCCTGAGAGCAGAAGAGAGCACGAGTCCGAGGCCAAGGGTCAAATGCTCGGATTTGACGATCGATTTCAGCGGCTGATCTTTTCCAGGAAACCCAGCCCTCTAATTTATCGATCTTAGGAGCCAACGTCGCCGCAGCATCGTCTTGCTCTTCAAGTTCTGCTTGTCCCGCCAGCAACGCAGGAAGGTGTTCCATCAATAACTCCGCAGCCCGTTCACTGAGAAACTGTTCCGCTTCTTCGCCCGTCACTCGGGCTGGAGGAGTCCAACGGGAAACACCCACCACGGGTCCCGCATCCAGAGCGGGCACCATGCGGTATAGGGAAACACCCAGCTCCTCGTCGCCGGCGAGCAACGCTCTTACGACAGGAGCCGCCCCCCGCCACCGGGGCAAAATAGAGCCATGCAGATTGAAACAACCCAATGCCACGGAGGAGATGAAAGACTTCCCGAGAATCAAACGGATGTCAGCGGTGATGACGAGATCCGCTGCGGTACGGTGCAAAAACTCTGTCCCGGAACGCCCCTTGAGACGCTCGGTCTCAAAGATTTCCAACCCCAACTTCAACGCCTCTGCTTTGAGGGGGCATGGGCTCGACTGACGATTTCGACCCTGACGAGCATCCGGCACAGTTCCTACCACGAGATCGGAACAGCCTTCATTCAAGCGTCGGAGCGCAGGAATTCCAAAGGGACCAGAGCCCAGAAAAAGGACGCGCACCGGCTAGTCCTCCAACTTCAAGTGAACGAGGAGAGGATCCTCGCTATTCACCTGTTCCAGTCTCAATTGGTGCATGCGGGCTAATTCGAGCAAGGCCAGAAAAGTACTGATGGCGCCCGCCATTCCCCGCTCTGGTGGAAACAGTTGCTCGAAGGGGAATCCTTGTTCCGGATTCGTTCTCAACGTTGAGAGAATTTCTGCCATCGATTGCTCGATAGGAATCTCTTCGCCCTGAATCACATTAAAGGAGGATCGTTCACGCAATAGAT
Source organism: Planctomycetia bacterium (assembly GCA_009937185.1). Classification (GTDB taxonomy): domain Bacteria; phylum Planctomycetota; class UBA8108; order UBA1146; family UBA1146; genus UBA12191. Next base: position 1,361 of record JAACCY010000133.1, read on the forward strand.
CGAGAACTCGCTGAAAGGCCGCCGAAAGATCGAGTGGCGAAGCCTCCGAGAGATCCAATGTCCCTGGCGGGGCGGCCGGCATTCCATCCTGTACCCGCTCATAACCTAAAGATCTCCGTCGATGAGCTTCCTGTAATAGCAGGGCTCTCTCTTTAAAATCCCGGTACTCCAACAACTGCTCCACCAAGTTATTGCGAGGATCTTCCAGTTCTTCTTCGAGAAGATCATCTTCTTCTTCGATGAGTTGCGGCGATAACATTCTCGCTTTGATCTCGATCAGTCGCGCCGACATGACCAAATAATCCCCGGTCGATCTGAGATCGAGCAGCTCTCTTTGACGAGCTTCTGTCACATGACCCAAAAACTGTTTAAGAATTTCAGCGATAGGAATATCGAGAATATCCACTTCATTCTTGTGGATCAGATAGAGCAATAGTTCAAGTGGGCCGGAGTACTCCTCTAGATGTGCACAAAATCCATCTTCCCAAGGGGCCTCATCATCGAACGCCCCGGCGTCTGCATCACTCTGATCGTTGAGCGTCATGCTGTCTGCTTCCATAAAGATGGTCCTGTTCTGGCTGCTCTCTGTGCCCCCCGGAATAACCCCGGAATTCGCCCGGTCTCGCCCAAAGGATAGCAGAACCGGAAACGATAGGTGCAGGAAGCCAGAATTCTCACTTGTCTAAAGCCGTCAGCAAGCCAGACTAGCGACATGAAGCATCCAAAACCTGCGACCTTTCCGGTCCACCAACCACGACTACTGGCTCTCGACGTCGACGGAGTCTTGACCGACAACTGCGTCAGTATCCACTCCGACAACACCGAATCAAAAGCCTTCTACATTCCCGACGGAGCAGGAATGCGACTTCTGCTCGAAGCCGGAATCGCCGTCGTCTGGATCTCAGGTCGACCGAGCGCAAGCACGGACTTGAGAGCGAAGGAACTGCAGATCACACAATTGCACACCGGTATTCGTGATAAAGCAGCATGCCTACTTTCCATTCTTGAGGAACTTTCCCTGACACCCGAGGATGTCGTTTATGTCGGCGACGACCTCATCGATCTCCCCGCTTTTGAAGTGGCGGGCTACACCGTTGCTCCTTCGGATGCCCAACCTGAAATCTTGGAAAAGGCCACTGCCGTCACCCACGCTGCCGGAGGTAAGGGAGCGGTCAGAGAAGTCTGCGACTGGATTCTCAGCACATCTCAAAAACCCTCAAATAGCGCAGATACGGACTCAGGAGGCCTTTCATGAGGGGAACCCCCATGAAACGACTCTCCTTTTTCCTCGGTGTTTTCTCGATGGGGCTCGTCGCATTCCTTGTCCTGACAGGACAATTCGGATCCTCCGAAGAGAACTCAACTTTGCCATCCTTCGAATTAGAAGAACTGGCTCCACTGGACAGAAACCAAGTGACCTTTCGTTCGCATGATCCGATTCGCGGAAGATTGCGATTCGTTTTGAAAGGCGACCTAGATATTTCATCCGGAGTCACGTTTTCATCAGAAAATTTGACACAGCAACGCACACTCGTCGACACCACCATCGAGTTGCCGGTCTACACACATGACCCGAATACTCCCAGCGACCAGATCCTTCTTGAAGCTGAAAAAGTGATCACGCATCAACAAGGTGAAGAGCGTGCTCAAGTGGATGGTCTGCTGAAAGCCAAAGGGGCAGGTGGCTCCCCCGAACTCGAAACCCGCGACATTCAAATCCTCTGGTCAGAGGGCGAAGGAGTCTTCCTTAGCGGCTCATCTCCCGTACGTATGACGTGGCCAGAACTAGAGTTACGAGGAATTAACGGGCTCTCCGGATCGATCGGATCCGAGTCAAGCCTGGAGCAATTGATCTTTGCTCCTCCTATTCCGATGGCACTCACAGCATCGGGGAGCGGTCCTTTCATCGAGAACTCCAACAGTCCTGGAGAAAACCAAGTCCGGATCCTTTGCGAAGGCCCGCTGGTTCTTGGAGAGTCCGGTCGGGGTGCACGCTTCGACGGGAGTGTGAAAATTTTCGAGACACCTTCGAGTGCTCCTATGAATCCTGAAGTTGATGTTCCTGTTCAACATATCGCTGCAGATTATCTCGATATGGAATTGGATCCTTTCAGTCGACGACTCAAAAGTATTCGGTCTAAAGAAAAGGAAAATCCGATCACTGTTTTCTTGGATGCAACGACACGCATTCAAGGTTCAAATTTAATCTGGGAAGAAGGATCAGACTTCGTGGAGCTGACGGGCGATGTCATCATCGACCATCCTGCGGGTCGATTTAAGGCCGCTCGCGCACGGGTTTTGACCGGCGCTTCTCGCTGTATTCTCGACGGGGGGCTCGAAGGAATCCTCCAAGGCCCCGCCACTGGAGAATCGGATGC
>JAACCY010000134.1 GCA_009937185.1 Planctomycetia bacterium
CTGTCCGGTGTCACCCGGGGCCTGGATGCCCAATAAACCGAATCCTTTTGTCATTTCATTCATGAGAGCCAACTTCGGCCTCCTCGTTATGGGATCCCCGCTACATTTCTGCGCGAGAGGAATTCATGGTGTATTCTACTTAAGGAGTCAGAACACGAGCCTTATGCCGTATTTTTCTTCTCCAATAGGTGTTATCGAACTGAACTCGGCATGAACTTAAGGGTTTTTTGAGAAGTCAGAAGAAGAGAAGAGTGGACTGATGGGTAATCTGCATACAAACAAAGGGAATCCTAGGAAATGACACCTAATTTCCTACTCCTCTATTTATCCCTGAGCCTGTTCTCATCAATTGACGGCACTGAACCTCAATCCGTGAATTCTTCTCCAATTCCCAACTCACCAGTGATCTCGGATGACCTTATGAAACTGGTCCAGGATTTGGGGTCCGATGACTGGATAGTTCGTGATGAAGCCACTCATGAAATCTTGGAAGCAGGATCGGCCGCTGTGGCTCCACTTCGGTCTTGTTTGAACGATCCCGATCCTGAAGTCCGCGAAAGAGTGCGAGAGCTTCTATCAATTCTCTCACCAAATGTTTTGACAATAGATGTGCTTCGATTAGGAAGGCCCGTCTCTTCAAAAATAACGGCACCGTTCAGTTCCGCTAAAACAAAGAGTTTGGCATTTCGCTCCGGCGGAATTCAAATGAGCACAATTCAAACAGGCACCGAAGAACGAAGATTCCAGATCACCCTTCGAGGATCTTCACCCCCCTACCTAGTTGAGATTCTTTTTCATGGGACGAGCTCTTCTAGTATGACGGGACCCCCTCCCTTTGCTGTCGTCCCAGGGATTCCCTATGTCGTCTTGACTGAAGATAGAGTTGTTTCGGAATCGGCTTCTGGAAAAACAATCTCACAAAACGACGTTTCGACCTGGGCTATACTTCTCAATGAAAACATTGAGGCTGAAACTCCAAATGAATCCACTTCGCAAAGGAGCGAAGCCTCAACTCTTGAAAGATTTAAGACTGCCATCAACTCTGATCTGAATAATCAGCCAAAACCCGAGACCGTTCTTCTCGCTAGCCAATGGCGTGCAGTGAAAGACTGGCCACTCGTGCAACCTGATTCAGAAGACGAATTAGGAGACGCATGGCGTGTCGCTCAACTGATTCAAAATGCCGAAGGAGCACGAAGACAGATTGAATCTCGAATTGAGAAACACCTCTCTGGAGAACTCTCTCTTTCGTCCATCCGAATTGACCAATTGATTCCCTTTGCTCTCGAGGAAAATCTAACCGGTTCCGTAGAGCTCTTTTCAAGGCACTGTGCAGATCTGTCGACATGGTCCCAGCACCTGATCTGGAATTGCCTAGATAGAAAAATCAAAAATAACTCTTTTGAAACTGAAACGGCTCTCGAAATTCTTCGTGCTCTTCTCAGACCGGAGAGCCTTGCAGCCCTGAGATGGTCTAACTCTCACATGGCTTCTCTCTGGAGCAGTCTCACCCATTCTTTACCCTTGGACCGTTTGAACTCAGCCTTGGCGAATGAGTGGGATGAAATCTTAGGTGAAGATCTTTCCCAATCGACGGGAAGAATACCTCTCTTTTTCGCAACGATGGCTTACCTCAGCAATCGAGATACGATTCTTGAAGGTGACTGGATTCAACCCACCATCGAACTGATGGCGACTCAATATGCAGAATCGGCGTTGGGGGTAATTCTTGAACAAGATCACTTAAAGTCCATCAGCGACGAGCATTGGTCCGACCTTATCAATGAAATAGACAGAGGCCTTAAAAGTACCGATACCACTATTTCGCTTCGGGTCCGCAATTCTGCACGCAATCTCAGTGAGTATCAAAATGTACCAAAGAAGTACCGAATGATGTTTGTGACTGCTTTGGTCAACGGACTCCTCGACTACAACGGCAGCCACAGATCAGTCGTCGATCAGATCTTGACTCGGCAACTCGGAACGATGCCTCGTAAAACGAACAATACCCGTAAAGAAGATTACTGGGAGATGCGCTCAAAGCAGTGGAAAGAGCGTATGGATTCTCCTGTCGAAGAAATCGCAGCGACTGAAGAAGCTCCTCGATGGATCCAATTGACGATGGCAGACGTTCGCGTCGCTGGCTCCGATATCAAAGTTCTTGGCCTTCAGCAATTGACCATTCCAACTGATGTGCGCTATCACGCTCTGGGAGACGACGGTCATGATGCATCCATATATCTAGAAAACTCTGCCGGCGGTTCAATTCGATTTTCAGGCTCCATGCTTCTGATGATAGATCGTCCCACGCTCACTCGTTGGAGAACTCGGTGGCGAAACTGGACCTACCGATTCAGTTCTGCTCGACTAGGAGCAGAAAGCGCGATGGTTCGATCTTCAGTACTGTTCCAGACTCTTCTCATCGTTTCCGAAACAGAACCTCCTGAAGATGGTCTCATTCAAAAGAAAGATGTGGCCTGGGAGGATGTTGAAGATTACCTGATCTCTGCACTCGATCCGGATTCCTCTACAGACATGTATATGACCACAGACATCATCTCGACTCTTCGCCTAGAACGAGCACGCCCTAGACTGGGTGAACTCTGGGAGGAAAAGCAGACGGTGTCTCTTGCGAGAGCGCTCCTCTCCTTAGGTGATAATCGAGGTCGCCCTCTTCTCAGAAAAACAGTGCTGAGCACCAGGAGCCGATTGAGTAGGGATTCCCAATAAGCCCTTGAGGACTTGATGAAAGTGGGTGACCCGGAAACTCTCGAATCGGTCTTAGGCTGGTTAGAGGCCCCCGAAGGCCAGCGGGTGAAATCGATAGAGTCGCAAATGCCGATGTTGCTCAGATATTTGGAATCTTTCCTGATCGAAAATCCAAATCAGGAAATAATCACCGAGCATCGCCTACTGGGGGCCCTGATCATGCGTACGGATCACCGCAACAACCGCAATTCGTCTATTCCTATGCTCAGACGCCTTACAGGGCTCGATTTGGGCTGGTGGAACACTTATTCCATCACTGACATGAACGAGCGATATAAGGTTCAGGAGGACGTTGGCGACCTCTGGAGAGCCTGGTGGGACGAAAATTCAGAAGATTTCAAACCCGGTATAAAGTCTGCCCCCCTCCGCAACCGATGAGTCTATTCGTGGGAGCGATCGATATGACGCGATCCTCCTCGATAACAATGACTCAGAAACCGCGGAAGGCACTACAGATGATGAATGCACGCGAAGTTGGCCTCGAGGCTTATTTCAATGATATTAACCGCTACTCACTACTCACCGCAGAAAGCGAACGTGAACTTGCCATAGAGGTGCGCAAGGGAGACCTTGAAGCACGCGACAAAATGGTCCGTTCAAATCTCAGACTTGTGGTCAGTATCGCCAAGCACTACGTCGAACGTGGACTTCCTCTCCTCGATCTCATCGAAGAAGGTAACCTTGGTCTGCTGAAGGCTGTCGAAAGATTCGACCCTGCTGCCGAATGTAGATTCAGTACTTACGGAACCTGGTGGATCAAGCAATCGATCAAGAGAGCCCTTATCGATACCGTCAAGTCTGTTCGTATTCCTTCTTACATGGTGGAAACCATCACCAAGTGGAAGAGAGCTGCTGCAGATCTCTCTATCGAGTTGGGGCGACCTCCCATGTTTCACGAGATTGCGGAACGCATGGAAATCCCACTCGAAAAAACAGAGATCATTCAGAATGCACTCCATGTAGCAGATTCGGCAAACCAGACCATCTCCATTGAAAACTCATGGACCATTTCCGACGTCATCGAAGATCCCTCCCAGACTCAGCCTCATACTTCCTTGGAGAAAAAGATTCAGGTCAATATGATCAAGGATCTTCTGGGGCACCTCGATGAACGCGAAAGAAAAATCGTCCGTATGCGTTATGGACTTGATAATGGCGAACCGATGACTCTGAAAGAAATCGGCCAGCGTATTAAGCTCTCACGTGAGCGAGTCCGTCAAATCGAGAATGACGCCTTGGCGCGACTGCAAGAACTCGTCGCAGAGGGTTTGATCGAAAAGCCAGAGATTTACGACGAGCAATACTTAGGAAAACTGGAAGAAACAGTGAACTAACGCCGGTTCCTTCCCCCCAAATCCCCCATGGGATAAACTCCCGTCCAGCACTGTCGTTCTTTAAGCGACGACTCATGCTGGACGGGAGTTTTTTTATGACTGAACAAAACACAGAAGCCTTGGATCGCATCGATCAATTGATCCACACCGTAGCGGATTTCCCCAAGCCGGGTATTCAGTTCAAGGACATCACCCCCTTATTGGCTTGCCCAAAAACATTTGGGGAAACAATCGAGCTCATGGAATCGCAGGTTCTTTCTTTGGGAGCCGACCTGATCGCAGCTCCTGAATCGCGCGGCTTTATTTTTGGAGTGCCCTTAGCTCAGTCTCTTGATATTGGTTTCATTCCGATTCGAAAGCCTGGGAAATTGCCTGGCGAAACTGTCTCTGTCGAATACGAACTGGAATATGGCACCGACAAGATCGAAATGAGATCCAATGCCATTCAACCCGGCCAAAAAATACTTCTCGTAGATGACGTACTCGCAACTGGTGGAACAATCTCCGCTTGCCAAGAACTCGTCGAAAAAATGGGGGGTGTCGTCATCGGTACTTGCTTCCTTCTCGAACTCGCTTTCCTAGAGGGAAGAAACAAGATTCCAGATTGCGAAGTCTTTAGCCTTTTGGAGATCAACGATTAATAACTCAGTAGCTCGCAAACTGATCAAGACTGCTTCCCAAGAGTGCCATCGCGCTGTTGAAAAACTCCGCAAACCCGGGCTCCCTAATCTTTTCTATCTCTCGTACCTCATCAGAGATCAAGAGTATTTCGAAGTAGAGGCTCGATTTGGCTCTCTCTACAAATGTGACCACTACACCCGAAGAAACTGCCTCACAGATGCTCACGTCGGAAGTTACAAACGTGACCAAATCAATGAAGGAGGTCTTGAGGAGAGTTCTAAAGACGAGGAATCCTATTCGTACCTCAATCTTCCTATCACGGATCGAAAAGAAGCTCTCCAGATCGGTTTATGGAGACTCACGGACGCTAAATACCGAGAAGCGGAAGAGGCTTATTTCCATAGAAAAGCCCATGAGTTGACGTACCTAGACCTTCATCCGCATCTGGGTGATTGGGAAAAAAAGCCTGCTGTCACCGATCTCAACGTTCGACCTTTACCGCCTCTCGATAAAGACTACTGGACAACGTTTGTAGAAAAAGCGAGTGGAGCCACCCAAAAGTTCGCCTCCATTAAAAACAGTCATGTTTCTCTTCAGGTCAAACATCAAACGCGACTGTTCGTCAATTCGGAAGGCTCAATGATCACGGAGACCCAACCATATTGGCAACTAGAAGCTTACCTTTGGCTTCTCAGTGACAAAGGTGATGGGATCCCTTGGACTATCAGTCACTTCGTCAGTGATCCTGCTGAACTTCCTTCACTTGCGGAGTTCCGAAAAGAGATTCGCGCTGCAGCCAAACTACTCGACCGAATATCAAATGCTGAACGAGTACACTCATTCTCAGGACCTGTACTTCTCGATCCTATTCCCGCAGGACTACTGATTCACGAGGCCATGGGACATCGTCTCGAAGGAAATCGACTCCGGTCAGGAGGAGAGGCCCGTACATTTGCGGATTCGTTGGGTAAAAAGGTACTTCCAGATTTCCTATCGCTCTCGGATGACCCTAGGGAATCTCATCTGTCTTTGAATGGCGATTCTTCACAAAGCCTGATCGGTCACTATCGCTACGATGACGAAGGGTCCCCTTCAGATAATGCTTCACTGATCGAATCTGGCAAACTGAGTGGATATCTCACCGGGAGAGTTCCGGTCAATAAGCGACATCGCTCCAATGGCCATGCCCGTTCCAATCATCACGAACGAGCCATCAGTCGTATGGGTGTGACTCGCCTCCACGCTCATGAGAAATCAGACCCATTAAAACTGAAACAGCAACTCATCGATGAAATCAAACGACAAGGTGTTCCTTATGGAATCAGAATCCTAAATGCCTCTTCCGGAGAAACCTCCACTGATGCATATGACTTCCAAGCATTCTTGGGCGAGATCAATCTTGCGGCGAAAGTTTTCCCGGATGGGCGTGAAGAGTTGATTCGTGGAGTCAACTTTGTCGGGACGCCCCTGAACGCTATCAATGGAATCATCGCAGCAGGTGACGATTCGGTCGTTGATAATGCATGGTGTGGTGCAGAGAGCGGCATGATTCCGGTTTCCACCATCTGCCCGTCACTCTTGATTCAAAACCTAGAATTACAAAGCAAGGCAGATACGCCCTACACCCAGTATTTCTATCCCATGCCCTCATAATCAGCACGATCGGGGTGCCGGATTATTGTAACTCGTCAGCAATATCCGGCAGTAATGAACGGGAAATCTGACTCATGAGCGCTCGATTGGATCCCTCTCCCACCCGAGTCACAAACAAGTCCGCCGCATGCCTTGCCAGCCCAAACTCATCGAGACAAGCGACCCCGCCGCAAATCTCCATCGCATCCTGAACAAGCGTCGACGCCACTCGACTACAGTCGATTTTCACTTTGGCGGCCTGCTCACGATCCATAGTTCCTTTGTCATATGCATGGACCAGCTGTATAAGCCAACTCAGATTTCGCTCCAACGCCAAATCCATCTCAAGAACAACATCTTGAACTCTTTGGAAACGTCCAATGGCGCCACCAAATTGCTCACGCTCTTGCACGTATCCCCTTGTTTTATCGAGAGCAAATGCCAAAGACCCCAAGGCAACGGCTGCCACAAATAAGCGACCACCGTTCAGGGTGGTCACCATCACACGAAAACCCCCATGAATATCGCCAAGGATTTCGTCCTCGCTCACCTTCACTGAGTCAAAGGCGACCGAACCTGTCGAGGAAAGAGGCCAGACTGTTTTGCCTTCCATTTCCTGATAGGCAACACCTTCTCGATCTCTGGGGACAATGAAGCAAGTACTTCGATGTCCGTTACGACCGCTAGGATCAGTCATCGCGTGAACAACGATATGACTCGCCCAGGCAGCATTAGTGGTCCAACACTTCTCGCCCCTCAGGACATATCCACCTTCAACTTTTTCTGCGCCCACCTGCGGATTGGCAGCGTCTGAGCCTCTCCCGGGTTCGGATAAACCAAACGCAAACATTCGACGCCCCGCCGCGAGATCAGGCAAGTGATCCTTCTTTTGTTGGTCTGTGCCAAACCTTAGGAGCGGATTGATGCCCAAGGAGACTGCTGCACCGGGCGTGATAGCGACCGAGGGACTCCAATATGAAAGTGAGAGACCGGCCAAAATCAAATCGATCATTTGACCGTCTTGGCCCCCATACTCATCTGGTATCGGCAAACCAAACAGACCCATATCTCCCATTTTTGAAATAACCCCATCGGGAACCAAAGATTTTGATCTTTCCCATCCCAGTAGGTTCGGAGCAATCTCATCTTCGGCAAAACGGGCGATGCTTTCAAAGAGAGAGAATCTCTCTTCGTCAACGAGAGGCTTGAGGAGCGTATCAATTCGGTTCAAGGTCTTCACATCCTTTGGAAGTTCTGAAAGTGATGAGATGGGGGCATGGCATCAGAATTTTAATCCTGATTCCCCGCTCTCAGGTACTATTGTTAACCCATGCTCTCTCCGAAAATAGGGAGTCATTGTCGGTATTACGGCTTTTTTCAGAACGAATATCAAACTCTTTGCCGAAGAAAAACACACCCGTTACCACGAGAGTCCGTTATTCTCGCCACTATGGTTTCCAATATCTCCATCACCCTGATTCTCAGCCTGATTCCACTCTCTACAGAGTCAGCACCCTCTGACTACGTCGGTCGTCAGCGTTGTATCGAATGCCATAGCGGAGAACATCAGCTTTGGGCTACTTCTCATCACGCCTCTGCCATGCTTCAACCTGGAGAAAAACTCGCCACTGCAGAGTTCGATGGTGCCACTGTAAATGCAGGAGGAGTTCTTTCTCGATTTTTCTCTGATAACGGATCTCCTCAAGTAGAAGTCACTGATCGATCCGGTCAAAAGACATTACCGGTGAAATATTTCTTCGGCATTGAACCTTGTCAACAAATCCTGATCGAGCAATCCAACGGAAGATTACAGTCGTACCCTGTGGCTTGGTCCACAGGCACCGGTGAACGAAAAAAGGGTTGGTACTCTTTGTTCCCAGGTGAAGAAACACCTCCAGGGGATCCCCTTCACTGGACCGGATCTCTTAATAATTGGAATCATATGTGCGCCGAATGTCACTCCACGGGAGTGGTGAAAAACTTCAATTCTCAGAAAAACATCTTCGAAACCCGCTATGAAGAAATTGATGTTTCCTGCGAGGCGTGTCACGGGCCCGGAAGCTCTCACGTCGAATGGGCCGTGAAGCCCAAAGAAGTCGAACCTGATTCAAATTCTGAGCAGCTCCCCATTCCGAAGAATAAAGGTTTTTCATTTTCTCTAGCGAGGGATCTTCATCGTTGGGTCCGCGAGGAGGGGCAGGCGGTTGCAAGGAGAGAGCCGGCACTCCCTGATTATTCAGAACAAGACACCTGCGCCCGCTGTCATTCCCGGCGTACCGCATTGGTCGACGGGTCCCAACCGGGAACCGATTTGTCGATGACTCACCGGCTTTCTCTTCTCGACGAAGGTCTCTACTACCCTGATGGGCAGATCCTCGATGAAGTATATGTTCACGGCTCTTTTTTACAGAGCCGCATGCACATGGAAGGCGTTTCATGCAGTGACTGCCATGATCCGCATTCCGGTGCATTGCATCTAGAAGGCAATGCACTCTGCATCGGATGTCATGAACCAGCACGCTATGATCAACCTTCCCATCATCATCATGAAATTAAAGGGGCCGGCTCAGCTTGCATCGATTGCCACATGACCTCACGGGTCTACATGGGAGCTGACCGCCGCCATGATCATTCTTTCCGAGTACCCAGACCCGATTTGAGTTTCAGTATGGGGACACCCAATGCCTGTAACTCATGCCATGAAGATCAATCACCTGAATGGGCAGATCAGCATGTCAGAGACTGGTTTCCAAATGGTCGTAGTGGCCAGTTTCACTGGGGGGAAGCACTCCACGCTGCGAGGTCCGGAAAAAAGACCGCCCCAGGTTTGATGCGCATGGCACTTGAAGACTCAAAAACGGCACCCATCGCAAAGGCAACAGTTCTCGCCGAATTTGCGACTGTGCGCGCAAACTCAAAGACCCCATCTATGGAAGACCTTCAGTTGATCGCAGGGTTTCTCAATGACGGGAATCCTTTAGTAAGACGAGGGGCCCTCCTTGGCTTACGCTCTGATCAACCCTATGACTTAGGCTCTGGGCTGCTTCAACTTCTCGATGATCCGGATCTGTCCGTCAGGCTTACGGCCACAGAATATCTCGCCCCGGTCATTGCTTCTTGGCCAGATACAAAAGCCAATCCTCGCCCACCATTACTCAACAGGGCTTTGTCAGAATACAAGACGAGTCAAGAAATCCATTCTGATAGGGCAGAGGCTCTCCTCAATCTAGGGCGACTGGCGGAGCATGAAGGATCATTAGAAAAAGCAGCTCTGACTTATCGGAAGGCACTCCAGCGTGAACCGCACTTTGGCCCCGCCTCCGTAAATCTTGCAGATGTTCTCGCTCGACTCTCGCGCATGGAGGAAGCACTTCTCGTCTTGAGAACCGCCATCAGTAAGGTTCCCGACGATGCCGGTCTTCATCATGCTTTGGGACTCATTCAGGTGCGGACGGATCAAAAAGAGAAGCCCTAGGGTCTTTTAAGAAAGCCAGGGATCTTGCCCCTAACAACCAGCGATATACCTATGTGTATGCCATCGCGCTCAATGATGACAATAATACCAAAGAAGCCATCAAGGTCCTCAAGGAAGCGTTAATTATTTGGCCGGATGCCTCTATTTTCCAAAACGCTCTTCAGGAATATCAGTCTTCACTTTCTGAAGAATCCGACTCCTGAATCCATCTCTCAGAGACCGTCCGCTCACCTCTGTCAAAATCTCGACGAGAGTTTCTTTTCTGTTTTTATTGCCAATTTTCGCGAATTGAACTTAGGATAACTTTCAGTCCCATACGAAGTAGGCGGAGAAAATGAAACTGACCCACCCAGAATCTCTCAATAGCGCCTTTCTCCGAAAGGTACGGGGGATGAGTGCTGGGTCATTGCTCGCTTTTCTTTCACTACTTACTTTCACTTTCCTGCCCGGCCTTCACCAACTCTCTCACAGTCATTCTCTAGTTTCGACGACTGCCACTGTTAGTAATCAACACTGCCATCATGAGGGCAATGGCAACTGCTCTTCCGATGTCACTTCGGAAGACCAACCTGATCATTCCAACGAGTTCGAATGTGAACTCTGCGACGCACTGAGCGTCACCTATTTAGCCCAATTACAAAAACTACCAGAGTTATCATTCACACAGTTCCCCCGCATTCGTTCAACGAATCTTCCTTTATTCTTGCAGTATTCTGCTGCACAAGATCATCCAGGAAGAAGCCCACCTACCGCTTGATTCCTATCAGCGTGTACTTCATCAGATTCACTTCACCGCCGTTTTCGACGTGATTACACATTGTGTCATCTTGTTTCGACTTTCATGTGCAGTACGAAGTGAATCACCCAATGACTATACCTATTCGATTTCCACATGAGCCGTCAAAAGCCCTGTGGAGACTCTGGAGTCAAAATGAAACATCAACTTTCCATCATTGTGTTGCTGCTCTTTGTAACTTTTCCCGGTTTAGACCTCTATGCTCAAGAAGGCTCATCTCGCATTGGGCTTAGTGATTACGGTCAAACGTCGGTTCTAGACAATCGTTTTAATCCTGCCATCAGTTTCATTGGAGATTTTGTTGCGACTTGGAGCGACGA
>JAACCY010000135.1 GCA_009937185.1 Planctomycetia bacterium
AAACGATCAACTCCTAATGACAACGCTATCTCTATTTTTTGTTCATCGATGGATTCAGGATTCGCCTCGATCGTCCACTCTTTGAGACCAGACCGAAATGAATCGGACAAACATTTGAGAAGGCGAGTCCAGTCTTCCACGGAAAGAGCGCTAGGAGTCCCTCCGCCGACAAAAATAGTTTCGGGAGAGAATCCGGCATCGGCATGGTGCTGGATCTCCAAAATCAGGGCGGAAACATAATCGGTGACGACCCCCGGACGAAGGGCTGCCACATGGAAGTCACAATATGTACATCGGCTTCGACAGAACGGGACGTGAACATATAGCCCCGGAGAGCCCTCAGGTTTGACTTTCATGAATCCCGCTCCAGACCCCGATTGGTTGATATCGAAATGATTTTGTATCCTTATTCGAGGTCTATCAGCGGATCCTACCCCCTCATGCACCTGGGGGCATCTGCTGCTTTCGATCTCCGGTGATAGCCGTCCGTTTACGGCACACGAGCGGGAGTTGAAGGATGAGTATCTTAAAAGGACACCTAGAACACTTCGGATTACAGGAGTTACTGCAGACCCTCTCGCAAGGGGCGCGGTCAGGAACTCTCGAAATCAATCGAGATGGGGAAAAAGTCTCGATCGTGTTCGAGACAGGTCACATCACCCTTGTTCGTTCGTCCACCACCCAACAACTTCGCCTACGCAGCATCCTGCTACGACAGGGTGTCGTCTCTCACGAAGATCTAGAACAAGCCAGCAAAGATCATGAAGATACTGGAATCTTGTTAGGGAGAGCTCTGATCGAACGTGGAGCAATCGCCGAGGCCGAACTTGAAAAAGCTCTAAGAACAAAAATAGAGGAAGAACTTTTTGATCTATTTCTGTGGACCCGAGGTTCATTCGAATTTTTCCCAGAGCAACTGAAGTCGACTCACGAAGATGACATCTATCATGTTACGCGTATTCAAGTAGATCCCATGACCATCGTCCTTGAAGGATTGCGCCAAGCAGATGAGTGGAATGTGATCCGACAGAGGATTCAAGACCAGCGCTGGATTCTGGTTCCTGTAAAAAACTCGGAAGAACCTGCTGAGAATAATTCATTGTTCAAACTCAACGATGGTTCTCGCACGATAGAAGAAGTTTTATCTGAGTCTACTCTCACACGATTTGATGCATGCACAGTTCTCTATCGTTTTCTTGAAGAAGGATGGATCAGAGAAGCCACTCATGACGAAATGCTGAGGAGAGCAAGAGATCGTTCCGCAGAAATACCTGTGGAAGCTCTAGCTATCTATGAAGCTCTGATTGAATCGGGACGAGTCGAAAACCATATCGCACTCCTAGATGAAGCAGCAGACTGTGCAGGGCATGCAGACACCGAAACTCAAGCAGTTTTCCTACGTATGTCCGTCCGATACTTGAGAGAGCATGGCGATCAGGAAGCCGCTTGGAAACGACTACAGCGCCTCCTGATACTCGCACCGGGTCACCTGGAGGATTTGCTCGATTGCTGGGAAATGCGAGATTCCATTCCTTCCCGGAAAAACGCTCAGATATTTGATGACCTTTGCAAAGCACTTCGCAGACAGGGTGAATACAAAAAACTGATCACAATTCTTCGTGAAGCTGAATATCTCAAAGGAGAAGAAGGATCTTACTGGCTGCAGCTGGGAGAAACCCTGCTCAGATTCAAAGATCCAGAAGCGAAATCCTGCCTTGAAAATGCGATCGCCCTCTCAGCGAAAAAATCTCCGGAGATTGCACTCCGAGCAGAGAGAAGTCTACGCACCATGTCGCCTGATCACGGCATGGATGAAAAGTCTCTTGAAGAGTTACTCAGCCGACAAACCGAAATCGACAATAAAAAGTTACAAGCCAGATATATTAAATTCGGTACAGCATTTCTTGTGTTCTTTTTCGCCATAATACAGATCTCTACTGAATGGCGTGCTCAGGGAATGTTATCCGCTGCAAAAGAAATTGAAAAAAACGCAGACCAAATCTCATCTAAAATCACAGCCGCAGAAGCCTACGAAAGAGTTATTCTTCTTCACCCATGGACCTTTGCGGCAGGAAATAGCGATACTGCAGGGTCAAGGATTCGAAAACTGATTCAAATTGAAGTTGCAGCTGAGAAAGATCTAATCACTCAGGAGCGAAATAACGCACGTGCCGAACGAAATCAAAAAAAGGTAGACGTAGAAGATACATTGATCCAGGCCGAGGCACTTATAGAAGAAGGCTCAGCCTATGAAGCGAGAGTCTTACTCGATACTTTGACGCCCTCTGCACTTGAGACTTTACCGATACGAGAGCGCGCCTCGATTCGATACCCCGTCTTGATAGAGAGTGTTCCATCTGGAGCAAAGATTCTAGGCCGAGACCGTTCACTGATCGGTGTCAGTCCATTAACGGTGTCATTGAAAAAAGAAGAACAGTTAGAAATCTACCTTGAGAAAAAAGGCTGTCGCCCTAGATTCCTGAACCTCAGTGGGGAATCCCCCCCAAGAATGCTCATTTCTCTTGTCAGGAGTCCTCTCAGAAGCAGCATTCTGACGGAACCCTGTTTGGAATCCTTAAGCTTAGGAGAAAGAGTCATTCTCTCAGGACGCGATGGAAAAATCCGAATTGTGGACTTGGGCGATCTCAGACTTATCTCCGAACATTCGGTAGGGATCATCGGACACCCAGCACCCATTCTCATTCAAGGAAACAACTCCATTCTGGCTCTACCGAGAGAAGGGCGTCCGCTTTCGATATCAAAAGAAGGTGAGATAAAGACCATAGGCCAGATCACCCATACACCCTGGAAATGTGGAATCCATTTTGGCGAGCAATGGATACTCGGGGATGGTGCAGGGGGATTAACGAGTCTGAATGCATCTGGCGACATGACTTGGTTTGTCCATATGGGTGCACCGATTGAACACATTGGAACCGATGCCTCAGGAACTCTCCTAGTCATCGATGCGATTCGTCGCCTTCATACTGTTCACCCTTCGGGAGAAATAGTTCAGGAAGCTATGACTATTCCAGGAGAACCACATTCAGTTCTTGAAGATGGAACTCTGCTACTCACTTCTGGAGAAATTTGGAGTCGTGATCAAACCCGCTTTGCACCTCCTCCCCTGTCCGAGATTAGTCTTCTCGGAAACACTCAGCTTTACTCAACAAAGAATGGCTGGGCTTGTTTACAGAATGGCGTTGCTGAAGAACACAAATCCCCCATTCCAAGTACATGCCCACCATTGAGGCATTCTTCGAATCAGGAATTAGCCTGGCTCGCTGGTGGAGATGGAATCTTAAGATTGATGGGACCCGGCGAAACTGTATATAGCGAAGTGTCCCTCGGATCAGCAGCACTGGATCTTTCTCATGCTGGATCGGGTCATATCATGGTGACTCTCAGCGACGGAACTCTTTGCGACATCGAGGAGCAAGTAAAATGATTTCTAGTATTTTCCTCATTTTGGGATCACTCATTGTAGTAACTCCACAATCCACACTGACTCCAGATGAGCTCCATTTGACCACCTCGGAAGTTGTCAAAATCCATGCCCGTCTCCAAGACAGAGTCGGACAACAGATTGAGATCTCTGGGCATTCCGAATCTTTGGGAATCCTGGATCAAGTGACCTTGCCTCTTTTGGATAGAAATCTGGATTCTCCATTTTTAGAACTCGGCCTCAAAAAATCAGAGAGTGGTTGGACAATATTTCATTTCCACGGCCTGCTGAAAAGCGCTTCCGTCTTAGAAGCGGTTCAAGAACGCAGAAATTCGATTTTAAAGGGTGGCGATTCTTCACTGACACATCTCCTCGAGAAATTCCTTCTCAGGGAAAGTAGGGTTCAAGACCAGGCAAAACTATGGATTTCATTTCAGCCTGAAGATCATGTCGCCAAGCTGGCTTGGCTCAAATTAGGATCAAATTTCTTTTCCGGAAAATCCGTGCTGAAAGAAACTATTGAAAAATTCGGACTGGCGGACATGGCTCTGAAATCAGATCTCTACCCCTATGGCCAGCAATGGATATCTGAACAAGACTTCTTGGAATTTTCGGGACTGATGAGAGTCGGCGACAATATTCTTCCCATCGCCCGAGTAGAACTTTCGAAGTTAGCTCATTCCGATCTTGCCCAGTTGATCAATGTATCGAGACGAGAACCGAATAGTTCAGATATCAGGCAGGGAACCCGTCGTAAGCAAGTTCGTCTTGCATGGGGAGATCCCAGAGATGTGGAATGGATCCGTTTTGAGAATCATTTTCTGGAAGATTGGTCCTACAAAGACAAGTCCGTGCGAATGATCGATGGTCGGGTTTTCGGATTGCACATCGAGACTCAACGATAAGCGCACTCACCTCCGACCCACTCAATATGCAGGTATGAACGAGCAGGATCGATCATTCGTTCTCGTCGGCGTCCTCTTCTTCGTCTTCAGAGCTACCTTTATATGCTCCCGAAGGAAGGTCTAGAGCTCTTCCTTTTCCCCGTCTGAGTTGCCCTGGAGCCCTTTGAGATTCCCCATCAAACAACTTTATAGGTTTCCCAATTCTTGCGGCCGGCCTTTGAATATTCTCTTGGTCATCGCGCTCAATAGATCTTGGGACCGAATGAAACATGAAACCCGCGGCATTGACCTCAACCCACTCTCCTTCGACGACGGGCAACGGGATTCGCTTCCCCCACTGAATCATCACTTGCCCCTCTTGAACTCGCACTTCACTTTGTTGCTTTGAACTCCAACGCTGCACACTGAATTTCGTCCCTACAACTTCTACCGAGAGTTCCTGAGTCTTTACAACAAAACGAGAGCCTCCTGAAGGAACAGAAAATTCGGCCTTACCTTGCAATACCTCGAAAAATCGAGGGCTCTGATACCGGAGAATCGTTCCTTCTTCTAAATCAACGATCTCTCCAAGAAACTCGAGAACACGTACACCACCTTCTGTAGCAACGATGGTATCCCCACGCATGAGCTTCATAGTTCCGTTGAAATCAACACCATTGGATTCGATCAGGAACCCATCAGCTCTCGTGATTTCTCCGAATCCACTGACGACTCCGACTGGAGTTTCGTTGGGACTCACATCATCAAACAACAGAGCCGAAGTCACAGCGATCAATATTAATGTGGCGAATGCACTGAGAGCTAATAATGGAGCCGCCTTCTCTGACGCCTGATTTCTTTGAAGATCAGAGTCAGCCCCCAATAGATCTTCAGCATTGAGTGAATCACGAATCAGAGAATCGAGTTCTCCACTCAATTCACCTACATCGGATTTCAATGAGAGAACTCCATCGTGAAGCGACGCAGACCATTGACGACAATCAGAACAGGTATCGAGGTGAGACTCCAAAAACTGCTGCTGATCAGCGGTAATCTCCCCATCCATTTCAAGTGAGATGAGATCCCTGACTGTTTCACATGACCGGTCATGCATTTCCGCCGCCTCTCTTGGAATTATCTTCCTGAAGATTCCATCGTTCTGCCAACAACTTTCTGGCTCTGGCTAACTTTGACTCCACTGCTTTTGGAGTCGAACCAAGAATACGAGCGATCTCGAGATAGGATTTATCCAGTTGATGCTTGAGCAATAATATCTCCCGATATTCAGGAGGTAAATCCTTGATCAACTTCCTGATCCTTAGAGCCTTTTCCGAACTTTCCAATTTCTCAAGAGGACCGAGATCGGGACTGACATCTCTTTCAGAGTCGACTTGGGCGTATTCCGGGGCTTTTCTTTTCCTCTGACGCAACAGATCCAGAGCCTTACTTCGAACGATCGAGAGAAACCAAGCGCTGAATCGTTCGTCTTCTTTCAGCATACTTATACTTTGCCACGCTTTAACGAAGGCTTCTTGAACAGCATCTGCTGAAAGGTGGACGTCGCCCAGTATTCCGTATGCTACACCCCCTGCGACTCTCTGATGATATGTCACGAGTCGGTGGAACGCATTTCGGTTGCCCTGCCGGGCTTCCTTGACGAGAGAGATTAGTTCATTTGGATCAAGAATATCCAATGGCCTCCTGAAAACTGTTTCTCTCTATGATAGAGGACGAAGAAAACCAAGAAATCCCTCGTATTTTCAACGATCTCGATCCTGTCTTTCAATCACCGATTCCAGAATACCGACATATGAGCGGTAGCGCCTAGCCTCGATTTCACCCGATTCAACGGCGCCAAGTACCGCACAACCCGGTTCCTTCAAATGCATACAATCATTGAATCGACAATCTCCAACATGTGCGGCCAAATCCGGCATCCAATGGCTCAGTTCTCTGGGTTCTAATCCCCACAGAGCCCAGTCCCTGAATCCCGGAGTATCAACGATAGCAGATCCCTCTTCTTCTCCAGGGTGCCAGGTGACAGCAGTCGTTGTGTGTCGTCCCTTATCGTTATGATCACTCACTTCTTGTGTCTTGAGATCGATACCGAGCACTTTTGAAATCAGAGATGACTTTCCAGCACCACTCGGCCCAGAGAGAACAGTGGCTTTCCCTCGTAAATTCTCCTCAAGATCATCAAGGCCTTCACCTGTCTCAGCCGAAGTGCGTATGAGCTGATAGCCCAGAGTGGGATAAACTCGGAGACGTTCTTCGACGTCATCAGGGATTCCCAGATCGACTTTATTGATGACTACGATTGAGGGTAAGCCCATGCATGCACTCGCCATCAAAAGACGATCAAGAGCTCCAAATTTGATATTTGGCTTTTGTACAGAAAACACTCCCGCGACTTGATCAACATTCGCAGCAAGAATCAGTTCACGAGCCCTACCGACGTCTCTCCGACGAGAGAGCCAGACCTTTCTCTCCTCAACGGAGAGTACTCGGCCATCGGCTTCCCTATCTGCGTTCTCATTTCGCTCGAACTCGACCCAGTCTCCAACAACAACGGGGTTTTTACCCTCTTTTCTCAATCGTCCCGCAAGATCACAACGAAAGACCTGCCCATCGCTGATCACTTTCACTTCGCGACTCGATCGAAAAATAACCTGGCCCCGCATGCTTGCCTAAACCTTAAGATCCGTGAGGTGATCCTCACGGGGTTGTGGAAGTTGGCTGATGACTTGATCCAGATAACGGATGGTTTGCTCAGCCGCTCTTCCCGTGAATCGCTGGGCGTCCCATGCTGGCAATGCCGCAGCGACTGGAGCCAAGACTTCATCTCCCTCGATCAGTTTCCGAAGGGGATTCGATTCGCCTCGAACGACTGCTTCACGAGCCGCCCAGGCATGAGTACGGATTTGCTCGTGTAATTGTTGACGATCTCCACCTCTGGAGACGCCTTCCATCAGTAATTCTTCTGCAGCCATAAATGGTAGATGTTCGTCGATTCGCTTCTTCCGAATATCTTCATGAACAACAAGTCCGGAAAAGACGTTTCTGGAAATCAACAGAATCGCATCCAGTGCGAGGAACAAACCAGGAATCTGTACCCTTCTTTGCGCACTATCGTCGAGAGTTCTCTCCATCCATTGATTGGCAGCCAGCTGTCCCAATCCAGGAGCCAAAGTCATGACATGTCGACAGAGTGAACAAAGCCTCTCTGATCTCATCGGATTTCTTTTGTAAGGCATCGCAGATGAACCGACTTGAGTGCTTTCGTAAGGCTCCTCTACTTCACCCCATGACTGGAGAAGTCGAATATCTGTTGCTGCCTTGTGGATCGCTATGGCGACATCGGCGAGACGACTCGAAAGTCTGTGATCCCATGAACGAGGATAAGTCTGTCCACAAAGATCGAAGACTTTTTCAAACCCTAGTTCATTTGCCAGATCATTTTCGAGATGGTCGACCTTTTTTCCATCGCCGCCACAGAGGTGTAAAAATGTAGCTTGAGTTCCTGTCGTTCCCTTGAGTCCCCTCAATGGTAATCGAGTACGGAGATCTACGATGTCTCTGTATGCGTCCACCATATCCTGAAGCCAAAGCGAAGCTCTCTTCCCGACGGTGGTTAACTGCGCGGGTTGAAGATGGGTCAATCCCAATGTTGGAGCATCTGCGAAATTACGACAAAAATCAGCGAGAGAATGAATCGCTCTGAGAAGACGATCTTCCGTCAGCTCCATCGCTTTCCTAAAAAGAATCAGGTCTGCGTTATCAGTAACGAAGCATGAAGTGACTCCCAGATGAATAATTCCGGCAGCCTCTGGAGCCATTTCTCCATAATG
Source organism: Planctomycetia bacterium (assembly GCA_009937185.1). Classification (GTDB taxonomy): domain Bacteria; phylum Planctomycetota; class UBA8108; order UBA1146; family UBA1146; genus UBA12191. The sequence continues at coordinate 8,178 of JAACCY010000135.1, forward strand.
ATGGATATGAGCCATCACGTCATGCCGAGTTTCTTTTTCAATGCGAGCGACACTCTTTAGATCGATTTGATCTTTGGCTTTTTCGAGTGCTTGGACCTGTTCGGTGGTAACAGGCAGACCTGCTCTCTGTTCAACCCTTGCGAGTGCAATCCAGACATCCCGCCAGGTTCGTGCTCTCTCTAAGGGGGAAAACAACTTTTGCATTTCCGTGGATGCATATCTTTGGGCCACGGGGTCGATGTAGAGCTCTTCAGACACCGAAATTCCTCACTCTCAGATCCCTCAAACTCCCGAAATTTACTACAGATCGGGATAAACGATGCCGATACAACGATGTCGCCTCTCTGAAGAGACGATTCGGGGCATTCCCCGAAGAAAGGATCATCACTGGTGCTGACTCCCTGCGTCAACTCCTCCCGCAAAAGAGTCCCCCTTTCACGGGTGTGGACCGCTTTTCCGTCTGACTCCCTCATCGGAGTCTGCATGGGCCTCATATTGGCTCTGTTGGCTTCAGGAGGGGTTCTCTATGGAGACGAGGTGTGGCTCAAAAATGGTCATCAGTTGACCGGAAAGATTCTCTCTCTAGATTCTGAACAACTCATTCTGGAGGTCCCAGAAGGAAAGTTGACGTTGAGGAGATCCCTCATCGATCATTTGGTCAGAATTCCGGCACGCGATTCGATGCTGGCAGAGTGCCAACGGAGACTAGAAGGTGGATTTCCAGGTTCCGCTCTCCCCTACTTGAGACGCGAATATCGTCGACAACCCGGTGATCAGGAACTTCTTGTTCTGTATCGCAATTGTATCGTGGGAGAAATACGGAATATCATTCAGGAAAAGGCACCTGGAGAAGCGCTCCCCCTCTGGACAGAACTGTGCGCCCTACCGGGTCAGCACCCCGATTTTGAAGAACTCAGAGCATTGGTCATTCAGAAAAAAGATCGATTGCGTGATTTGGAATTCAACATCTATCAAGCTGTGGAGATGTGCCAACCCAATCATGCTCTCGAAGCCATCCACGTTCTTCTGGAAGAGTTTCCCACTGAAGAAAGCCTATGGAGTTCGACCATCAGTGAACAAACACTCATCTCTGCAACAGAGGCGATGTCTTCTGAGGATTACCCACTCCTCTCCCAAATAATAAATCAATTGATCACAAGAGATCCAGGACACTGGGAAAAAGTGCGACATGCCCTCGTTTATGCTTCGACTATGGGTCATGGAATATCGCTGGAAGATGCGCTCACTATTTCGCCACTCTCACCGGCTCTTCATCTGGCATTGGCGAATCGGGCTTCGAAGTTCAATTCTCCACTCGACATGAGAATACATTTGGAATCGGTTCAAAACCTTGTGGGCGCAGAGATCGACGTCGCTCAAATTAAGTCTCAGCTCCGATCAAGAGCGTGGCTTGAGTTGCATGGACAACATGTACCAAGAGACGGAATAGATGTCCTTTGCCGTCAATGGCTCGATCACTTCTGGTCCAAATTTGGATTCCCCGGCCGCCCTCCTGCAATCCCTGAGATTCTAGAATATTCCTCCCTCGAGGAATTGGAGAATCACTTGGGATCTTCCTGTGGTCCA
>JAACCY010000136.1 GCA_009937185.1 Planctomycetia bacterium
ATAAAGACAAGTCCATCTCATAGGTGCTTGTTGATCTTCCTCATTGGGTTGATTCTATCTCCCATGAATTTGAGTTCACAAACTCCCCTACCCCCGGCTTCTTCAGGATCTTCCTCTGAAGAGTCTGTTCGTAAGGCTCTTTCGGAGATCTACGAAAAGTACTGGGAGTTTAAATTAGAAACGTCCCCATCTCTGGCTGCAGAGTATGGAAACAAAGACGCAGAATTTCACCTCGCGGAGTCAGGTGTCGCCACAATCGATCGTGATCTAAAGATTTACTTCGAACTTCAAACCGGCATCTACGCACTCGACTTGAATGTCCTTCCCGCTTCAGAACAACAGCAGGCAAAAATGTTGCTGATGATTTTAGAGAACAAACTCGATGGGATTAGAGTCGGAACCCATCTCACACCTATCAATCAAAGACGAGGCCCACAAATGTGGCTTCCAAGGCTTTCTTCTCAAATGAAATTTCTCAAGAAAAGAGACTTCGAGGCATACCTTTCGCGACTCCAGCAAGTCCCTCGGTATATCTCTGGATTCAAAGAGATCCTAGAGAAAGCTGTAGCAGACGGATTTCTTCCTCCAGCAGTAACTCTTCAAGGGGTGCTAGATCACTTTTCAGCCTGCACACAGCCCGAAGTGAAAGACTCTCTCTTCTATAATCCGTTTCGGATGATGCCTCCCGGAATGACCTCCGACGAATGGCAACTTTTGTGTCAGCGAGCACAAACGGTCATCTCAGACGAAGTCGTGCCTGCTTTGAGATCTCTCTCTCAATACCTTGAGGAATCTTATATCCCTCTCTGTCGAGACAGCTTCGGTGCTTATATGTTTCCAACAGGTTCTGATTACTATGGTCATTGCATCCGACAACACACCACAACAGGAAAGTCTGCCACTCAAATCCATCAGCTTGGATTGAGAGAAGTGGCACGTATACGAAGTCAGATGCAGGAGATCATTAAAGAAGTAGAATTCGATGGGGACTTCGGGGCATTTGTTGCACACCTTCGTAATAGTCCAGAATTTTATCACCCGTCCTCTGAAGAATTACTCAAAGGATACCGAGATATTTGCAAGCGAGCCGATGCAAGGCTCCCAGATCTGTTCGGGAAATTACCTAGAGCACCTTATGGAGTTCGTGAGATTCCTGCGCACGAAGCCCCTCGCGCAACAACGGCATATTATATGTCCCCCCCCGCAGATGGATCTCAACCGGGCTGGTTTTACGCTAATACTTACGACTTGCGAAGCCGACCTATTTACGAGATGGAAGCATTAGCTCTCCACGAAGCCGTGCCAGGTCACCATCTACAATTAGCTCTTCAAGGTGAGTTAGAAGGTTTACCCAAGTGGCGAAAGACCACACACTTCACCGCATACATTGAAGGCTGGGGCCTCTACGCCGAATCTCTAGGTACACAGATGGGCTTCTACAAGGATCCCTATTCCCGTTTCGGTAAGTTGTCATATGAAATGTGGAGAGCTCTGAGACTCGTTGTGGACACAGGAATTCATGAGCTGGGATGGTCAAGAGCCCAAGCGATACAAGTCATGAAAGAAAACTCTGCGCTCACAGAAAAGAATATCGAAGCAGAAGTTGATCGCTATATCGCATGGCCCGGACAAGCACTGGCATACAAGATCGGTGAGTTAGAAATCCAGTCTCTGGTAAAGGAAGCCCGTGAAAGTCTGCGAGAGAAGTTTGATATCAGAGGATTTCACGACCATATGTTGAAAGAAGGATCGATGCCGTTGCAAATCCTTAGAACTCGAATGGAATCTTGGGTAGAACAACAATCGCGATAAAATTAAAGGGTCTCCGCTGGGATCACCTCTGAAATGAAAGAGAACTCCCCGAGTTCTCAGGCCCCAGTGACAGCAGAAATTCTACCGCTTCCCTGCCCCAATCACTGGGTTCCACTGCCATGGAGGCGTCCTTTTCTCCAAAAGCTCGCTTCAGCATTTCTGTATGAACCACACCTGGAGAAAGAGCCACAGCTGCTAAGCCACTAGGAAGCTCTTGAGCAATCGAGCCCATCAGTCCTTCAATAGCAGACTTAGATGCACAGTAAGGTGCCACCTCGGGTGATGTACTTCGACCCCACCCAGAAGATAGGGCAACCAAAGTGCCACGGCCTCTCTCTATCATGCCGGGAGTGAAGGCTTTGAGAGTCTGGAAGACTCCCTTCACATTGACATCGACAACATCTGAGAACTCTTTATTGGAGACCTTCCAGAATGGCGCGCGAACATTGAGCATACCAGCATTGGCAATAATCAGATCCGCCTCAAATTGATCTGCTTCGAGATCTCGGACCCAGTCCTCTAGCCCGTCACCATCGCAAACATCGAGCGGCCTAAATCGAGGGTCAGGTCCTAGTTCAGCGACAGCATTCGAACTTCTCGCACAGCCTGCGACTGGGATGCCTCTCTCCTGAAATGCTTCAACGAGAGCGCGCCCGATTCCCCGACTACAACCCGTGACCACCCCCTGCCGAGCCACTAATGCATCCTTGCTTCTATTGGCATCTCTGAAATCAGTTCAGCTTCAATCTCTGCTGCTTCATGAATTCTTCTCAATACGACCTCTTCTGGACATACTTCCATGGCGAGGTCTCGGAATGACTCCCAGTGCCGACCTTCTGCATCTGCTAATCGTTGATAAAAATCGGAGAGGGTTCGCTCTTCCTCAGTTCCTTCAGCCAATGCTTTCGACAAGACTCTAAATCGTTCACATGAGCGTGCTTCAATAAACGCGTTCACAATCAGGTGATCGCCCAGTCCGCCAATGCCCGATCCTTTTGCACAGAGTAATCCCCGCAACTTTTTCACATAAGGATCCGGTAGAGGTGCCCCCAAAGAGACTCCTCTCTCTTTCAATAGATCTGTGACTTGACGAAAGTGCAACATCTCTTCCTGAACGAGTGCGACCATCGGCCGGTGTAGAAATTCACTCTCTGGAAATCGGGCCATCAATCCAAGGCCTGCGCTCGCAGCCTTGTATTCACACCAAGCATGATCGCGGAGAACTTCGTCTAAACGTGAGCAGGCTAACGGTGCCCACTCAGGGGAAGTCTCCACAATAAGAGGAAGTCCCTCCAGCAGTGAAGTGGTCACGTCTTTACTCTCCATCGTTCACTTTGAAATTATATGCCTCAGGATCCCGACTCAGTGGCCTTGGAATTTCGCGAGGTCTACGTAGACCACCATTCTTATCTGGATCTGCGGGACGAGTCATCGCGATCCATTTACGATGGGCCTCTCGGGACTTTTCGGGACTCACGACGACGTCACCGTATTTATCAGTAGGGCTCGCAACCCTCAATCGAACTCTTTGGTGCCAACAATGCATCCCACTGACAGGATCCGTCTGGACAGGGAAAGCCAGGTTTTGATGAACACCGCTTTCATCCCACCAGCCACGCTCACTATCAGGGTCGTCACTCTTGAAAGGCTTAGGCCCTTCTTGACGACGCATACGAATACTGCCATCCGGCATGTCTTCAAACTTCACAGTGGCACTTGCCCAACGAGAGCCAGGACCATTTTCCTTACGCCATCTTCCCATATGATGAGAACAGGCGATGACTCCCGGACGAATTCCATCTGTGATCCTTCCACGGTTCACAAAATGGCCTATTTCAGTCTCTACCCTGACCAGTTCTCCATCGTCAATACCATGGAGCTGAGCATCGTCGGGATGAATCCAAACTGGATTGGCATGAGAGATTTCCATCAGGTGTTTGGAATTTGCAGATCGAGAATGAATCATCGTCGGAAGTCTGAAAGTAGGAACCAATACGTAGATTCCCATCTTTGGATCGAGTTCCTCTGGGCCGACATGACTCTGAGGAACACCCGGGAGAGCTTCTTCAGTAAATCCCCAATCTGCGAGGATTCCGGAGTAGATCTCCACCTTTTTGCTGGGCGTTGGAAAGCCCTGCCTGATCGCACCATCGACAGCCACACCTACGACCTTACCTTCGACGGTTGCGAGGCCTGAAAGCGGATCCACTAAGGGTAATTCATCATCTTTGAGTTCCACTGCTTTTTCATGTAGGAGATATGCTTCCCCGGGCAATTCGTGTGCTCCAACACGACTCATGTACTCGAATGGGGACATATCATTCTCTGCTGCTTTTTCGGGGAGCCCAGGGACACTGTTCTCGAACATATGTCGGTATTGCTCCTCGACCGTAACCTTTTCACCCGGGCGATATGGGGATTCGAAATGCTTCCGGATTCCTCTGGAGCCATCTGGGTCAATACGCCAAGAGAGCTCTATCCAAAATTCGTCTTCTTCCCAAACTTCCCCCGGATTAAATCCGCGAGTGTCGCCACTGGGTTTTCCTTCCAATCGGGCTAACGCCCGAAAGACCGGCTGACGAAAAGAGAGCCACCGTGCGGAATGGGTTTCTAAACTTTGAACATCATGCCGTTCCGTCGAATGCCCCATCGGCAATACAAGATCGGCATAATAAGCGGTCTCATCCCAAGTCGGGGTCATAGCAACATGGAGCCCGACCTTGTCTTCGTCAGAGAGCATTTTCATCCATGACATCCCATCTGGATAAGTCCAGACAGGATTGAAGACTCGAGTGAAGTACACCCCGATCTTGCCGACACCATCCTCTACCAGATGCGGTAACAGATGACTCATTTCATAGAATGAAGTAGGCCATTGCTTGGGCCAGATCAGTTCATTCCAACGCTTCCCGGGATCAGGTGTGGTAAAGAACGCAGGCTTGAACTTGTTCCAACCCGCTGGAGATGTTCCGCCCTCTACCCCCAAAGATCCTGTGAAGGCATTGAGAATCGCCAAAGCTCTGGCAATCTGCCAACCCCCGAGATTTCCACTCGCAGCACTTCGCCAACAATGGGCGGCAATCCGGTTTCCAGCTCGATAAATTTCATCTGCCAACTGGCGAACACTACCGGCCTCAAGACCCGAATACTGCTCAGCCTCTGCTGGAGTCCACTGTTTCAAGTGTTCACTAAAACGCTTCAAGAAAACATCTACGGAAGGTGTTTCTTCCGGATGCAACGCTTCCATATACCCACGCCAATCGACCCAGTTTTCGACAAAAGGAAGATCGATTCTTCCCTCATCGATCAGGATCCGAAGAGCTGCCAATAGAACAGCTCCCTCGGTTCCAGGTCGTGTCGGCAACCAAAGATCAGCACGAGATGCTGTATTTGAAAGACGAGGATCCATGACGATGATTCGTGCTCCACGTTCCTTCGCCTCCATGATCCGCTGTGCGTGAGGATTGAAGTAATGACCCGATTCCAAATGAGCACTCAATAATAGAATCAGTTGCGCATTAGCGTGGTCAGGAGCGGGTCGATCGTATCCCCATGTGAACTGATAACCCGCGCGCGCGCTGGCAGAGCAAACAGTGGTATGACTATTATGCCCATCGATCCCCCATGCTTGGATAACTCTTTCAACAGCACCCTCATGACCGGGGCGTCCGACGTGATACATCACTTCGTCATGTTGATCCGAATCAAACTTTTCTTGTATCGATGAGGCGATTTGATCGAGAGCGGCATCCCAACTGATCGGTTCAAATTTTCCTTCTCCCCGGGGCCCCACGCGCCGCATAGGCTGAAGTATCCGCTCGGGGTCTTGAACCTGATTGAGAGTCGCCGGCCCCTTCGCACAGTTCTTCCCCCGACTTCCGGGGTGCAATGGATTACCTTCAATACGAAGTATTTCTCTGCTGTCTTTATCCACCGCGGCGAGTAATCCGCAGGCGGCCTCACAATTGAAGCAAGTCGTAGGGACCATCGCCAAGCGGCGGGGCTTTCTCTTGCTATCCAACTCCTCGACATCGAGCCATTTCTCGAAAGGCGGATATCTAAGAAGACCCTCACCATAAGGCTTGGGCTCAGGCCACTTACGCTCACTAGGAACTAGGCCAACAAGCCCTGCCAGTTTTTCGATCCAGCTGATCTTGTCTTTCATATGAGACTCCTCAAGCCAAGGGGAGACGTTGGGGCGCCTCCACCCATAGATGTTCCCAAACCGCGATTCCAAGTAGTGCAAGAAGAGCTGGGACTGCCGCTAAACCCTTGTCGGAATCCAAGAACACGATCCACAGGATCGGTATCAGGCGACCGAGGCCCGAAGCACCGAGCCAATAAAGCCGTCCTCGATGCCCAACAAGAATCGACTTTGCCGCTCTACGGGCCGCTTCGGTTGAATGACGACCATGAACATCCAAGAGAACGAACGGTGTTTCCAAGATGAGGAATCCCAGCAACCAAACTTTAAGTTCACCTAACCCCGAAGGATCCAATAACCAAAGAGTTGCTGCCCCCGCCACGCATGCTTGTAACGTCAGATGCAAAGGAGAAAGGGCAGATTGCCAAAAGTCTCTGCCCTTGGCTTGGCCAAAGAGCCAACCCGAGTACGCTGCGACAAAAGTGCCGAAAATTCCTCCGGAGATAAGGATGATCAATCCAGGCCACGAAGACACTCTGCTCTTCAACAGAATTCCGAGTAGAAGAATCCCATTATAGACAGTGATCCCGTAGGCTCCCCTGACCAACCACGAAGACCATTGGGGTCTCAGTAGAACCCAAAGAAATCTCTCCGGCTTCTTGAGATCGCCGACTAATAACGCTCCAGTGATGGCCATGAAAATCAGCGCAAGAAGCCATGCGCTATCCAAAGCTGCATCGATGAGACTAGGCCTCTCAAAAGGAAGGAGTAATGCTGGAACCATGACGACTCCTGCGGCCACTGACTTTGTCCAAAGATATGCGCTGACCTTCCAACCCCAACTGAGCGCATGACGCTGTTGGATATCGTAGGATCTTGTCGGTGCACCTCTTGCTGGCTCTGCAGGAATATCTGTTCGATCATCTGTTCCGTCAGTCTGACGTTCCCCCCAAAGAGTCCGCTGGGGTCTATGACTGGCCAACGGGTCGAGCGCTTCAATGTGCCCCTCAATGTAATGAATCTTTGGAAGAGTTCCTTTTTCGGGTTTTCTCACCATCGTCGGCTCGCCAGCAACAAGGCGTGCAATCCTGCTTTCAGGATTCGAGAGATCCCCTGTTACGATGGCTCCTGTGGGACAAACCACAGCACAGGCCGGTTCACGCCCGGCATCGACACGGTGTGAACAATAGTTGCACTTGGTCGCTGTCCCCGTCTCGGGGTGAATATCGATGGCGTCGTAGGGACACGCCTGCATACAAGCTTTGCAGCCAATACAACGAGCTGGATCGAAATCTACGATGGCATCTTTACGAACAGAAAGACTCGCTGTCGGGCAGATCTCAACACAGGGCGCATTTGCACAATGATTGCACCTCATGACGTGGAAGGATCGCTCCGCCTTGGGGTGGACCCCTTTTTCGAGGTATTGAACCCAAGTTTTATTAATTCCTACAGGATCGGAGTGCTCCGTTTTGCAGGCCACAGTGCATGCGTGACAACCGATACAGCTGCGGTTATCGATCACAAATCCATAGGACGGGTCTTTGCGGGAATTCATACTCATGAATCTACCCGTGCAGAGCACTCTCGGCCATGAGTAGCGACCGGGTTGACGAAGAAGTTTTCAGGGGGCAATTTCATATTCTGTCAGAATGTCTCGATTCGCTCGTAGATGACCTGAGAAAAAGGAGTGACATGTCACAAATGAAACAGGTCTTTTTGGGAAAATCTGACCTCGTATTGAGGCTGGCCGCCCACAGAATGCTCAGCATGGGTACAGAGGCCCCTGAGGGCTCTCCCGTCGACCTAAGACGGTTTCACGCCGCCCTACCTGGCCGAAGGGCCATCCGGTTGTTCATGAGGTACCTGCAGGAGTTCTGTGGGGAACTCGGTAGAAGCCTTCTGCCTCCTTCCTGCGTAACTCCGGGCCAACTCGAAGAGCTCCTGACGACTCGTGACCTTCCCCTCGTCACGCCTGCTGGAGAAAAGATTTCATGGTTACTCGCGTTAAAATCCTCGCCTTCCGAGGACCTCGAACCTCTGGGCATCGATCCTGACCTGAGCGGCACTTCAGGTCTTCTGGCCATGGGCAAACTATTTTCCAGAATCACAACCACTTTGAGAACTGAGGGCCTCAACCCCGGCGCGGCGGCACATATAGCCGCCGATCGTGATCAGGAATGCGCCCTGCGTTTACGAGCATTAGAAAAAATCGAAAACCGCAGACAGGGATTCTTGAGAGATTGGGATGTCAGTCAGAGCGGATTCAACCATGGATCTCCGACCCAAACTCAAGCCGAAGTCATCCTGATCGGTTTGATGGAACTCCCGAAAAGAACTCGAGAGTGGCTCGCGGAGCACACCCGCTGCGAAATCTGGATCGACGCTCTGGAACAAGACCAACATCTCTACGACGAATATGGAAGACCCGACCCGGCTGAATGGGAAAATACGTTGATGCCAGATCCGGAACACTTCCTCGTTACAGACACGCCACAAGACCTCGCTTTGGCGATGATCGATCATGTTTCACAAATAGACGAGATCAAAAAAACCAGCGATGTTCGACTGGGAGTGGCAGACAATGATCTGATGCCATGGATCTCGGAAACCTTCCGTCGGAATTCTATGGGACTTCATCTCGCGGCAGGTCAGCCTTACAGCCTGACAGCCTGTGGTCGATTGATCACAGGAATCAAAGACGCCATCTCCAACGAAACCTCAGGAGCCTTGGTGGCCCTCGCCCGATATCCTGAAATATTGTCATGGCTTCCTAGTCGAACTGACCGTCAGGGCAAAACCATCAACGTGATCAAGGATCTGGATCAGTGGTGCAGAGATCGGCAACCCGTACTCGGAGATGATCCTGGGGCTCCTCCTGCAGTTGCGGCACTGAGCTCCGCTCTCGCTCCCCTCCATCGACGGGAAGATGATTTCCTTCAACGTCTCGATCAATACATCGAAGTCCTATCAGGATTATTGGGATCTGATGAAGAGGGAATGCCGAATTGGCCCGAATCCGGCTCTGAAACCCTTGTCGAGATTCTGGAAAATCTACGCTCTTGTGGACTTTGGACGGCTTGCCACCTCTCCGGTGAAGAACTGGCCCATTTGATCCACGAGTTAACGACCGATGCGATGCTTCCCGAAGATGACGATGGCCTCAGCATGGAGGCATTGGGCTGGCTAGAACTCCCCATGGACAATGCGCCTCATCTTATTTTGTCCGGCATTTCAGAAGGACGACTTTCGGGATCTAGTAATTCGGACCCCTTGTTGCCAGAAAGACTTCGACGAGAATTAGATATTCCAGGATTCGACGCAAGAGTCGCAAGAGACAGTCACCATCTTTACAACTTATTGGATGGAAGACGAAAGGTATCGATCGCACTCGCAGCAAGAGATGCCGAAGGAAATCCCATGCTTCCGAGTCGCTTACTTCTTCGCGGAAATAATGGCATAGAGCGACTAAAGACATTCCTCGATCATAAGCATCGAATCCTGCTCACCGAAAAAAGACCTGAACAAGAAACAGAAAATACAGATCTCGCAGATCTTGGACCGCCTCGCTGGAAAAGTGTTCTCCCCCCAGAAAAAATCTCGGTCACCGCTTTTGGTCGTTGGCTGACAGACCCTGTTTTATTTCAAATGGAAACCATGTTGAGCTTACGCGATTGTCATGACAGGGATCGCCAGCTCAATCCACTCTCATTTGGAAACATGCTTCATTGGGTGTTGGAGAAATATGGGAAATCTGAAACCGATAGAGAACTCAAGAAAGCCGAAGAAATCTATGTAGCCGCTGAAAACTGGTTGCAAGAGTATGCGAAAAGAAAATGAGCTCGCCACCCGAGAGCAGCAGTTATAGTTCAAGTGGAACAGGCCAAAGCACGACTCGAGATTTGGGCACGAGAACAAGCCAAAATACGATTTCAGGGTTGGCACATCGTGGCCACGGAAATCAATCTGGATCCAAAGAATTGCAAACTTGAGATCGAAGGACAATCTTTAGGAGTTTCCGGACGTATCGATAGGATCGATTACAACAAGATAACCGGAGCATGGCGTATCTTCGATTATAAAACCGGTGATCATGGGCACTCTCCCGAAAAAGATCACGGTCGAAGGCCTGGCAAAGAAACCCCATGGAAGAAACTGCAGTTACCCCTCTACAAACATTTTTCGCCCACCCTTGTCATCGATGGGAAGCAAGTCTCTTCCGATATTGAAGTTGGCTTTTTCTGTCTACCCGGTAAATCAGAGAGTCCATCCGTCATGCTGGCGAAATGGACCGAGGACGACCAGATAGATGCTGTGGAATGTGCGACAAATGTTGTGCGAGAAATATTGAACCCTGAGGAACCTGAAACGAGAGTTCTCAAATCATTCTCCCATTCTTGGGAGAGAGCATTTGCCGGCGTCACCGTCGATGCAGAGTCCAGTTTGTCCGAGATGGGACAAGACGACGAGGAGGACTCAGTATGAATTTCCCTTATCACAGGATCATTAGAGCCAGTGCCGGCTCTGGAAAAACACATCGCCTTACAACTCGTTATTTGGGTCTGATCCTCTCTGGTGAGCCACCGGAAAGTATCCTCGCAGTCACCTTTACACGAACAGCGGCTGGCGAGATTCTTGAACGAATCCTCGAACGCTTATTGGACGCTCTGGAAGAGGAAGGCTACAAACGCCTACTCGACTCCCTCCAGCAAGAAGGCTTTGAAGAACTTCATCAAATGCTAAAGAGGGCCGGACATACCAAATCTAGAGAAGATCACTTGCTTCCTACATTGAGGCTCCTCCTCGCTCAGCTCCATCGTTGCCAGATTTCAACTCTAGATGCTTTCTTTGCAAAATTAGCCACAGGATTCACCTATGAATGTGGGCTCACCCCTGGCTGGAAAATATTGGATTCGGATGTTCAGGCAAAAATTAGATCATCCTCAATCCAACAGATACTGGAAACCCAGGGGCCTCGAGGTGCTCGACAAATGATGCACCGTCTCAACAAAGGGAATCTGGGGAGCCAAGTCGCAGTCGATCTAGAAAACTTGGTGACTGGTTTTCATGAAAAATCAAGAGAGTTCCCTTCTACGGCTTGGCAAATTCCAGAACCGGTCCCAGGACCCACCAGTAAAGAACTGGAGAGTGCATGGGACAGTCTTCTGAAATTCAAATGCCCCTTAAACAAAAGCGGAAAAGAAGACAACCGTTGGAAGAATGCGCTCGCTTCAACGCAAAACAATTGGGACGACCCTGATCTTTTAGCCCGAGTCAAATCTTGTAAGAGCGGTCTGATCGGTAAAGTACTGAATGGCGAGTTCAAATATTACAGCACCGATATCACACCTGATCTGGCAGAGCCGTTAGAAATCTTCATTCAAAACGTACGAAGTGAGTTCATTCAATTACTTCGAAAACAAAATGAATCGACAGGAGAGTTCCTCGAATTATATGACCAGGTGAGAGAACGAGGATTGCAAAAAAATTCAGGGCTGGATTACTTTGATGTTCCCATCGCGCTGATCGCAGCGCGAGTTCTCGGTCAGCCAGGACTAATCGACGAACGTATAGATGCGACAATTCGCCATATGTTACTTGACGAGTTCCAAGACACATCTCTTGTGCAATATGTAGCATTGCTTCCCATCATGGAGGAGCTTGCAGCAGGAAGTCAGGAAGGACGTTCTCTTTTCTGCGTAGGAGACGGAAAGCAAGCGATCTATGGATGGCGCGGAGGGCGCGCAGAAGTCATGGATCAATTTGAAACTCTTCTTCTTCCCGAATCGGGATCTTCTCTTGACGAGTCGTGGCGATCTTCAGAGCCCGTACTCAACACCGTGAATAAGGTCTTTTCTCAACTCGCTTCATTCCCACCAAAACCAGAAGACCAAGGTTGCCTAGAAAAATGGTCGAACTCCTTTGATCAACATCGGGTCGCCCAACTCTTGGGAGATCGACCTGACGGTCATGTTTCCTTACGAATAGCGAGTGAGTACGAAGGAAAAGTGGAAAAAATATGGCCCTATCATGAAACTTTGGCAGAGGTCGATCGTCTCCGGAGTCTCTCAAAGGATAGCAGTATTGCGATTCTGGTCCGAAAAAATCGGCATATCTCAAAACTCGTAGCGGCCTTGAGAGCAAGAGGAATAGAAGCCAGTGAAGAGCGTGGAAACCCCCTCGTTGACTCACCCGCAGTGGGCCGAGTAGTGGCTCTTCTCGAACTCATCGAGCATCCAGGGGATGGCACTCTACAGTACGCTGTAGAAAATTCCCCTCTCCCACAAATCTTGAAATGCATGCCTCAACTCGACCTCGCAGAAGTCGCAGATGAGGAACTCTTAGATCAAGCGATCATCCGCCTTCGTGCACTTCTCTACGATGAAGGATTCGCCGATACGATTTACTCCATAGTCAACACTCTTTCCCTGCAATGTTCTGAAGAGGATCAATCACGCCTCGATCAATTGATCGAACAAATTAGGGTATTTGGATTTCATGGCTTACGACTCGAAGACCTTATCCAAAACCTTCGCCAGAATTCAGTTCCTCGTCCCGGTGGATCTCCCGTCCAGGTGATGACCATTCATCAAGCTAAGGGACTCGAATACGATGCTGTCATCATGCCTGAGCTCGACTACGCATGGTTCCAGCCCGTCCCCAAACTCCTCACGCTTGAGGAAAATGGACAGCAAGTCCACCTCTCTCGCTATTTGGGAGAAGCAGATCATGCTCTTGTCGGAGATCCATACCCCGAAATGTCGCAACAGAGTCGGGATCGAAAACTGAGCGAAACAATGTGCCTACTCTATGTCGCCATGACTCGAGCACGACATACGTTGACGATGATTCTCCCTCCACCGGGTAAGAAGGGGAACTATAAAGAATCCTCTTATGCCCAACTCTTAGTAAAGACGCTCGCACCTGGAGAAGAGTGCTTACCGGGAAAAGTTATTTATGAATGTGGTTCTGCTAAGAACGATTCAGGAAAGTCGGGAGAAGAAGAAAGACTGAGAAGGTCTGTTCGAGTTGAACCCCTGATCCCCGACGCTATGGGGCAAAAGAGAACTACCGCCTCTAAGAAAGTTACAAGATGGACTCCGAAGAGACGTAGAGCACTCTTGATAGGTACATTAGTTCACTCGGTACTCGAAACCATATCGTGGAGCACTCCAGCACAAGAAGACATCCAGAAGACTCTCACTTCATTACACCCACGAGAAAAAGATCTCCATCAAGAGGTCTTAAACATCGTACTTGCAGCACTCCATAAAGAAAATTTCTCAAGTATATTTGATCAATCGGCAACAGCAGAAAGACTCGAATCTGATTCCAAGGATAAATTAATCCTTGAGAAAGAAATCTCTTTAATGACAGACATTAACGGTATTAGATTTAGTGGAGTGATCGACAGACTCGTCTTAAGAGAAAATTCGACGGGCTTTGTCTCTGCTGAGATAATTGATTTCAAAAGCGACAATCTTCTGTTGAGTAACGAAGACACATTAGGAAAGTACAAAGACCAAATGGAATGGTACCGCAAGGCTGTTCATCAGTGCTGGGGTATCCCCATTGATAAGATATCTTTGCTGATCGCCACTACTCAAAATGGCGATATAGAACACCTCGAAATTCCAACCTGAGTAGTGGATCTTTTCAAGGGCAAGATGGGTGTTCAGTACAAGGAAACAAAGCCGAGGCTGGGGCTATTCCACACTCAGGGAAAGGCCCAGGTGGAGCTGCCCCTCCAGCGAACTCGTAGAAGAGCAGATATAGTCCGTCTGAAATGTCATGAAAACCATCGGCGTTGGCATCAGCAGCTTCTTCGCAGTGCTCAATTACAGTTGTACCAAATACACGAGAACTCAGAAGGACGGCATCCGCTAATCGAACCCCAGGGGTTCCATCAGCATCACCTCGGATAAACATAGGTTCGCAGAAATCCACGTAATCATTCGAATTCGAATTCTCAAGAGGATCATCTAGGTCGCATTCGTCAGGGAGAAAATTATTATTACAGTCCTCTGATAATCCAGACAGGACCGAACAAATGTCTGAAATCCCATCTTCATTACAATCGTTGTCACAAATATTTGGAACGCCGTCACCGTCACAATCCGACAGTGCTCCAGAATCTATTTCACATTCATCGATTTGGCCATTTAAATTGCAATCATACATTGGATTGAAGAATTCGCAGGGATCAGGAATACCATTTAAATTACAATCACCTTGGCAAACATCTGGGACGGAATCCTGATCGCAATCTTCGACAAGCCCTGATTGTGGTGAACATGAATCGGGAATTCCGTCGGCGTCGCAATCTTCGACATTTCCTGCCAAAGTTGAGCAACTATCGGGTATCAGGTCATTGTCACAATCCGCAACCCACCCTTCTAGGATGGCACATTGATCAGGAATACCGTCTAGATCGCAATCTTGTGCTGTACCATTGTTAATGGCACAAGCGTCAGCGGTCCCATCACCATCACAATCCAAGTCTCCTTCGACGATGAACTTTGCTCCGCCTCCGAGAATTGCAGTAGAAGAATCCAACGGCGCACCTGCCAATATGACTCCGCGATCGATAGCGATCGAAGTGCCAAGGAATCCTCCAGAATTACCCGTCAATGAATATTGGTAATTCCAGCCTTGATCAAAAGCGTAAATGCTGATCTTCCCAGCAGGCATGGCTTCGTTTCCCATATCCATGGGCGCTCCGATCGCCAACAAGTTGTCTTCCATAACGAGAGTCGCTCCAAAGCCAGTACCCGTAACGCCAGAGTCAGGAAGCAAGAGAGGTTGGATAATCCAGATCCCATTCGATTTACGGTAGGAAGCCACCATTCCAGAAGCGGGTCCCGCAATATCTGAAAATGGACAACCTATAAAAACAAAATCCTCAATCAAGGAAACAGAGGTTCCAAAGCGATCGCCTTCATTCGCAATCCCTGGGCCGAAAGCCGCTGATTCAGTCCAGCCATCTGAGCCACCCGAATAGAGGAACGCCACACCGCTATCTATTCCATTTCCATCTCTACCGGGTGATCCCACAAGAATTTGCCCACTTGAGTGAATTGAAATTGAAGTACCAAAATTATCTCCGGAAACACGATCGAGAGCTTCAAGCCGCTCTTCGAATTCCCAATTCGCCATCCCATTCAACCG
>JAACCY010000137.1 GCA_009937185.1 Planctomycetia bacterium
ATCGATCCCGCCGGCTTCAGTTCGACCTGGCCGCTGAGATGGCTGGATCGGATGCAGAAGTTGTATCCCTCGCTGCTGTTGATGCTGAATGCCCTGAAACGCATCTCGGCTGCGTCTGAGCCTCCCGCAGAATTTCCGACGCTGCCCTTCCAGCTTTCTCCTCCATCGGAGAGCAACACGATGCCAATCGGGTTGAGAATCTTCTTCTTCGCCGGTGCCATCGCTGCCGGAGTCATCCCCGGCATTAGCGCCATACCGTTTCCCATCGGCTGCGAATCCGCTCAGGAGACGAAATGCGAGAAAAAGGAAGAGAGCACCCTCTAGGGGATCAACCCTAGCTCAGTTCGAGCAGTTCCTTGACGCGGCCGATATTTCCTGCGGTTGGAACTGCAAACCCGACAAGAAAGACTACGTGAAGAACTGAACAGCAACTCAGGCTTGAGAAAAACCCGGACATGGATTTGTTCATCCATGTCCGGGTTTTTCTGGCTCAGACCGTTTTCAATATTCTCAATGACAGCCATCACGATTTCATCTGTAAGAGTTTTTCTAGGCTGTGAGAAAGTTCATCTGTCGAGAAGGGTTTCTGTAAAAAGAACGTAGGTTGGGCGGGGTTGTGGTTTTCCTCGATAGAACGAAAACTGTGTCCAGAGATATAGATCACAGGTAGATTTCTTCGTTCTTTTCTGAAAAGTCTCACCAACTCATCGCCATCGATCCCCGGCATTCTCACATCTGTGATCAAAGCATCGAAATCATTCAAGTGCTCTAAATGCTCATTTAATGCGATTCCACCTCTGGAGGCCGCCGTCACTTGGTACCCCTCAGACTCCAACGCTAACACGATAATTTCGCGCAAACTGTCTTCGTCTTCTACGACCAACAAATGACCATTTTTCTTTGCTACCTCTTCAGCTTCGCCAGCCTGGGGGAGTAATATTCTGAACGTGGTACCCACGTCTTTCTGAGTCGTGTAATCGATCCAGCCCCCAGCAACCTGAACCATGTTATGCACGATGGCGAGCCCGAAGCCCGTTCCCCTCGAAGTACTTTTTGTCGTTTCATACGGTAGATAGAGGCGATCTTTCATTTCTTCAGGAATACCGCACCCCTGGTCCTTCACCTCTATCACCGAATACATTCGTTGATGATCAACTTCGCCTCTTAGATCCTGAAGTTCTTTTTCCGTTAGGTTTCTAATGACGACTTCTATCACTTCCCCAGAATCAGACATCGCATCTCTGGCATTCGTCAGCAGATTCATCAAGATTTGAGTGAGCTTTCGTTCTTCGATCAGCACTCTTCCGACTTCATCAGAAGCCCTTAATCGAACTTGGAGATCAGCTCCTAGAAGAGGTTTCCATAACGGCTCCATTTCTTTCACAAATCGATTGAGATCAACAAGGGTAGGCACTTCATCTTGAAGAGTTTTCCGAGATACCTTGAGTAACTGCGCAGTAATAGACTTTCCTAATTTTGCCGCAGAGAGCACTTGGTCTAAATGCCTACGTGTTTCGTCATTCAAGTCATTGCGCCTTAACGACATCTCCGTATAACCCAGAACGATAGTGAGGATATTTGAAAAGTCATGAGCGACATTCCCAGTAACCACCCCCAACTGATCCATTCCGTTCAAATGGGCGAGCTCGGCATCTCTTCTCGATACTCGATCTTCAAGGCCTTGTTCTTCTTCATTTCTTTTTTCTACCAAACCCGCAATAGACTGAACTAACTGGTTTGCTTCGGAGAAAAGGTACCTATTCCCAGAGTAACGGAACTTTCCCTTTGGCTTCTCCGCCCTTGTGGCTTCTTCGCTCAGCTCTTCCAAAGGTTGAGCAATCATATTGCTGCCTAAGTAAATCAATGCTGCCGATATCGCTGTGAGCAACACAAAAAACAGCACTAATCTTGATCGAAAATCTTTCTTGGTCTTAGAAAAAACCTCGGATTCATCTGCAAGGATTTGCACTATCAACTCATTGATCTGCACTTGAGGTTTGACAGCATTATTGAGGCAAGCGACCATTGATGAATAATGTACTTTTTCCAGCGTCTGCTTGTATAACTCAGCGGATTTTTCGTATTCACCAAGATCGACCCACAAATTTTCGTAATTCAGCCTCACCGACTCATAGTTTTTTCTTAATCGTGTGCGTAATTCGTCGTAGGGGATGTCATTTCTTGAGTTTTTTTTCTTTTCTAAAAACTTCAGGACGTCTACTTTCAGCGCAGACAGATCAGATCGAAAACTGGCTAATACAGAATTTAGTATTTCTGCTGGCATAGCCTCTTCTGAATAAAGCAATTCCCCTAAATCTGTAGCAAAGTAAACCTTCCGAAGAAGCAAATCCGTATTCACATTTATATAAGTCAGCTCCTCAACAGAATACTTATCTTCTACACTTCTAACCTGAAGATCGTATTGAGACTTTGACAACAACCATGAAACTCCCATGGATAACGCCATTGTGGTGATCAATATGAAGAGTAGTGACTTCCGAATTGATAACACTATTTCACCAGCAGCGCATTCTGGATCCGTAAGCAAATTTGCTGCACTTGATACACCTTCACTTCAGATCCAGAGTTACACCCCGAAAGCTCAACTATTGGTGACTTATTAATCACTCTCAATAGACTATTTATCATGTCACTCATTTCGGGAATAGAAGCCAGGTCTTCTCCCAATCTGTCGACAGATATCACTCTTGACTCATTATCGAGTAACCATCTGACGATTTGCAGCTTGCCGTCAAACTCAACTTCCTGATCAAGAATCCAATAGGTCTTACCAGCTTTACCGCTTTTCAGATGTATGATTTGCTGCGGCCGACATGTCAGGTCTTTCAATTCAGGAGCGAGTGTCGCCTTTATACTTCGACAAGCTTCTCGAATGATACTTCTAGGAATCTCCACAAAGTGTCCGACTGTTTGCATAGACTTCCCTTGGAGCCAATGCTCCAACTTAGAATCTCTTTTCAGCTCCCTCAATGAACGGCTAAATTTCCTAATCAAACTGATGCCGTCTTCACATACATTTCGAGCACTTGAACGGCTCAATACTGCAGTGTAGATAACGATAGCGGTCAACTCGTTGATATTTAAGTCGTCACCCACAACTGTTCCTAAAATCTCTGAACCCTTTTTCGATAGCTTAAGTTTTTTTTCGTCTATCCAAGAAATCAAGCTATCCGGATCTACATTCGACATTGCAGAGAGAAGTTCATTTTTTTTGGCGCTGATTCTTTCAGCGTAGGGATTCCTGCTATTGATATAGAAATCAACGAATTTGTAATCGAAATCAAATCGCCAACCGACTGTCACCGCACCATATTTGTATTCGAGAATTTTACGAACCAAAACCATTCCCAAAGGAACATTTGATTGCGTAACAGGGAAATACATCTGGTGTCTCCCAAGTGAGTCATAGGGAATCTCTATTGGTGCCAAGTCTTTTCTGATTTTCCTGCGGTGGTCTTCATTAATAATAAATGGCATTGAAGAAATCTGATGAAAATTCGTATCTTCAAAAAGCCGTGGCACCTCAGTGATGAAATTGGGCAATGAGCAAAACGGTTCTATTCGAACTTCTCTATAAAAGCGTTCTGACTCTTCTTGGGCTTCCATTACGGTTCCCTCTTGGGCTTCCATTTCCAATGGCGCAATGACAGCCAAAATCACCCATGAAGCAATCTTAATAATATAAAGACATCTCATGCTGCTTTTCTTTCTCATGTTAGAACCTGTATCTCACTTGGAAAACGCCTGTTTCACCCGGCTTGGCTGCCCCTGGAAGTTCAATATCATGTGTCCATTGAAGTTCTAAAGATATATTGGGGCCCAGATACTTTTTGTATCCCACATTTGACTGAAGTGTCATATTGAGATCGGTTTCAGAATGAACCCCAGACCCTGTCAGCTGAATGTAGGTCAGATTTCTATCTGCGGGTTCTTCAATATTAAACTCCACAAGACTGGTCCACACGCCCTGAGGTCCGTTGGTTCCGCGACTATACTCCGCTAACCACTGTGTTTTAGTATGAGTCAACGCAACATCCATACCCCATCGCTCCCTCTGAGGAGCGGGGAAAGAAGTCATACCGATGGGGGCGTCTTGGCCTGTTAGATTTGCATCGAGATAAGACAAGCCCCATGAGAGGGTATCGCCAAAGCGGGAACCGACTCTTGCGGCAATCACATGGTTGTCGCCGACATCCCTGTATTCGTTACCGCTTCCACGAGTCAAAGATAGTTCGTAATCGAATCCACTTCGGGTTCCGTGAACACTCACTCCCCAATCTGCTTTGACACCCAGGTTCTTCGCATTTGTGTACTGCCTCAGAGTTCCCGTCGTATCACTGTTCCATTCCAATCCGAAAGGAACCTGAAAATGCCCCACCTTCAGGGAATATCCTTTGTGAGCGAAACCGTCAAAGTCGAGGTACACAAAACGCCATTGCAGTTCCCAATCTTTGGGGTCATCAAAGATGATAGGCGTCTTCGGAAGGTCTACGACTTGAACGGCATACGCTTGCATGATCACGGACGCCAGCGGCAATCCGTTCCAGTCAATTTGATCCACGAAATCTATTCCAAACCAATTTACAAAACCCGGCTTGTCTTTACCTTCTCTGACAACAATTCTCGAATTGAGGTCAAAGGCCAGATTCATGGTTGGACGCTTTTGAAAAAGCCAGGCATCGAAATTTAATTTGGGCTGTAGAAGGCGTTGCTCCAAGCTTTCATTTTCGAAGCCTGATTGAGCGACGACAACGGAGTTACAACTCAGCAATACGCAGAAGCATGCCAATAAAAAGAGTAAACTCTTCGTTTTCATCTGACCTATTAAAGTCGATTCAAATTCATCTATCAGACAGGAACGGGATACACCCACACTCACACACCCTTTCAAAAACTCACGATCTCAAAGCTATCATTCCCCACAAGTGTCCCAGAATAACGCACAATGAGTGCGGCCAGTTCCTCGCGTCTCTTACATTCATACCAAATCCATTCATCTATAGGCCATCACAGGAACTGTAAATAGTTATTTATTAAGTACTTACGTATGCCTTATATTGATTATAGAAATACGATGTTGCAGATTCACGCTGCTCGTAGGGCCTCTCCGCTATTCTCTAAGCATGACTTCTAGAGAAGAAAAATACGATTTGGTAGTCGTGGGTGCCGGAGCTGCTGGACTCTTTGCCGCGATATTTGCCGGAAGAACGGGGCAACGAGTTCTCGTTCTCGACGGAGCCAAAAAACTGGGTGCGAAAATCTTGGTGGCCGGCGGCGGGCGTTGCAATGTCACACATGATACCGTCGACCCCAAGGACTACGCAGGAGGCACTCCTAATGCCATTCGTAAAGTATTACGGCGATTTACTGTCGAAGACACCATCGCCTTCTTCGCCAATCAAGGCGTCGAACTGAAGAGGGAAGAAACGGGTAAGCTTTTTCCAGTTACAAATAAAGCCCGCACTATTCTCGATGCGCTGTTGAATGCTTGCCACGATGCGAATGTGCTTATCCGTCACCCTCAACGTGTCGAATCGATTCTTTCCACCACTGATGGTTATTCCATCTCCGGCGAATGGGGAACGATTTATTCTCAACGCGTCATTCTAGCTACGGGAGGTCAGGCTTTACCGAAATCAGGGTCTGACGGGCATGGATACAAGATCGCCCAATCACTGGGACACAGCATCACCGAACGAGTATTTCCCGCCCTCGTCCCTCTTATCCTGCCCGGTGAACATCCACTCAGAACACTTTCAGGTCTGTCTTTTGACGCAACCCTAATGGTCAAAAATCAATCTGGAAAACTTCTACACCAAACGACTCATAGTATACTCTGTACTCACTTTGGTCTTTCTGGACCGGGCATCTTGGATGTCAGTCGTTATTGGAGGGACGCTCATGAAGACAACAGCCACTCTTCTCTCCTCTTGAATTTCTTCCCACACGTACCTGAAGAAGAGATCGTCAATGAACTCCTACACGGAGGAACAAAATCGCCCCGCAACATCCTACGAAAGTGGCATGGCGAACGATTAGTCGAAACAATACTTCATTTGGCAGGCGTAGACGCCACCGGCTCTTGTGCCCAATTGACCAAGAAGGACAGAAAGTCTCTGACGCAAACATGCTGTGCTCTCAAACTCCCGATTCAGGGAGATCGTGGTTTTACTTATGCCGAAGTCACCATGGGTGGAATACCCCTCGAAGAAGTACAACTCAAAACAATGGAATCAAGAACGGCTCCAGGGCTGCACCTTGTGGGTGAAATACTCGATGTGGATGGGCGTATCGGCGGCTTCAACTTCCAGTGGGCATGGGCTACTGGTTTTATCGCTGGAACGAATCCGATTTAAAATGAAGGCTATCTCATGAGGATTCTATAGAATCACTGATAAAGGAGTTTTAACCGCCATGCCCGCCAGCTTGACGACAAGAGCAACAATAATAAAGCTTCTTGAGAAGTGCGAAGCTCTTTCATGGGCCACACTTGAGCAGATGATCGAAATCGCCCGACATTCTTCTCTCATCACTCTTCAAAGCCGGCAACTTCTGTTCTCAGAAGGCGATCAGGGATCTTCGATCTTTATTCTCAACACAGGCGAACTAGAGATTTTCAAATACAAATCTCCAAAGAACTTATTCAGCGATGCAGATATCGAAGAGTTGATTCTTTCTTATTCTACGAGTGCAGGAGATATTATTGGAGAATGGGCTATCACTAGAGACCAGCAACTTCGTAGCGCATCCGTCAGATCTACTCGGGAAACTCAACTTCTGGAAATCCCCTACTCGATTATTGAGAAAGTCGGCGGCCTATCGCAACTTTCAAAATTCAGTTCTACTCGCGGAGAACAACTCAAGACACGGGACAAACTGGCAGAAACTTCCTCTTTGTTTCGCGTTCTAACACAGCAGAAATTCTTAAGAGAACTCCCACAAGAACGATCTTACTCAAAAGGTGAAGACATCTTCCATGAGGGCGACGAATCCTCTTCCGTTTTCTATATATTATCCGGCTCTGTAGAAGTCTATCATCAGACCGAAAAGGGAGAGCAAACCTACTCAACTCTCAAAAATCACCAACTATTTGGTGAACTTGGAGTGATTCTAAACACTACCCGCTCGGCAAGTGTTCGCGCATTAACGGACTGCAGGCTGATGCTGCTGGAGAAAAACGATTTTCTTCCTATCGCGGCAGATGACTACAATATGTCCCAGTACTTGTCTGCACTGCGAAGAATCTATCGCGATCGTAGTGGTGAAATGGTTCTTCAATTCCATGAAACGATTCACGGAAACCCTTTTTTCATTTCTTCGATGCGCATCGAGGGAGATAGAGAGTTGATCTCTCAAATAGGGATATTGAATACGTTCCTAAAGATTAACATTAAGCCTCAGTGCTCAAACGCCATCGTTTTTATGTATAAAGATAAAGGGCGAGCCATCGAACGTACTATAGAAATGGAGAACGGGCATATCACAGGGCTCGAATTCCATGGTCCCACTGAAGAGACGGGTCTCATCGTCGAGGCCATCCGAAAAAACACACAATTTACAGCTGAAGATATTCAGCAGTTCGAAAGCACGGGAGTCCTTTTCACCGATGATTTCGATCCAGATATTCTCTGCCATTGTATGCAGATTACTCGCTCCGAATTAGAAACATTAAAACAAGAAGGCTGTGATAGCGCTGATCGTTTGATTGCTTGCACCGGTGCTGGAACAATCTGCGGAGCTTGTCGCATAGACATAAACGCCATCGTTGAAGAAGAAAACACTTCAGAAATGTACCTTTCAGAACTGAAAGAAGTCGCAACAGACATCTTCAGGGCTCGATTTTCTCCTCAAAATACTGAATTGCTTCCTCAATTCAAATCAGGACAACACGCCATCATCGAATGCGAAATCCATGGAGAGAAAATTAGAAGGTCTTATACTCTTTCAAGTTCAGGATCAGAATCTCGGTGGCGGGAAATCACTTTCAAAAAAGAGCCACATGGTCTCTTCACTCGCTGGATAACCGATTCAAACAACAATAACTTCACCGTCAAGATTTCTCCTCCAATGGGAGACTTCACTGCTGACCTCATGGAATCTCAACCGATAGTCTTTCTCGTCGCAGGTATTGGTGTCACGCCTGCGATTTCTTGCGCAAGAGCACGAGTACAACTCTCCTATGGTTGCAACATCGTCATCGACCACTCGACAAGTCAACGCCACACAAGGCCTTACTCTGATGAATTAGAAGACCTATCCAATGAGTATGCTTGCTTGGAATACATACCTAGGTCAACTTCAAGCGGTCAAAGAATCACGCTGAAGGACTTGGAAAAATACCACCAAAGATTTCCTGGTGCACTATGGATGATCTGCGGCCCGGAGTCCTTCGAGAATGATATGTATTCAGCTTTAAGATCTTTAGAAATCGATTCGAAGTTCATCAAGAGAGAGCGTTTTCTTCCTCGACATTCTTTGAAGTCTGGCTCTATTCCTGTTGACCATCTGTCTTTGATCATCGGCTTGATCACTTCCATCTCGACCGCCCTCATTCTCACTCAAAGAGCGCTTCCGGAAACTCTGATCTCATGGCAGCAATCAGGTTTGGGTCACTGGATTTCGGGGAGTTGTCTATTAGGGTTCCTTGGCTGGCAATGGATTCTTCCTTGGCAACGTGTTTGGTCCCGCGGATCTGATCCTTCAACAACACTTCATCTTCACCGCCGCATCGGGGCTTTCTCACCACTACTCCTCCTGCTTCATGGAAGTTCCACCGGTACCGGGCTACTTGGCCTCATTACCCTATTGTTCATCACCCATACTTTAATAGGGGTCGCAGACAGATCCCTCATCAACGATGGGAAGACGCGACAAACATATCTCCACTGGTGGCTCTTTCCCCATATTGGAATATCAATACTCCTCAGTGCTCTCGCGATTTATCACGTATGGCTCATACTGGGTCATGGAGGTCCTTGAATGGCGAAATCAAAGTTTCCTAGAAAATTGCCTCTCATGGCAGGCATCTTCGTAACAGTGCTCAGCGTCGCAGCAATGAACTCTCCATCCACTGAACAGTTTCTCAGCCCCGGTGGGGACAGTGAAATGCATGAGGGAATGTCATGCGACCAATGCCATGAGCCTGCTGAAGGAACGATACGCCAACAAGTTCAAGCCAATGTCTATCATTGGCTGGGATCACGCCAACAAGGTGCTGATTTCCTGACACATCCAGTGGAGTCCGCCGATTGTGAGGACTGCCACCCGATGAAGGAGAACTTCCATCCTCAACAAAAGCTTCGAAAACCAAAGTACAACGAATTAGATACGATGCTGGGCATCCGGGAATGCAGTAGTTGCCATGACCACCACTCTTCAAGCGTGATGCAACACGCGATGACTCTCTGTATGCACTGCCATGAAGTCTGGGGCAAGAAACCCGACACGACCACTCCCACCCATGTTGAACTCATTGCGCAAGGACGTTGGGAAACATGTCTACAATGCCATGAATTTCACGGTGGCCATCAGCGAGAAAAGATATTCCACTTAAAAGACGCTCATAATGTGGACGCCATTCAAAACTACCTCGACGGTAAATCTGCAGCTCCATATGGAGACTTGCGGACCCCTTACCTCAAAGAGAGGGGAACCCCCCGATGAAGATTTCTTCTTCTCATATAATTGTCTTATTACTGATATTGCTGATCACATGGACTTTTGTCAGCGCACCTTTGCCCCTAGAAGACGCACGAGGATCAGCCTCTATTCCCATCGGGGATGTCTTTCGAGTTATCGCAAAAGAAAACGACATCGTTCGAACTCTCTACACAAAGTCTATCGTCGGACAAGGAAAGAAAGCGGGACTAAAGTTCGACGAAGACTGGGAAAATCCTGACATTCAAGCGGGGCCGCTACCTGCACTATTCTTGGCAAAAGCTGCGAGCAATATCGACATCAATCCAGTGGAACTAGATCTGTACTTGGGATCTCATCAGCCCATCACTCCGACAAATGGTTTTGAAGGGATTCAGATTGAAAAATTTGAATCGCTATTATCCACAAAAGAACCGGTCTTTTACAAAGACCCGAACTCTGGCATCGAAACAGCCATGTTTCCAGATTTTGCTTCGGCAATGGCTTGTGTGACTTGCCACAACGAACACCCCGATTCTCCCAAAACAGACTGGGTCAAAGATGAGGTGATGGGGGCCACGACCTGGTCATATCCGAAATCGATGGTCACAGAAGAAGAATTCATCTCCATCATTTCGACAGTCCGTGCCGGTTTCGAATTTGCTTACCTCTCCTATTTAACTGAGATCGAGACCTTCGACCGAAAGCCCGAAATAGGAACTCAATGGCCGTCAGCCGAGAGCTATTCCATTCCTGACTTGGACACTTTCATGTCGAAATTCCGCAGCGCCGCTGATTCGGCGACTTTGAACCAGCTGCTCTCTTCAAAATAGTTCAGACGGACTCTGTGGCGATGGACGATATCGTTCAGACACTCCCTAATTTCTGTGAAATCCAACTTGCCCATACTTCGCTGAACCTTGATTATTTAAAAATCTGAATTCTGTATTTCTGGAGGTCGTCATTCCGTCAGCACAATTTACGCTTCTTAGCCTGTCACTCTGCGCGGGTGTTTTCTTTTGCTCATCCCCTGTACATGGCGACGAGTTCCCCTCCACTCTCAAGATCGAAAATCGACAATTGAAACTCAATGGGGAAGCTCTTTGCGAATGGGGCTTCTTTAAATTCGATTTGTACAAAATTGCACTTTGGTTAGAAAACACCTGTTCCGACTCCGAAGAGATTCTTCAAAGGGATGAAGCTCGCTGCCTTGAGCTTCGTTTCGTTCGCTCCCTCGATGAGGGTGATATGCAGAAAGCCTATCGCGAATCATTTCGAGTCAATGCGACCTCCCTTGAGAAGAAGCAGTTTTCTCGTGAAATCAAAATATTCATCGACGGTGTAAAAGCAGCCCCCAAGAGATCATCGATGCGTATCGAATCTCTTCCAGGATTGGGGATAACGATTATTCAGGGAGAGAGCAAAACTCTCATCGAATCCAGCAAGGGATTTCAAGATCTGGTGTTTCGTATGTATCTGGGAGAAAAGCCTCCCACTAAAGATGTTCGCAAAGGGCTCTTAGGCCAGCATCCGCCAAAAGTGCTCCCTGCTGAATAGGACACGGCAGACGTACCCTAAAAAAAGACCCCTCTTGAAACACCTGACAACCCGTCCTCAGCTCAGGACAACTCAAGAACCTTGCGGATCACCTGATTCACATCCGTATTCTTGATCCACGCATTAAAAGATCCGCTTCCCGGTCCCCATGAACTGAGTTCGACGAACTCACCGGTATGATTACTACTTGTGAAATTCACACCTGTACGTTTAAACGGGTCGTGCCATTTTCTCAAATAATTAGAGACCTCATACAAACCGTCTTTGTGCTCATCCAAGGTATCGATTTGCGCTTCGGTCAATGAAAGCTGAATCAATTCCTCAACGAGATCACGGAACTCTTCACGTGGAAGTGCCTTGTGTTGATTCTTCAAATATTCGTAACTGGCTCGAATCGCACCGATACCTTCGTAAAACGTCGAATCCGTATCGACATAAGAAGCGCCCACTCCATTCAGCTGGCAACCGCCGCAACCGTGATCCGTCGTGACAACAACGAGGGTTTCCGGGTTTTCCTGAGAAAATTCTAACGCGACCTTTATGCACTCATCAAAAGCCAATTGATCATGAACGATCGCACCCGGATCATTTCCATGCCCAGCATGATCGACCCGTCCACCCTCAACTTGTAAGAGGAACCCATTCGGATTTCGATCCAAGGACTTCAGGGCCACTCTCATCATTTCGGAAAGCTTGGGGACTCGCTGAGCGATTTTCGGCTGCTGATTCCAGTCGATACTGTAGGGCAGATGGGTTTGCCAAAACGTGCCTAATATCTTGTCGGAAGATTGCCTATTCGGGGCCAACAACTCATTCCTTGTTTGCAGAACTTGATATCCTGACGCCTTATATTTTCCAAAAAGATCTTCGCCATCCTTACGAGTTTGAGCACTAAAGTGACGAGCGCCCCCTCCCAATAAGACATCGACTCCATTATTGAGATACTGCAGAGCGATCTCATCTTCCATGCCACGATTGCTCACCGACGATGCAAATGTTGCCGGTGTTGCATGAGTCATTCTTGTCGTGGTGACGAGTCCCGTCGAACGCCCACTCTTTTTGATACGGTCATGAATAGTGACGAGCGAATTGCCATCGGGGTCAAAATTGATCGCGCCGTTATTGATGCGTTGCCCACAAGACCATGAACTGCCCGCAGCAGCAGAATCGGTCACCAAGGAGTTCGCAGAACATGTCTCCATCAATGAACGGTGAACCAACTGCTCTGCATACAAATTCACCCACTCCGTGCGCTTATTCTGTTGGTTCTGAAGCCAATAATCCGCCAAGGTCCATGTCCCGGTATTCATGCCATCGGCGACCAGGAAGATGATGTTTTTTGCTTTGCCTGATTCTGCAGAGTGAGGAGTCACAACACGTCCCCCTGCAGGAAGGGCGCAACCACCCATAGCCGAGGTCCACAGCAGACCTGCTCCAGCGGTGGCTCCTGTTCCTAAAAACCCTCTGCGTGAAATTTGATCGGCGGACATGAAGGCTCCATCTCATTTTCAATATTCTTCTGTGGCACCCCTCGCCGAAACGAAACGGTCCCATCTGTAACAAATGTAACGCTGGTTAATTTACTCGGTCTCTGGTCAGTCTTCAAAGACATCATTCCAGAGCATACCTCGGAGAAGACCTCACTTTACTCTTGAAGACGAGACCAAGGCCGGTTCCGGTTCCAGGACTATTCTGTAGACCGTGATCATAGATACCGAATACGACGGCTTCGTCTGAATATCATCTCGTCGCCTGTATATCGCCTCAGCGAAGCAGTAGGCGTGAAAGTCGCCGATAATGATTCGAAAAACTATCCACTGAACGCCCAAAGGATGATACGCCTCATGCAGGTCCATAACCCAAAAGCATGCGTACAAAAGAAAACGAGCAGACGTGTCTGTGATAGATGAAGATGATGTGTAGGCGAAGAGATGCGTGCGCGAGCGGATGTCCAGATGAGAATATGCGAGTGAAGAAAATATACGCGTGAAGAAGTTGAGGATATAGAGGGGGCCGTACTGACTTTTCCCCAGGGATCGAAACGATGCGACAACTTCGCTAGCGTCTCAACCTCCCCAGCCAGTTTTCGCCTCCGGAAGTGATCCTTCGGACGACCCGGCCCCCTCGATCCTGATGTGCGTACATCTTGTCTGTTTTATTGCCTCAGTTCAAGTCACAGATTGAAGTGTCTTCACAGTTTTTTTTCTGTGGAGAGACTCTCCGAAAAACAGACGTGGAAAAGTGTCATCGCATCTCCGACTTTTCTCACTCATCATGTCATTTCAAATGTGCCTGACCGATGTGAAAAATGTACCACTTTTTTGTTCAAGATTCCGAGGAGCAAAAGACATGAAATGCGACTTCTTTCTAGTTTTAAGCCTATTCGTGACATTCTTCGCAACTGCAATCGGACACGCTGGAGACGGCGAACAACGTCCCGCTGCACCGATCAAAGTCTTTATTCTCGCTGGCCAATCCAATATGGAAGGGCATGGCCAAACTCATAGTTTGAAGGTCTTGGGAGAGCACCCTAAATTCGGCCATTGGCTAAAAAAACTTCAAACCGACGACGGAAAATGGAAAGTGCGCGACGATGTTTCAATTTCTTGGTCACGGAAAGACCCCATCAAGGGACCTCTCACTGTGGGCTGGGGCTATGACGAAAAAGAAATCGGACCCGAACTTCTCTTTGGCACTGTGATGGGTGACCACTTTAAAGAACCTGTTTTGCTCATCAAAACCGCATGGGGAGGAAAAGATGTCTACTGCGACTTCCGCTCTCCTCTCTCCGGCCCCCCACAAGGAGACGTAAAGAAATTTCTCGATCACAGGGAAAAAGAAGGTGAAGAACGTGAAACCGGTCTCTTCTATCGAAAGATGATTCAAGAGATCCGAGAAGCCCTTGCCGAAATTGGAGAGCCGGACTCATACGAACTGGCGGGTATGGCATGGTTTCAGGGCTGGAACGATTTCTGCCAATGGCACGTCGAGTTGGACGGAGAGAAAATAGGAGCCACTCTGATTGCAGACTATCCCTCACACCTCGAAGCCATGATCAGAGATATTCGCAAAGACTTGGGGACTCCTGAACTTCCCTTCGTGATCGGAGAGCTAGGGATCGGGGGCGAAGAGATGGAGATCCGAGCCCGCAAAAACGAAAATGACGGCGAGGCTCAAGCCATGATGGCTTTTCGCAAAGCACAGAAGAGGGTCGCGAACATTGCAGACCTCAATAATGTCTCCTTCGTTCCCACAACAGCATATTGGGACGAACGACTCGAAGAACTGCGAAAGATCAGCGATCGCTGGTGGAATGAGAAAAAGGAAAAGGGGATCCCGGATACGGATGATAATCAGCTGCCAACCCCTGTCCTAAACCGAGAATTCCGTGCTCGAGGAGGGCACTGGTATTGCCACTACAACGGCTCTGCCATGAACTATTCACTTGTGGGCTTGGCCTTGGCTGAAGAACTGCTCCGGCTCTCTCGTCCCTGAATACTCATCGCCGCCATCCTGTCACCGACAGTTCTCGCCATTGTTGGGCTATCTGCAATCGACTCCAGAGCACCCATCGAAACGGCTTCTCTTTACTCTCGCTTTTGAGGTAACTTTTTCACCAGCGGGAACTGTATAAAGACTGCGAATAATACACATACAGATGAAGAAATGAGCAGGCTTGGCGGGTATCCGTTTTCATCGAAGCTCCACCCTAGCAAGGGGCCGAACAGTGCAAAGCCGATTCTGACGCCCAAGCTAGAAAGTGAATTCGCTGTCGCTCGCAATTCTGCGGGCACTCTCGAATTCAGGGCTCCTTTAGTCACCACTTGAGTCAATCCCCGACTGATACTGAAACAGAGACCCATCGCGATGCCGCATATTATGAGCACTGCAGAGGTATCCGGTCCTGAATAGACAAGACCCATGCCGCCATAGCCCACCACAGGCAGGATCCCTATTAAAATCAAGATCGCCCGCGGCCCAACTTTGCCCTCTAATCGGGTCGCACCTCTACCCACCATGCCCACGGTGAGATTATAGAGAGCCCAAATCATGCCGAACCAGACCAAGGGTACTTCCATCGATCGCCAATAACCCTGGAATGCCCACACGGCCATCAAGGTCGTCAATCCATATGCCACCAACGAAAAGAATGTCCAGCGGAGTAGGGGATCTGTCCGAAAGATCACATGGAACAACCGACTTAAATTTTCTCTATGGCGATGTTCTAGTTTTCTTCGTGGCGGTTCTACAAGACTCATCGCCACGATCATCGGGATCCAGGCCACCCATGCATTGACTTGTGCTGGCCAGAGAACCCCGCCGAGAACAAGAAGTCCTCCAATTGGAGCAGCGACTGTCTCGCCTACCTGTGACCACATTAATTTCTTACCCAGTATTCGACTGTCTTCAGATGATTCGCCGAGAGCTTCACGAGTGTCATAGAGCAATGCCACATCGCTTCCAGAATAGAAACTATTTCCCAAAGCGGCCAACAACTCGAAGATGACAAATCCCCAGAAGTTTTCTGATTGTGCCAAAACAGTGAACGCACTTCCGTGAAAGAAGCCCGCTACGACAAGAGATGCTTTTCTACCGAAGAGATCTGCCAGATATCCGGAGGGTACTTCTAACAAGACCACCGAGATGGCGAATATGGCCTGTAGCTGATAGATCTCCGTCATGCCCAGTCCGTAGGATTCCATAAAAGGAACCACAACAGGCATCACGAGGAGGAACATCCAAAAGAAGTTTAGGCACAGAACCTTCTTATAGTTCCGTCGCCACAACGCCACTTGCTCTGGAGAGGAAGAGGGCTTTAGAGAACCCTTCTCCCCATCTGGAAATTCATGGCTTGGGGTCTCCACTGGCCTCCACTGTTCAACTCACGCTGGATATCAAAGGCTCCAGCATAAGACGAGAGGGAGAGACCGGGGAGAAAATTGTCATGAGATCTTGAGTCAAACTGACTACTTACCAGATTGAAGCTGATCCAACGGAGAAGGATTCATATCAAATCCAGGGATCTTCTCCTGTATCCAATCGACATCGAGACGTCCTGTGATTTTCAGTTGCTCCACGACTCCTTGAACCCCGCCACTCCATATCATCCCAACTTGGCCACTCTCTAATTTTTTGAGTAACTTTTTGGAACATGTGGTTTCACGCTTTGATCCCAACACTAACGTCGAAAAACAACCGTCTTCCAAATCGAATCCGAAACGCAACTTTTCTTCATGCATTAAGAGGGGCGCTTTCCCTTGAGCAGCAACCACTTTCGTCTTCGATATTTTCACCAACTGATACCCTAAGTGGCTCCCGACACGACGACTATTTTTTCGTGACCAAGCAAAGACGCTCGCTACCAAATCTTTTCGACTGGAATTTCCAGTCGTGAAAGAAACGAATTCGACATCCATGCGAACCTGCGGTTGCCATTTCGCGGTGTGAAACCACTCCCCACTTTTCGACAAGACGATGCCGTTGTTGAAATACCGGCTATAAGTTCTGCCATCATTGGTCCAACGAAGAGACGCAGAAACTCCCGACTGTACCGGTGGAAACCAATCATCGGCTGCTTCGGGTTCTTCATCGTCGAACTCATAGATCAGAGTTAAAACGCCATCTGGAGTAATGGCCTCTTCACTCGCCTCAAACAATTCAAGAATCTTCTCTCGCTGTTCCTTATTGAGATTCATGGCGATCGCATCTTGGACAGGATTCTCTGGTGGAGCTCCCGATGTCACGAAAACTGACAGCAGACCTGTCAAAATGAGGGTATTCATATCTGACTCTTCCATCCCTAAGGCCACCGGGCACTGGCCTCATTATCAGAATCCGACTTTCTCTCACTATTGGACGCTCTCAATTTCAGTCGTCCGTAAGAAAAGCGTGGATTCAGTTCACAGGAGGAACGAGAGACACAGAGGGAAGGATCCCGTGCCATTTCATTTTTATATGATAATTGTCGAAAAAGACGGAGGGCGGACTAACTCTGGCTCGATTTGGCGGAGGCGGCCTTCTGATGTGCTTTCCAGCGTTTACCAATTTCCGGGATTCTTTTGCCCACCCAGTCAAAGTCCAACTGGCCTCGGATCGAAATCTCTCCGACGCACATACTGACTTTTCCACTCCAGACACAGCCCACCTGGCCGGAGCCTAGGCCTTTCAGAAATTTACTACTTTCTGTCTCAGAGACCGATCGGCCATTCCGAGTCATTTGGAATTTACCCGTCTCCAATTGATACCCAAACTTGTGGGGCTCCCGAAAAACGATTTGAGGCGCAGGTCCAACAGCGCCTGCAGACTTCACTCCACTAATCCGCATGATCTGATTGCCGAGGTTTGAGCCCACTCGACGGGCTAAATTTTTTGACCAGCCAAATACTGCACAAAAGAAATCTTTTCTTTGGCCGCCAACGAGTGATCTGGCATGAATATCCATGCGGAC
>JAACCY010000138.1 GCA_009937185.1 Planctomycetia bacterium
ATTAAAACACCTTGTTCATGACATTCGCAGCCCGTTTTTGTGGGACATGAGTTGAGAAGGCTCGGTAAGGTCTTTCTCTTCTCGGGAATTGTGACCGATGTGCAGGGGTTGCTCGAGAATCTCTCGCGGCCTTTGCAAGAAGTGTGGGACCAAGTGTTTTTTCATTTATCGAGATTGCACGGCCAATCTCAGTAGACGAAAGGCTATCACTTGGGGTACGGTGATCGGTTCGAGAACAGAAGAGTGGCACCGTTGTTTCGACCTTAGTTGTCGCGACATCAGTGCGGGATTTCTGGCAACTCTCCATCAACCCCGAATCACGTCTGGGAGACGTGTTCGCGGTAGGTTGGGAAATGACCTGAGATTCATGAAACTTTGCTGTTCAGAGAGCCTTTCCCCGGCGAGTGCGATCTTCTATTGATCCGTACTCGAACCGGATGAACTGTTGGGCGACCAACAGGATCTTCGGGTCTGCACAGAGTTGTCACGGTTTCCGAAACTCCTGCGCCCTGAAATGTTGATACGTAATGACACAACTTTTGTGTGTCAGTGTGTCATCTTGTTGGAGTGTCGAAGTAGATCCGAACGAGCTTCGTATCGACTTTGATAGATTTTTAAAATTGTATGAGAAAAACCTCATCAGAAGGAGTCATCCCCCAAGGGAATGCGTTTCATCTCATGAGTAGCTGGGAACGCGCGGTGCTTACGAATCAATGCGGTAGTGATTCGTAGACCACGGTGCGAGGGAAGAGAAAAGAGGAAGACACTTGAAAATTGAACGTCGTTTTACGAAAGAAGGCATGAGTCCCTACGAGGGAATCTCCATGACCCGTCGCCAGTCCGAAATTCGGAACCCTGATGGGACTGCCATCTTTCGCCAAGATGATATCACGATTCCAGAAAACTGGAGTCAGGTTGCGACAGACGTCCTCGCCCAAAAATACTTCCGCAAAGCGGGAGTTCCTCAACTGGATGAGCAAGGCAATCCGCAGTTGGATGAAAAGGGTGAACAGATTCTCGGTGGAGAAACAGATTGTCGTCAGACCTTTGGTCGCCTGGCAGGTTGTTGGACACACTGGGGATTCGAGCACAATTACTTCGATAGCAAAGAAGACGCCCGCTCTTTCCATGATGAACTTTGCTACATGCTTGCCAATCAGATGTGTGCCCCCAATTCACCCCAGTGGTTCAACACCGGATTACATTGGGCATACGGCATCGACGGCCCCCCGCAAGGCCACCATTATGTAGACCCCGCTTCCGGTGAGTTGAAGCTTGCCAACAGTGCATACTCCAGACCCCAGCCCCATGCATGCTTCATCCAGAGTGTGGCCGACGATCTTGTCGGAGAGGGTGGCATCATGGACCTGTGGACCCGGGAAGCCCGACTCTTCAAGTACGGCTCGGGAACGGGATCCAACTTCTCAGCACTCCGTGGAGCAGGAGAATCCCTATCAGGTGGCGGAAAATCATCCGGCCTGATGTCATTCCTTAAAATTGGCGATGCTGCTGCAGGGGCCATCAAGAGCGGTGGAACAACTCGTCGAGCCGCCAAAATGGTGTGTCTCGACCTCGACCATCCCGATATCGAAAGTTTCATCACTTGGAAAACTCGCGAGGAACAAAAAGTCGCCGCCCTGGTTTCCGGTTCACGCATGTGCGCCAAAAACCTCAAGGCCGTTCTCGCAGCTTGTCATAACCACACCGGAGAAGATGTCGTCACAGACATCCAACCCAAGACACATAAAACACTCGCTTCTGCGATTCGTGCTGCCCGCGAAGTCGCAGTCCCCGAACCGGCCATCCATCGTATTCTTCAACTGGCTGATCAAGGTGTCACCTCCATCGAATTCGACGAGTTTGATACCGGCTGGGAAAGCGAAGCCTACTCCACTGTCAGCGGACAGAATGCCAATAACAGTGTACGAGTCCCCAATGCATTCTTCGAAGCCCTCGAACGAGATGCACAATGGGATCTGATTAGCCGAACCGATGGTGAAGTGATCAAAAGCGTGCCCGCAAGAGAACTGTGGGATGAAATCAGTCGCGCTGCGTGGTCATGCGCCGATCCGGGCGTTCAATTTGATACGACCATCAATGAGTGGCATACCTGCCCACGTGATGGCCGCATCAATGCATCGAATCCTTGTTCCGAGTACATGTTCCTCGATGACACAGCGTGCAATCTAGCATCCCTGAATCTCGTGAAGTTCATGGAAGAAGACGGAAGTTTCAACATCGAAGCTTTCCGCCATGCGACACGTATCTGGACGATGGTCTTGGAGATCAGCGTCCTGATGGCGTCATACCCGAGTGCAGAAATCGCACAACTCTCTTATGAGTACCGCACTCTAGGTTTGGGTTACGCCAACCTCGGAACAGTGCTCATGCGTATGGGACTCCCCTACGATAGTGAAGAAGGCCGAGCCTTCTGTGGTGCGATCACCGCGATTCTGACCGGTCAGTCCTACGCCACCAGTGCAGAGATGGCTGGAGAACTCGGTCCCTTCCCTGCGTATGAACGAAATCGTGAAGGCATGCTTCGTGTCATGAAGAATCATCGCGGGGCCGCCCATGATGTCGCTGACAACGAGTATGACGGTCTCTCCATTCTTCCGATGCCGTTGAAGGCTGGCTCCTGCGCCTCCACTTTGATCGAAGCCGCAAAGTCTTGCTGGGATGAAGCCGTGGCTCTGGGCGAAGAACACGGATACAGAAACGCCCAATCCACAGTCATCGCACCTACGGGAACCATTGGCCTCGTGATGGATTGTGACACCACCGGAATCGAACCCGATTTCGCGCTGGTCAAGTTCAAGAAGTTGGCCGGGGGTGGTTACTTCAAAATCATCAACCAGAGCCTACCGCCCGCATTAACCCGTCTCGGTTACTCGGATGCAGAAATCACCCAAATCACTAAGCACGCAGTCGGTCATGGAACTCTTCGTGGTGCTCCCCACATCGACCATGAAAATCTGAGAACTCTCGGATTTGATGAAGCGTCCATCGCTAAAG
The DNA here is from genome assembly GCA_009937185.1 of Planctomycetia bacterium. Taxonomy (GTDB): domain Bacteria; phylum Planctomycetota; class UBA8108; order UBA1146; family UBA1146; genus UBA12191. Next base: position 3,016 of record JAACCY010000138.1, read on the forward strand.
TCGAGTCTTCCCTAGAGAGCTCATTCGACCTCCAGTACGCCTTTAATGACTATCTACTGGGTGAAAACTTTGCTGAAAAAACTCTCGGCCTCAGCGGAGAGAACCTAGAGAAATGGGCCACACAACCTCTGAAGGCTCTGGGCTTTACTTCTCAGCAAATTTCCGAAGCCAATGAATACGTCTGCGGAACGATGACGATCGAGGGTTCCATTCTCAAGGATGAACACCTCTCCATCTTTGACTGCGCCAATCGTTGCGGTCGTAAAGGTGTTCGATTCATTCAGTCTGATGCTCACGTAATGATGATGGCTGCGGCTCAACCCTTTATCTCCGGGGCCATCTCCAAGACCATCAACATGCCAAACGAATCTTCGATCGATGAAGTTCGTGAATCCTACAATCTTGGTTGGAAGTCGATGTTGAAAGCGGTCGCCCTCTACAGGGACGGCAGCAAGCTTTCACAACCGCTATCTTCCTGGGGTGAGGATTTCGACGAAACAGAACTTCCCGAAGCCACTTCGAATATGCCGCAAAACTTGGAAAAAGTGGTCTACAGATATCTCGCGCGTCGCCGTCGCCTGCCACACCGTCGTAATGGTTACACTCAAAAAGCCATCGTCGGAGGACACAAGGTTTACCTCAGAACCGGTGAATACGACGACGAGACTTTGGGAGAGATCTTCCTCGACATGCACAAAGAAGGGGCTGCATTCCGTAGCCTGATGAATAACTTCGCGATTTGTGTCTCACTAGGCCTTCAACATGGGGTGCCTCTTGAGGAGTTCGTGGAAGCCTTCACATTCACTCGCTTTGAACCGAACGGCATCGTCTCCGGAAACCGGAGCATCAAGATGGCGACCAGTGTTCTCGACTACGTCTTCAGAGAACTGGCGATCAATTACCTCGGTCGTCATGACCTCGCGCAAGTTATCGATGACGACCTGAGCTCCAGCAGTCTCGGTAGCACTCCTGAAATCACCGAAGAGGCGGACCAACCTCTTCCGGATTACACAGGATCTGCAGGAGCAGGTTCCCGCGTCAGCACCGGAGGTCATACTCAAGGTGATCGCACCGCTTCTTCGACAGCAACTGAGAGTGAAGTACTTTCTGATCAGCAAATGGCGAAAGCCAAAGGATACACAGGAGATCCTTGCCCCGAATGTTTTGCTTTGACGATGGTTCGAAATGGCACGTGTCAGCGTTGCGACTCCTGTGGTGCCACAACCGGTTGTTCCTGATTTCGTAAAAGGGATAACAATAGATGGAATGTCGTGCGAGAGAGATGGATACCTATCTCTCTCGCATGCTTTCATATTTTCGAAGTTAAAAGGTTGCAGAATGTGACCCATACGCTGGAGCAGTTCTGTATAGAAGTCACTGATTTGAACTGAGTTTTCTATCAAAGACCGTCACGGAAGGTGAGGAGCACCCATGAGTATCAAGTCCGATAGCTGGATTCGCCGTATGGCTACAGAAGCCGAAATGATTGAACCGTTCGCCCCGCAACAGGTGCGCGAGAAGGTCGACAATGAGGGCAATGTCCAGAGAGCTATTTCATATGGAGTCTCCTCTTATGGATACGACCTCCGAGTTGCCGATGATTTCAAGGTCTTCACGAACGTCCATGGATCCGTCGTCGATCCCAAGGAATTTGACGATCGTTCATTTGTGGATATCAAGACCGA
>JAACCY010000019.1 GCA_009937185.1 Planctomycetia bacterium
ACCGTCAAAGTCGCCGACCTCTTCTGGATCAGATTCTATCGTGGAACCCTCCGGAGCGTCAATCGGAGCGGAAAGATTCCTGCGAGATTGATTTCAAGCGGAGATCACAGCCTTCAAGTGCCGGATCAGCAAAGAAGACCAACTCTCCCAGTTTTCATCGTCTGGATGGAGGTCCTTCAGCGAGACCCACTCCCCGGTCATGCGGTCAGTTTCGACGATTCGGGGCTTATTCTTGGCTTTCACCCTGACGGCCCAGCCCAAATGAACTTGACCCACGGATGTTTGATCATCATTGATCCACCCCAGGACTTCGCAATCTTCGGGTTCAGGAATGAGACCGATCTCTTCTTCGAGTTCTCTCCGAAGTCCTTTCAATAAAAGAGGCAAAGAGCCCTCTTTCTCAGGATTCACGTGCCCTCCGACGCCGATCGACTTCTTTCCGTGCAGTCGTTTCTCCCCTTGGGTCGCCAAACGTTGAAGGACTAAAATTTGTCCTTCAAAATCAATGCAGACATAGGGAATGACCTGTTTCCAAGTGGGATCTTCCTCCGCTGCGGGGCGATCACGGAATGAACCTTGGTTCTCAAGTCGAAGGCAAGACGACAAAATGTCGGAAGAATCGGCCAAAAACCCCTGAAAATCGCCGATCAGATCGACCATGTCCTGCCGAGGGATACCCCAAACTTGTTCTGGTTCCTGTGACACAACCCACCTCTTTCATTGAAAAGTCGTTCCCTGAGAAATCTAATCCCCAGACACTCCAGATGCCAGAAGTGCCGCCAATTCAGACTCATAATGCTGTATGCTGATATCAACCATTGGACCCAAATCAGGGATTTTAGAAGGAAAAAGAAACTATGCGGCTGTACGTTCCGTGGATCATGATTCTCATCGGGGGATTTTGTTTCCTATTCCTCACTCTAGCAGGACCGGATTTCCCGGTCACAGCGGGTGCCGGTGCTGCTTCAAGCAACGAGAGCACAGCAAATCCACTCGATATCACTCTCAATCCCACCTCTTTAGATCTCGGTTCTGTCGGACATGGTCAAAAAGATCTGCTCAGCTTCGAATTGATCAATAATTCCTCTTTACCCATGGAAATCACGAATATTCGACCCAGCTGCGGCTGTATGAAAATGACGACCTCCACTCGATTCTCGATCGAACCGGGACAAAAGCAGGAAATCCGCTTCTCACTCTCTCTCGGAAGGGGTTGGGGGAATTTTTCCAAAAAGATCGATATCTACGGGGCTGAGAATCGGTGGCTTCTTTCTTTGCCCGTCAAAGCCTTGTTCCACCCCGGAGTACGCACTGACGCCATGGAACTCGTATTCACTACCAGTAAAAGAGAAGACATGCCCACCGCGAAAACACGTCTCGTGTTCAGCGCTTCCGGAGGCCGGACCTCACCCGTTTTGACCGATTTAATGAGTAGTGATTCCAGAATCTCTTTCCAACTCCCGCAGCGAGATGATGAGACCGGGCAGACCACACTTTCGGTTCAAGCGGCCTCCAACTGGCCGACAGGTCGTTTTTCAGCCCAGATCACAGGTCTCTGCAACGGCTTGCCCTTTATTGTCCCAGTTCGAGGACAAGCGTTTGGCTTACTCGTTCATAAGCCCCACTCATGGAACCTCCGACAAATACAAGTCTCCGGTTTTTCCGCAGAGACGTTGAGTCTCAAAAGAGCAGACGGATTGCCCTTCAAAATTCTAGATATGCGCCTGGAATGGACTCGAGAAATCGAAGGATTAGACATCTCTCTGTCCAATACACCCCAAAAAGATGGGTCTGTATTGATCAAAGCATTCGCAGCAGAGCCGATCCCTAGAATCAACAAAGGGTTCTTTGGTAACGTGATCATCACGACGAACATCAAGGAAGAGTCACGGGTTTCGATTCCACTCATGGGAGTGGTCAGTCCTCAACGTAAGGGTCAACGGTGAAAGTCAAAGATCTTGCTCTAGCTATCGGTGGCACTGTTGAACTCGGGCCGATGGAAGACGTACAGCAAGTACAATCGCCAGAGAACGCACAACCCGGAGATCTGACTTGGATTGGCGACGCCAAATTTGCTCACCAAGCGATTCACGCAACAGCACTCCTTCTTGGTGAAGATCAAGCGATCCCTGAGCAATCGCATCATCAGTCCGTGATTCGACATCCTCACCCTCATGCGGCATTCGCACTGTCTTTACAGACGCTGCAGCCCGATCCCGAACCCGAATGCTCTGGGATTTCTCCTGAAGCTCATGTGTCCCCAGAAGCAAGTATTGCAGCAGATGTCAGTATCGGACCGGGATGCGTCATCGGAGCACAAGTCGTCGTTGGCAAAGGCTCACGCATCGCACCTGGCGTTGTCGTGGCTGGCCCCGCACACATCGGAGAGTCCGTGATCATTCACCCTCGGGTGGTGATTCAGAGTCATTCTAAGATAGGGAATGGTTGTATTCTGCAACCGGGATGCGTCATCGGAGGCGACGGCTTCGGCTATGCACCGAGTCCAACCGGTGCTCTAAAGATCCCTCACCGTGGAGGCGTCACTCTTGGAAACAATGTAGAGATCGGTTCATTGGCCACCATCGACAAAGGCGTTCTCGACAATACTGAAATCGGTGCTGGAACAAAAATCGATAACCTGGTGCATGTCGCTCACAATGTAAAAATTGGAGAACATGGCTTCCTCGCCGCACAAGTCGGCATCGCAGGATCAGCGGTGATAGGAAATCAATGCGAGTTTGGTGGGCAGAGTGGAATGATAGGACACGCCAGCATCGGCGATAAGGTTCGTGTCGCGGCTAAATCAGCCGTGTTGTCCGGAGGAGCCGAAGACACCACATTGATGGGAATACCGGCGATGGACGCTCAAAAAATGCGCAAGATCTATGCGATTCTTCAGTCTCTTCCAGAACTGAGAGATCGAATACTGGCCCTGGAATCGAAAAAGGACACTCCCGATTCCAACGCATGAGACTTGCTCCCGTCACCTCGATTCCCTATAAGCATAGATGTCAGAACAAGGAGGGCCTGTAGCTCAGATGGGAGAGCGCTGCGTTCGCAACGCAGAGGTCAGGGGTTCGATCCCCCTCAGGTCCACCAACTATAAATCCTGACCCATACTCATCTTGTGACGAATCAGAACTTCTTCATCTCCACGCGATTTCTCCGGTTTTCAGTTAATTGGCTTTTCTAGTGGCTTTTCCGGATCGAAAATTCTTCTCGAGCCACTAGACTGCAGAGGTCAGGGGTTCATGAAGTCAAGCCTCGTCCAGTGTCACTCAGCCTTGTCTGATTTGAGGCCGAACTCTGAGAAGATCTGAAGGTGTACCCCGTGTCTGGGAAGAATCAATTCCCAACGGCTACCGCTTCATGCTGGTTTGCCAGAAACTACGCCATCCGGAAGAGTACTGGAAGGCAACGCCGGGACACTCTTAGT
>JAACCY010000139.1 GCA_009937185.1 Planctomycetia bacterium
CGCGTGCGTCGCGCCAAGCTTTACTATCTTCGTGACCGAGTCGGTAAAGCGACACGTGTTCGCGAGAAGGTGGTCAACCGTAAGTCTGACTAGTGATATCGATTTAATGTTAGCCGTCGCTCGAACCCTTAATGGGATCGAGCGACGGCTATTTTTTTGTTGCTAAGAAAACAGCCTCCTGCTCAGGCGAAGGCTACCTTTATGAGTCTTGCATTTGCCACTCTCATCACTCAGCATCGCAGTTCCTAGCAACGGGCTTAAAAAAAGAGGTGTAAATTGCTGAAGAATCAAAATGTCTTTGTCTTTGGAGTATTAGCAGCAGCATTTATCTTTTTGATCCCGATAAACGACGCTAGCACGATGTTGGACAATCCTAAGTACGGTCAAAAGACGAGCGTGGGACCGGATGCTGAGACCGGCGGATGGTTTATTCATCTCGGCCTGACAGGCCTAAGAGTCAAGCTGCCCCAAGAGCGCCCCACTGAGTTTGAAGTAGCACATGTGCTCAAGGGCTCACCCGCTACGGGCCTAGTGAAAGTGGGCGACCGGATCCTCGGAGTGGGAAAACAGAAATTCAAAACACCCCATGTCTTTGGTTACGGGGTAGGGAAATTTGGCTACGACGGACCGATGAAAGATTTCGCTGCGGGCCTCGATGCGGCGATGGGGGGCAAGGGTGTTCTTCCTGTTCTCATCAAGAGAGATGGAAAAACTCGCATCGTTAAAATTGAAGTGGGAAAAAAGTACGGCAAATATTCGAAAACTTGGCCCAAAAAATGTGATCGCAGCGCATTAATTCTGGAAGAGGCGATCAGCGATATCCTCAAGAAACAAAAACGGTCTGGGCTTTGGAGTGATCGGCCACACCTGAATGCCTTTGCACTTTTAGCCTTATTGGGACATGACCTTGAAGCGCATAAAGATCTCATTCTCAAGTCGGCTCGTTCGATGGCGCGTAGTACAGAAGATGTGATTCGTTATGACGGACTCGATTGTTGGAAGTACACCCTTTACGGCATTGCGCTCGCGGAAGTGTATTTGGCGACGGGTGAAAAATGGATCCTTCCCGAGCTCGAAGAGATTGAGCGTTGGCTTGTCAAAGCCCAGATATCGGATGGTGGATTTGGCCATCGACCTGCAAATCAACCTGGAGGCAATGGCTACGGTTCCATCTGTATTTTGACAGGTCAGGCAAAGATGGCTTGGGCGCTGATGCTCCAGTGTGGATTGGACATCAATGAAGAAGCATTCAGTAAAGCGCATGAGTTTTTGAAAAAAGGAACCGGCAAAAACGGATATGTTTGGTATGAAGATGGAGTAGGCGGTGCTGGCTATGCCGATATGGGCAGGACAGGTGCAGCAGTTCTGGCTCATGCCCTCGCGCCAGGAAGACCGGGATATCAGGAATACGCATTGAGATCAGCAAAGTGTATTGGAAAGCATCCGGACACTTTTTCTGATACTCATGGCTCTCCTATATTAGGAATGGTCTGGACAGCATTGGGTGCCGCGCTAGATCCCTCATCGATGCGGGATCTATTCGATGAGAACAAGTGGTGGTTCACACTTTCGCAATGCGCAGAGGGTAACTTTTATTACCAACCCAATCGGGATAATAATCCTCAGGACTATACGGCTGCGCCTCGATTATCAGCCACTGTCGCGGCGGCTCTCATTTTGACTCTTCCTTCAAAAAGCCTCGCGTTGACGCGGATCTCCGAGCTTAAAAAGAAATGATCTCTATTGACCATACTCGGACGATTCTTGCGGTCGTCTTGTTTATGCCATGTTTCGTTTCTTGCAAAATAAACAGACTTACGGATTTCAGTGCTGCGCAATAAAACGCGCTTCACGAAAATCCATTCTGAAAATCTGCTCGAAAGCTCCTCTGGAAAATACGCTGGAAAATTTCACCTGATAAATTCGTCCAGTAAGATCCCGTGCGAGTTGGCAACGGAGATGAAAAGTGAAACGCAAGGCCGCTCTTCGGAGCCGGCAATTCGGGAGCTGGGCAGAGCGATATGTCGCTCTCAGACTACGTTGCCGAGGCTGGCAAATCTTGGCCAAGAATCTAATAACCCCATACGGTGAAGTCGACCTTCTTTGCAACGATGGTCGAGGTCTTGTCGTTGTGGAGGTCAAGTATCGCAGTAGTCATCAATTTCCTTCTCTACGAGGCGATCAACAAAGACGGTTAGAGCGGGCCGCATGCTGGATACAACTTCGTGAGCGACGCCTCAAAAGACTCTCCCCACAAAAAAATAGGCCGAACCTGCATTCGGGCATTCGTATCGACCTCGTCGAGATACGAGGTGGAGGAATGTTCCCGAGGTTTTCTCGCAGAGCATTATCGTTTTCGGAGATGACGTACAGGAGCGAAGAGCGTGACGAGGGCGTTCGCTAAGGGCATGAACCTGAAATACACCCGACAGATACCAGTGCAGTGCCACAAGCTGGATGCGGGGCACCGGGGGCGGCTCCTGAGGAGAAGAGGTGTAACAACAGGTAGACAGCATCGGAGAGGTCGAGGCTCGCGTCGCTATTCGCATTGGCAGATTCCAGGCAGGAAATCGCTTGGCCACCGAAGAGATACTGAAGAATTTGCACAGCGTCTGCCAGATTGATGGAGAGGTCTTCATTCGCATCTCCGCGAATGAAGTTTTCAGGCGAGGATGCACTATTTTCCATGTGGTCAAAAACGCCCGTTACGAAATTGCTATTAAAGTTAGGGAGATGGCCCGAGAGCGAGACCGACCAGAGCTCTACAGAGGCATCGTCAGTACATGCCGAATCCCATCGTAAGACATCGGTCTCTGCACCAGAGACAGATGCATTGATATCGATGGAGGGCATGATTTGCGGAGAAGAGTTGCAGCCATTGATGGCGGCCCACGATTCACAAGTTTCTTGAGCGGATGGATATACCCCTGCTCCAAGAATACCTCCGCCATAGAAAATGACAGGATCGATGGTTCCGTGAATCTGGAGAACAGGCACGGACTCATTCGGTGTGCAGTTGGCGGGATCACTCCAAGTCATGCCTGAAACGCTGACGATGGAAGTGAGAAGATCGGGTCTTTCGCAAGCCATGCGGTGAGCCATGAAGCCACCATTGGAATGACCCACAATATGAACTCTAGAAGAGTCGATATTGTAGTTACTTTGAAGACTAGAAATGAGGAGCGAGAGATAGGCTACGTCATCGTCGCAAGTGGTAAATGGGCACCCTTGACAGCAACAGGCGTTGGTCGCATTCCAATAACGAACACCAGTAAAGGTAGCGAGCCCATCTGGGTAGCAGTAAACGTAGCCTCTCTGATTGGCCTCACTCGATAAGGAGAAATAATTCTCCATCGACTCTCCATCCCACGCTCTGCCATGCAGCAGAATCACAAGGGGCGCAGGTTGTGTGGGAGTATATGTATCAGACACCTCAACGGTGATAGGACCGCGACCAATATCGATCGATTCGAGGACTTGTGACCAGGCTTTTTCACTGTTGCCCACCCCTAAGAGAAGGAGGGTTGCGACAAGAGGCAAAGCGTGTGCTTTCTGAAACATTTGAGACTCCGTAGTCAAGCCAGCAAAGATATCCTTCTTATATTATATCCATCGAAATGTGCCATTTGTGTGCGCTTAGCTCACATTTTGTGTGCGCAAGGGTCGTAGAAATAGAACTGCAGCAAGGAAGAGGCTAGCAGTGCCTGTTTCGAGAATAATTTGGCCTCTTTGCAGCGCCGCAAGGCTGGACCAAAGTTCCGGATGCAGGAAGCCCCAGTTGTAAACCTGAAGAGTGGCGTGCATGAGCAGAAGGACAAAAACAGGGGGCGTTGATCCGGGAGTCCCTACCCAAACCTGCCGAGCGAGAGCCAGGCACATCATTCCAATGAGCCCATCCAATAATGGAGTCGATTGCAAGAAATTAAGATCCAGCAGTCCTGTACTGGTTGCCAGCCAAGCAAAGCCTCGAAGGGTGAGCCAGCCAGAGATCATGGCTAGGATGGGTCCTGGAGGCCCCGGCCGCAATTTGGAGTCTTCATTCATGACCTGATATTCTCCCTCGAATCTCTTTGGAGGACTGCAAGGTACTGCAGTTTCAGGATATGATATATCACGTTAGCCATCGTTTCATATGCATCAGATTTTCTTGAAGGGAAGATGTGATCAATAGAGCCGTCGTATCACTGCTGCCGCTTGTTCCAAAGTCTATCGTCTGGAAGATTTCCAAGCGTTACATCGCAGGCAAGTCTCTGGAAGAAGCACTAAAACGTGTAACAGAACTGAACGATCAAGGAATGAGTGCGACTCTTGATGTTCTGGGTGAGGATTCCATAAGCAGGGAACAGGCCCTCAAGGGAGAAGCGCTTTATCAGGAAGCGCTCTCAGAAATTGATGCCCAATCCCTTGATGCAAATATTTCGGTGAAGCTGTCGATGTTGGCCCTGAGATTCGATGACAACCTGTGTTCGGAAATACTGCAGAAGTTGATCCGTAGTGCAGAGCTTCATGATTCTTTTGTACGGATCGATATGGAAGACTCTTCTGTTACTCATAAGACACTCGATATTTATCGACGTTTACGTAGAGATTCAGATCGAGTGGGAACAGTGGTGCAAGCGTATCTTCGTTCGACAGAAGAAGATGTCCGCCTGCTGATGGAAGAGGGAGAAACCTATCTGAGACTCTGCAAAGGGATCTATGTGGAACCGGAAGAGATAGCTTTCAAGGACTTCACAGAAGTTCAGGATTCATTCATTAGAAATCTTCGCCAAATGTTCGAAGGTGGCATTCAAAAAGTTGGCATTGCTACTCACGATCAGAGACTAGTGAAAGAAAGCCTGAAGCTTTTGGACGAATTGGCAATTCCAAAGGAACGGTACGAGTTTCAGATGTTGTTAGGGGTGACGGAAGACTTACGCCAGCAACTGGTCGATGCAGGGCATCCGCTCCGCGTGTATGTTCCTTTTGGTGAAGAATGGTACGCCTATTCTTCTCGTCGCTTGAGAGAAAACCCGAGCATCGCAGGGCATGTGATTCGTAACATGTTCCCATTTTAGAAAGACTCGCTTTGAAAAAGCTTTGCTGGTTGCCCGATGATCCTCGGCTGAAAACGGTTTTGGATTCCTCAGAAGCGGTGAAGTGGATTCAGGGGTACGAGCCGGACTGCTCTGACCAAAGGGCACAAAAAAACAAGATACTTGAAGCATGTGATGGAAATCCCGACATTCTGATCAGGAGTTTTCTTCCTGGTCACATTACAGCTTCCGCGTTGGTGATATCTGAAGACCTGAGCATGGTACTGTTACATCATCATGCCAAGTTGAACAGGTGGCTTCAATTCGGCGGACACTGTGACGGCGATGGGAACCTAGCGTTTTCTGCACTGAGAGAATGCCAAGAAGAGTCCGGTATCTCGGATTTATGGATTTTCCCAAGAGTCATAGACGTTGATATTCACGTGATACCTCGCATTAAAGAAGAGCCCGAGCATCAGCACTTGGATGTTCGCTTCATCGTTTTTGGGAACAAATCTCATAAACCGTGTGTCAGTAGCGAGTCAAATGAAGTTCGCTGGTTCGACATTGAAAAGGTGGACTCTTTGGACACCGATGGTTCAGTATTGAGACTTGTGAAAAAAGCACAGAGTTTCCCTTGGAAAAAACAATGGAACAGATGGGATCAGTTTGATGAAAATGAAAATTAAACCACGGGCAACGATTTCTTTGATAGTTGGAGGACTCATGCTTTTTGGAATTTTGGGCACAATTCTCGGTAATGGAGATGATGCCAAGAAACCATTGGCTGTCGGAGATGCGATTCCTGAGATCACTTTGCAGGGATCAGATGGAAAAACTCATGCACTGCATGAAGTGTCGAAGAATGGCGAGGCTTTGATATTAGCCTGGATTCCGAAGACTTTTACCCCGGGCTGAACTCGTCAATGTAAAGCACTGCGTGACAGTGCAGAGGAACTAAAAAAATATAATGTTAAGCTGTACGTAATATCTTGTGACGACCTTGAGAAGACAAAAAAGTTCGCAGAAGAACTCGGAAATAAGTTCCCGATTCTCGCTGACCCCGAACGAAAGGCATCGGTATTGTTTGGAGTTGACAGAGTGTTTGGTTTGTCAAAAAGAGTAACGTTTATTTTCGATAACAAAGGAAAGCTCGTCGAAATAGACAAAAAGGTCAACCTTGGTTCTCATGGTAAAGATATTGTTACTAAGTTAGATGAACTAAAGATAGAGAAGCGAGAAGAGTAGATATTTGAGGCGTGACTTTTTTTAGTATAGCCACTTTTCTGTCCGCAATTTCTATGAATATACTGAAACCCGTTTGACGTATTTGAAACTATTTTAATGATAAACCTTCGAGTAAAAGTGTTGGTTTATTAGGAGGTTTTATGTCTTTGAATAGAAGAGAATTGTTGAAGGGTGCTTTAACTGCTACAGCTGCCGGCGCTGTCGCGCCTTTGGTTCCTGTGAGTAAAGCGCATGCGATAAATTTTGGGTACCAACCGTTTAGCCAAGAGTTCTTTAAGCCACCGGTGCTACCGAAGACTTCGTCAATAGAGCCAGCACCGGGTTCACCGGATGCTAGCCTTGGATCAGATGCCGTATATCACGGGATCGCTCCAGAGTATTACAGCGATCACCCTGCCCATCTTCCGGACTGGGATCGCTTCCCTGAGAAATATTGGCACCTCGATGCAGTTGAAGGTACTTGGCAGTTTTTCCCTGGGGTGGAGACTCCGGTGTTTGCATACAAAGGATCCGAAGGAACCGGTTCAGAAACAGCAGCGAGTTTTCCTGGGCCTACTTTGCTCGCGCGAAATGGTGAACCGACGGTTGTTCGTTACGAAAACAAGACCAGCGTAGAAACATCTATTCATCTACATGGCGACCATGGACCTGCTCACAGCGATGGGTATCCTGACTTCTATACCCTTCAGGGAAAGAAAAGGGATTACTATTATCCCAACATCTCTCCCCGGCAAAATGCAACGACATCCGTGCCTTATCCTGCAACAGTGGAAGAGGCCGGGGAGTTTGATGTCAGCCATATTCCTACCACGATGTGGATCCATGATCACGCGATGGACGTAACTGGATTTAACGTGAACCGTGGATTGGCGGCTTTCTATCTCTGTGAAGATGATGTTGAGTTAGAACACCAAGCTTCGGGTAGATTACCAAAATTGAATGGTGATTTTGATATCCCCATCGCACTAAAAGACTTTGCTTTCAATAGCGATGGATCGCTGAAGTATGACTTACTGGATCACAATGGACATTTGGGTGACGTGTTCACTGCAAATGGAAAAGTTCAGCCATTCATGGATGTATACAGGAAGAAGTATCGATTCAGAATTCTGAATGCATGCAATGCGCGCTATCTCCATCTTCGATTGAACAGCGGCACCGGAAAAAATCAAAAAGATGGTCTTCCATTTTTGTTGATTGGTAAGGATACCTGGGAAGTTGGGGAGGCTACTAATATTGAGAGCTTCACGATATCCCCAGGTGAAAGATTCGATGTCGTTATCGACTTTAGTCAACTTCCTGAAGACGTGGACACCTACTACCTCCAAAACATCATGCACCAAACGGATGGGAGAAAGCCTAAGGGGATTCGTCCAAAAAAGGAGAGCAGACCTTGGCTACAGTTTAGATTGCTCGATGGTGACCCCCCTGGAGATCAAGAGGTTGAGGGTGTAGAAAACGGTGAGTTCTCCATTTCTGAAGGCGATGTTGTCCGAGAGTTCTATCGTTACGATGAAAATGAAGTGGTTGCGACTCGACTCTTTGAGTTTTCAAGGAAGAACGGTGCATGGGTTGTCAATGACAGGTATTACAGCCCCAGAAGAACCGATGCGACGCCACTCCTAAATTCTATGGAGCGCTGGATCTTTAAGAATAAAGGTGGGGGCTGGTGGCATCCCATTCATGCTCACCTAGAGGGTATACAGGTCGTCAGAATTGATGATCTTAAAGTTGATGATCCCGATTTCCCTGTTGAGTACCGCTGGAATACCGATTTGGTAAATCTAGAAGGCGGACAGGAAGCTGAATGTCTTATCAAGTTTAGAACCTTCAAGGGTCCTTTTGTTTGCCACTGTCACATCATTGAGCATGAAGACATGCGAATGATGTTTACCTTTGATCCTCGCGAAGCGGGTGAAGAAGGCATGAACGATGGTATTAGGAATCATGCGTTCAATGAAGAAGCGGCATTGCAGTCAGGTATGCCCACAGGCTGCATTGATCCCAATGGTCTATTGTTTGACCACGAACAGACATTGTCCAGCGGAGAGGTTGTGGGGCCAGGTGATTATCAGCATCTTGAAGAAGAAGGCGTAGGGTTCCCCCCTGATTTCTACGAAGGGGTTTGCGAACCGGATGGCGGAGACTGGGATCCTGAAGGAAACCAAAACACGCCTGAATCTCCTATACCTGAAGAACAGCAAGACAAGTGAGAAGTGTTCTCTGTTTAGTTACTTTGGTCATATTGTGTGTCGGGACCATCGGGTGCAAAAGTATCGATGGTCCCGGTAGCACAGTGCTAGATCCATCGGAGCCGCTGGACGTACTCGCCTCTGGTGAGGAAATCCTATTTATCGATAAAGCTGCGAGAGCAAAGCCACATACACAACCAAGGGGCCTCTATAGCGATAAGTTTCCTGATACGGCATTGGTGGATCAGGACGGAAACAAGCACAAGTTTTACTCGGACCTGATCAAAGATCGCATGGCTGTTATTCAATTCTTTTATACGAGTTGTAACGGTATATGACCGGGTGTTACGGAGAACCTCGTGAAGGTTCAAAAGTTTTTCGGTGATCGAATGGGTAAAGATGTCATTTTTCTATCGATCAGTATTGATGGAGAAAAAGATGATCCAGAGGCCCTAACGGATTACAGGTTGTATCCTCGTAATGACTGGGAGGGCTGGCTGCACCTCACCGGGGATTACGAAGAGATCGAAACGCTCCGTTGGGTGCTGGGTGTTTATGACCTAGATCCAGAACTCGATGCAGATAAATCTGAGCACGCTGGAATAGTCACCTTCGGGAACGATAAGACAAACTGGTGGGCTGCGGTGCCTGCGATGATTGATCCTAAAGAGGTTGCGGATGCGATTATTCGAATTGCAGGAAATCCGTCCGTGCAGCCTCGATAAATTTGAGTGCTATTACATCCCCAACAATTTTAATGAGTCTTCAACTGCGAGAATAATGCGGGAGTTTTTCTCACGTAATCGAATCGATTCGAGAGCTTCGATGGCTGCAGGTGATCGATTGTTCGCGAGGGCCTGAACGATATCGAGTTTCATATTCGAAGCAGACCAATCAAGCAGATCAGCGAGAAGTATCGCAGATTCATCTGTTGGAATAAGACCTAATGATTGAACGATGTGCCTATTGGAAAAAGTCGATCGATTCCAGTTTTCTATACGTTCTCGATAGTATGGGATAAGGTCAGCAACCCAGCCATCGACATGGCCACCGTTGAGACCCAGAAAGAATGTCCCCGCTTCGCCCTCGAGCAACTCAAGCCTGAAATCTGCCAACAGTTCCGGCGTCGGAGACAGATAAGCTAAGTGAACAAGATATTCCGCGCACTCTGTGTATCTCTGGGTGACTTCTCTCAAAAGCGTAGTTTTGAGTACCGCGCCCCCTTTCCATAGTGGGGAATTGAGAGAGCCTCCATTCATAGCGTCGATGGTATCGATAATAGCAATGTCTGCTTCAGAAAATCTTCGAGTAGAGATAAGAGAAAAAATTACATCAAGGATGGAAAGTAGGTCTTGGTTTTGAGAGTAGTTTTGAATCTCAAGTTTTGGATCCGTGATGATGAGAGCCTGCTCTAAGACAGTTGTTGGCGGTGTTGGAAGATCGACTGGGGTATTTTGAAGAAGAAGCGTGTCGTTAGAGGCTTCTTCTTGAGTTGTTATTGCTGGAGCATGATCGGTTTTAACTGAAGAGAACGACGAATCATTTGTAGGAAGATTCGTCGTATTGTGAGGAGCAGACTGTCGACCCAAAAAATAACTGAACACGATGAG
>JAACCY010000020.1 GCA_009937185.1 Planctomycetia bacterium
ATTCGCAGTTGACCCATTCGCAGTTGACCCATTCGCAGTGTCCCCCGAAAGGACTTCATGCTGGCTTCAAAAGTGAACTTCCTTAGAGAATATCTCTCAAACCCTGCATTGATAGGAGCTGTCGCTCCGAGCGGCCCTGCCCTGGCAGCGCGAATGCTGGATGGAATTTCTCTCACTCAAGCGAAAACCGTGATTGAGTTAGGACCGGGTACGGGAGTTTTCACGAGAGAGATCTTGAACCGTATATCTGATTCTTGTCGATTCATGGCAGTCGAAAAGAACTCCACCTTCGCAAAAAGACTGCAATCAGAACTTCACTCTGTGGAAGTCATCGATGGTGACGCCGGTATGCTGGGCTCCATGCTCGATGAGCGAAATCTGGAAGAAGTGGACGTCGTCATCTCCGGGTTACCCTGGGCTGCTTTTCCGGGACCACTGCAGGAACAGGTACTGAGCCAAGTGTCTCAACGCCTTTCCCCGGATGGTTCTTTTGTAACCTTTGCTTATGGCGGGATTCATCTGCTTCCCAAAGCCCGAGCCTTTCGTAAGCAGTTGGAAAAGCACTTCTCAAATATCAGCAAGACTCGTACCGTCTGGAGAAACCTTCCTCCGGCCTTCGCTTATCAATGTAAGAAGTGAAACTCGTCCAGAATTGACTCGGGGATGATGTTCTGAGTTTTAGGGATGTGTGGACGTGCTGTGAACGAGAAGCTGAATTATTTCAACGACGAGAGTTTCTTTATCAGAGTGTTCAAAAAAACTTCTTCATCTCTCATCACTCTGCAATTTCTTTTCTGTATCTCTGATCGAGGTCGCTCATCGTCAATCTACGGCAAGCGATCCAGGGGGACTCACCGGGTGTCCAATGCCCATAGGTAATGGTCACAATTGTGCCATCCTTCTGTTTCAGCACAGCAGGGTATGCACAATCACCCCGAACATGGTTATCCAGTAAGCGGATGCGATACTGTCCTTCGCGCCCCTTCACGATGTCGTCCCAAGAACCTACCCAGGCCACCCAATCGCCTTTCGTGGGGCTCTCATGAGTCGTATCCCTGAAGGATATGAAGAGCCTCCCATCGTCGGTGTAGACCGCAGTATGTCGGTCTCCCGTCAATGAGCCCGGTAACTCGCGTGGTTCAGACCACGTCTTGCCCTCGTTCTCACTGAAAATCACATATGAATTTTTTCTGCGACTATTTTCACGCAGCAGTAGAGCCAGCGTTTTCCCATCGGGCGATCTCACAACACCGGGTTCACAAAGATGAACAGCTGGCATATGAGCAATCGCCACGGGATTCGACCAGGTCAAACCTCCATCGCCCGAATGTGTTTGAAATACATCAAAGCGAGAACTTCCTTTTGAAGCACTGAGAAAGCGACCATCGTCATGAAACCAAGCGGCATGTGTTCCATCAGACAGGCGAGCCAGCGCCCCCATGACCACGATGCCACCCCAATCTCCTGCAGGATTCAAATCACTCCAGGTATCTCCGGCGTCCTCACTCACTGCCAGCCTCGCAGGATAAAGCCCTGACCACATGATCAATCGTTCAGTTCCATTTTTGTCCATCACCCTGTGAATCGTAGGAACTTCCAATGAGGACTTCCAGTTCTCCGGAGTGGCTAATCGCTCGCTCCAGGTCACTCCGCCATCGGTACTCTTTTTGTAGACGATGCCGCCTTTACCGTGCCCTTTGGGGTAAACACACAAGATGGTTTTATCATCTTCCATCAATACCGCAGTCGGGTGTCCCAAATATTGCCCCTTCTGACGATCCACAGTGATCACATCTTCGATATCATTCAGATCGATAACAGGAATAGAATATCCACGTGAAACAGGCGGAAGATCTCCACTGATGTGAGTATCTATCGGACTTGCAAAAGAACTCACGACAATGCCGCAGAGACCCGAAAAGATCACCCCTACAAATGCTACGTAGTACTTAAACATCTATCGCCTCTTATTCTGTTGCCGGAGTTGACCTTAGCCATCCGTATCCTGCAGCGATCACAAGCCCGACGACAATGGCGACTCGACCTGCTTCAGTC
The DNA here is from genome assembly GCA_009937185.1 of Planctomycetia bacterium. Classification (GTDB taxonomy): domain Bacteria; phylum Planctomycetota; class UBA8108; order UBA1146; family UBA1146; genus UBA12191. The sequence continues at coordinate 2,056 of JAACCY010000020.1, forward strand.
GTCCCGGCTCCACTTGACGCCAAACCTAAACCATGACTGAGGGCCCCACCGAAAAGGATTCCCATCACTGCCATCGCCGCATCTCCATTTCCCTCACCGGTCATCACCAGTTGCCGCACCGGGCATCCCCCTGCAAGACATCCACAAAGCCCGACAAGAGCCAAGGCAAGAGCGGACCACAGATAGTCTCCATGGGCGGCGAATTGCCCAGCAAAGGAGATTTGCCCTTTACCGGCACCAAAGACGACGACGGCATAACCGATCATCATCACGAGTGTCGCCAGCAACATGCGGCGGTCTTTTTGGAATATCTGTCGAGCAGCGGTCACCGCACAGAATCGTGTGGCTGAGAGCATCGCTCCTCCCACCAAGCCGAGTCCCAATGAGATCAGCCAGGGTGCATGATCTGGACTTCCATCCCCTCCAGGCCCCGGACCAGAAAGCAGCCCAATTCCCCAGAGAACACCACCCCCCAATAATAAGAGAGGACCTAATAGTCCTACTGCTGCTGGAGCCTCCGATGTTTTGCCGACGTTATATCCCCTTTTCTCTAGAAATAATCCAAAGGCGACTCCGACAACAAACCCAGGAAGTCCGACCCAGGCTGAGAGATCTCCTCCAGCCAACCGCTGAATCATCCGAAATGGGCAACCGAGAAAAACAAGACTGGAAATGCCCATCCAGACACCAAAGAAAAAGCGGGTCGAAGCATGAGAACCCGATCTTGCTTGCCACTTGCCTCGAGACAGCAACCAGATCATCGCTCCAAAGACAACACCCAGAATTTCTGGCCGAAAGTATTTCAACTTGGCGGGCTCGCCAAAGAGGTTCAAGGCTCCTGCGCTATCGCGCAAGAAACAAGCTCCACAGATTCCCATGTTGCCTGGATTCCCAAAAGCGACGAGCATTCCGCAACTGACACCGACGACAAGCATCGCCAATAATCCTTTTATTAAACGACTTCGCTCGAATTCTCCTCTGAGCATCTCTACCGACCCCTTCTTCCTGTGCCCTCTCGTGTGAGTATATCTACTCTGATTTCAACCCGGTTTACTGAAAAACGATCTCTAATGCCAACAGGGTAGAAACATCTCTTTCTTCCGATGGTCTCCCTGGCCAAAACAGCCTGGGAGCGATTTCTCCATAGAGCCAATCAAAGTAAATTTTCTTGCGCAGTGCGGCCTCTAGCGTGACGCCCTTTATTGCAGGCTCAGTTCCCAAAAAACCCGCCAAACTCGTTGAAAGTCGGAGGTTCGCTTCATCATTCAGTGGGAAGAAGACTTCTGTCGAAAATACCGACTGGAGTGGTTCTTTTTCGAATCGCACACCTTCCAGTGAAAATCTCAATAGGTGGTCAATGAATATTCGCTCAAGTCGAAACTGGGTTCTCTGACCTGTTCCCAATTCCTCACGGTACTCTAGGCTTTGAATCGAGAGGAAATTCCACTGCTCGAAAACCGGAGTCCCATACTTCCAGCGTAATCTCACTCGCGTCTTTGGATTAGAAGAAAGCTTGAGGCCTCCATCCAGATTCCAACTTCCCGGTAAATCCCGAAATAACGATAATCGAATCCCCGAGACATTTTCGTCTTCCAACAAATTATTCAACTCAGAGTCCGTTCCCTCTGAGCCCAATACTTCGTCGAAATTAGTCAGAAAATCCTCACGCATCGATTCCAAATACAACCCTAGGCGCTTTTCTGTTCGAGGAAGAACAGCATGCCCTCTGATTTTAACTTGGAATTCAGATTCGGATTTTTCTAAAATCCGAAATTCGGAGCGCACTCTAAATCGGGTCTTCTCACTATCGTCATCCAGATCTTCATCGCTAAAAAACTCATCCAGATCCCTGCTCATTTGGAGTACTTGATCTCCAATTCTTCTATGGATCCTGGACACCTTATTGGGAACGTCATCCGTCTTAATGACCTCATTGTTCGAGATCACCGAGTCCGATTCATGAGGTGCCTCAGAGCTCGGAGGGATCTTAGAATCCTGTCCGAATACTGAGTTAGAAACGACGAACAGGACGACAATCGCGATTGCCTGGAAGTTCGAGAAGTGAGTGATCATAGGCGAAAGCATAACACACCTCATCATCACTGGTATCCCTACGTCAAAGAGTAGTTATCGAGATGCCCCACGTCACTGTCACCCATCTCGACTTTCCCATTCGGGAAATACTCATTCCATCTTTGAGTGACACGTCGAGCTGTTTCGTCATCACAGAAAAGTTCATCCGGATACCCGGGCTTCATTCTTGAATCGATAGCAACGGGTCCCGAATAAGCGATGTGATTCCTGCGAACTTCACTCGACTTGGCATGAATATCTGCAGCAGGCTCAAAGCGTGTAAAGGTTGACCAAAGGAATCGAGCTTCTGTCGCAGTCGCAGTGCGGGCATCATCGACAAGGACGACTAATGGCCAATCATTGAACGCCGAGGACTCTAATAGCCTTTTTGCAGCACCGGGTTCCTGACTGTATTCCGGTGCTTCGACCACCAAACAACCTCTACAGAAAACTTCCGCACGATGAAAGCCCTGGGGCAGTTGGCCCTGGAATTGCCCCGGAAGATCACGGATAGGATCGCCTATTCCCATAAGGAATCCCTTCGATCCTTCATTCACGGAGGGCCCGGCATAATCAAGAGTGTCCATACTGGTACATCCGATCACATGGAGATCGGTGGCGAAGTTTGTTCTCGCCAGTACATATTCCAATGTGCCCGTAAAATCTTTGAGGTCGACAGCACCATCCGTCATCAGCAAAAATTTTGTCAGCGAGAGTTGTCCTTCTCCTAAAATTCGGAAAGCAGAGACCATCGCTTCTCTTGGGTACCGATCCTTTACCACAGCACCCGCCAAAGAGTGATATCCCGTTTCCCCATAAGACCAGAGATCTTTTATTGTGGGCATAACAAGAGGAAACAAGGGAGAGAGCAACTCCTGTAAAAAGTCGCCGAGGTAAAAGTCTTCCTGCCTCGGCTTTCCAACCACTGTGGCAGGGTAGATGGCATCGCGCCTATGGGCGATCTCTTTAATCTTCATGACGGGGTAATCATGTTGTAAAGAATAGTATCCATAGTGATCACCGAAGGGACCCTCAGGCCAACGCTCACCAGGCAAAGCGTGTCCGTGAATCGCGAACTCACACTCCGAGATAAAGGGATGATCCAGATCACTAGATTCTGACAACTTTAATGGAGCATCCTGAAGTAGCGAAGCCAGTAACAACTCAGGAACATTCTCCGGAAGCGGCGCAATAGCACTGGCGATCAGAGCAGGCGGACCTCCCAAGAAACACGTCACGGGAAATGGTTTTTCTAATCGCTCTGACTCCATCAGATGATAGCCACTTCCCTTGTGAATCTGAAAGTGAAGTCCCAAGTGATCGGAGTCGTGGGCTTGCATACGATACATGCCCAAATTGTGTCGCCCGTCTTCAGGGTGTTGCGTGTATACGAGTGGCCATGTGATAAATGGTCCACCGTCTTCAGGCCAACTGGTGATGATGGGCAAATCTCCAAGATCCGCATTTCTATTGCGGACCTCCATCACCGGTCCATTATTTCTTCTTCTCATTCCCACTTTGAAAGCGGCACCCGCTATATCTCTGGCACCCCAAAGTTTACTGGGTGTCGGTGGCACGATGGTCTCGATGATGTGAACTAATCGGCGCAGAAAATTTTGTCCATGCCGACCAAATCCCATATCGACCCGTTTTTGGGTACCAAATAAATTCATCACTAATGGAAAACGCGATCCCACCGGATTCCGGAACAGAATAGCGGGCCCGCCAGCGGCGATCACACGACGGTGAATCTCAGCGGCTTCGAGGCGAGGATCGACAGGAGCGTCGACCTCGATGAGATCTCCCGATTTGCGAAGGTCGTCAATAAATGTACGAAGGTTGCGATGCATGTTGGACTCCCAGACACATTGTGGTCTTGATCCAATGATGCTGACTCTGAGGAGGGGGAGTGTCCAGTCCTTCAGGAAGAGTGGTTTGGAAGGACCAGAATTCCTTCTATACGATCCAGTTTAATCTCCTCGCCGTCGAATCCCTCGACGGTCAATGAGCAATTTTCGAACAGTTCACCCTGTAATCGCTGTTCGAGAACGATTTTGAGCTGTTCAGGGGGAATTGGCCCATAATGCCCCGCTGAGACCCAAGCATGAGTCACATAACGGAATCCTCGGATCATCGCCTGAAATCTCAGGTTTTGAATCAGTGCTTCTACGGGGGCCAAAACTCACACCTTTCCGGCCCTCGAAGATCCAAGGTGGATCATGGCGGGCCAATGGATGTGATCGGCCGCTGAGCGACACAAATTGAGGGTTTCCTCCAGAACCTTTTCAGGTCAGGGAATTCATGCCTGATCAGCTCCCAATGCCAAGGCAATCCAAGATCTCACTCCCACCGACATCGCCTCATCGTCGACCTGGAATTTGGGATGGTGACAGAAGTAAACGATACCCTGATCCTCGTCCCGATTTCCGAGAAAGAGGAACGCTGCTGAGACTTTTTCTCCGTAGTAGGCGAAATATTCGCCTCCGAGGACCGGATAACCCTCATCTGTTAAAGGAACCTCGCGAGCGAGAGATCTCTCTGCTTCTCTGCAAGCATCCGGATGATTGAATGTCACGGGATAACCTTCGATAATCTCAACCTTCGCTGAACACTCATGGGACTCTGCTACAGAGGTGGCGATGTCCTTGAGTCTTTTCCTAGCGACATCGCCGACTTCTTTTTCAAAAGAACGAATGGTGCCATTCAATTTTACCTTTTCAGGAATCACATTGTCGGCACTGCCACCATGGAATTGAGTGAAGCTGACCACACAGGATTTCATCGGGTCGATATTTCTCGAGACAATCTGCTGAGCAACATTGATGATCTGACTCGCAGCAACGATGGGATCCCTCGTCATATCAGGACCTGCGGCATGACCGCCGACTCCCTGAACTTCGATATTAAAAGTGTCGGGCTGAGCCATCGTTGGCCCCTCCACAATACCGACCTTGCCTGTATCAAATGCAGGCCACACATGCATGCCAAAGATACGATCGACTCCATCTAGGCATCCATCTGCGATCATTGCTGGCGCTCCTCCGGGGAGCGCTTCTTCATTAGGTTGAAAGATAAAGCGAACCGAACAGGGCAATCGATCCCGGATGCCTGCAAGAGCACGTGCCGCTCCCACCAGCATCGAAGTATGAGCATCATGACCACACATATGAGCCGCACCGGGGATCGTACTCTTGTGAGGAAGATCAGCCTCTTCATCCATCGGCAAAGCGTCCATGTCGGCCCTGAAGGCAATCCGACGGGTAGCACCAGGAACGTCGATGTCGCCGACAACTCCGGTTTTCCCGATCCCTTCCTGTGTCTCGATACCTGCGGCTCGCAGTTGTTCCGCCACAAGAGCCGCAGTTCGAACCGTATCGAAGCCGATCTCCGGATGCATGTGGATATCTCGTTGCAGATCGACGACACCGTCAATCACCTCGTCTGTCAGCTGCTGAACGTCAATTTCACGAATCGTTGCCATGGGGCCTCCTTGGGGGTCTTGTTCCTCGATTCTGGACTAACTCTTTGCCTTGTGGAAGCGGCTCACGTTGCCGTTTCTGCCTGCATGGGCTAATCTCGCTGTCTCAACCGATGAACGGGAGGATCCCATGGCTGCGAAATTGACCTCACAATCCGATGATTACCCTCGGTGGTACCAAGAAGTCGTTCAGCGAGCAGAGCTGGCCGAGAATGCTCCTGTCCGTGGATCCATGATCATCAAACCTTATGGATACGGTATCTGGGAACAGATGCAGTCAGTCCTCGATGGCATGTTCAAAGACACGGGGCACGTCAATGCCTACTTCCCAGTATTGATTCCAGAAAGCTTTCTCAAGAAGGAAGCAGAACACGTCGAAGGATTCTCTCCCGAACTCGCAGTGGTGACTCACGCCGGGGGTAAGAAATTGGAAGAACCCTACGTGATCCGCCCCACTTCAGAGACCATCATTTGGGATACCTACAGAAATTGGATCCAGTCCTATCGTGACCTTCCACTGCTGATTAATCAGTGGGCCAATGTCATGCGCTGGGAAATGCGTCCCCGACTGTTCCTTCGCACTACGGAGTTCCTCTGGCAAGAAGGTCATACCGCCCATGCCACACAAGAAGAATCTCACGAAGAAACTCTTCGCATGCTCGAGGTGTACGCCCGATTCGCAGAAGATTACATGGCGATGCCTGTCATCCAGGGTGAAAAATCAGAGCGTGAAAAATTTGCGGGTGCAGTGAAGACCTATTCCATCGAAGCAATGATGGGCGATGGTAAAGCGTTGCAGGCAGGAACGAGTCACGACTTAGGTCAGAACTTCGCCAAGGCGTTTGATGTGAAATACCAAAGTGCTGAAGGCAAAGAAGAATATGTATGGGCCACCTCATGGGGAGTCTCTACCCGTCTCGTTGGCGCACTGGTCATGGCTCACGGCGATGACCAAGGATTGGTTCTTCCACCCAAACTCGCTCCGATTCAGACGGTGATCGTCCCTATCTATCGAGATGACGATCAGATGGTTCCTGTTCTCGAAGCTTGTTCCAAATTAGAAAAAGCCTTGAAGGACGCGGGCTCTAGGACCCACCTCGACAATCGAGATCAATATCGCCCGGGATACAAATTCAACGAATGGGAACTCAAAGGAGTCCCCGTTCGCATCGAAGTCGGTCCCCGTGATCTTGAAAAGGGTGAAGTGGTCCTCGCCTTCCGTCACAGTGGCGAAAAGAAGACACTCCCATTAGAAGCAGTCGCCTCGGAGGTGATGAACGTTCTCGATGAAGCTCAGAAGGGTCTTTTTGAAAAGGCGCTGAAGAAGCGAGAAGAACGGACTTTCAAAGTCGACACCTACGACGAATTCAAAGAGCGTGTCAATGATGGTGGATTCTTCATGTGTCATTGGGATGGCACCTCAGCAACAGAGGAAAAAATTCAGCAAGAAACAAAAGCTACCATCCGAAATATCCCCTTCGATGCTCCCGAAGAAACCGGGAAATGCATGGTCACCGGCCAACCCAGTGCACGCCGGGTCATCATTTCGAAGGCATATTAATCGATGGGGGTCATAGGACTGATTCTGGCAACCTTTCTGGTAGCGGCTCCGACAAAGCCTGCCAGCGACATCCTCGGACCTCCAGCGGCGAACTACCTCATCGATCTGAAAGATATCTCCCGACATCGCATCCACGTCGAGCTGACCTGCCCACGCAAAGCGACTGAAGATCTCGAAATCTGGATGCCGGTGTGGACGCCGGGCTCTTATAAGGTTCGTGATTACGCCCGTCACATCGAAACCATCTCGGCGACAGATGAGACTGGGACAGAAATCCCTATCACAAAAATTCGTAAAAACACTTGGAACATCTCTGCCGGAACAGGGAACGTTCGTGTCAGCTACACCCTCTACTGCAGGCTGTTGACGGTCCGCACCAACTTTGTCGAAAAAGATGGAGGATTTCTCAATGGTGCCCCCACTTTCCTGATTCCCAGAGGAACAACAGGCCCCTTCGATTTCGCCTTCGCCGACCTCCAGCAGGAATCTGGTTTCCAGAAAATCTGCACACTCCCTCGCATCGGCAACAGCTGGCGCGCTGCGGATGTCGACACTCTCTGCGACTCCCCTATCCTCATCGGCCAGCCGAAAGTGCTCCCCTTTGTCGTCGAGGAGATCCCCCACGATCTGATCCATCTCGGTGATTCCTCAACATGGGATTTAGAAGGCAGTCGTGAAGCCATCGAATCCTTAACAAAAGAGATGGTCTCCTTTTGGGGACAGATCCCTTATTCCCGTTACCAATTCATGAATGTCATCGCCGAAGCAGGAGGCGGACTTGAGCACAAGGATTGCACTCTGATGCTCACCAGCCGCTGGAGTTGGAATGATGAGGATCGTCGCCGCGGCTGGTACGGCCTAGTGAGCCACGAATTATTCCATGCTTGGAATGGAAAACGACTGCGCCCCGTTGCGCTCGGCCCTTTCGATTACGAACGAGAAGTACTGACTCCAGATTTGTGGATGGTCGAAGGCTTCACTAGTTACTACGACGACCTGATCGTCGCGCGTGCCGGTCTCATGAACAGCGATCAGTACCTCAAGCGTCTCTCCGATCAGATCGAAGACATCCGTACGACTCCTGGCCGTCAGGTGAGGCCTCTTTCGGAAGCCAGTACCGATGCTTGGATTCGCTATTACCAGAGTGATGAAAACTCAGTCAATAGTCAGATCTCCTATTACACCAAAGGAGCACTGGTCGCCTGGCTTCTCGATGGCACCATCCGCGAAGCGAGTGACCATCAACGCAGCCTCGACGATGCCATGCGCCTCGCATACGAGCGCTATTCAGGAACCGCTGGATACACACCGAAACAGTTGCGTGAAGTTTTCGAAGAGGTCGCTGGGCAACCCCTCAGCGAATTCTTCAGCAATTACCTCGATGGAACAATCGACCTCGACTACAGCGTCGTTCTCAGAACATTTGGCTTAAAATTCAAATCGCAAAAGGAAGACGATGACGAGGATAAAAAGCCCGACGCAGGCTGGCTCGGCATCGACGCCCGAGATTCATCCGGTCGCTGGATCGTGCGTGCTGTTCCTCGGGGAACTCCAGCCTATGAAGTCGGACTCAATGTCGGCGATGAAATCATCGCTCTCGATGCCTACCGTGCTTCCGCCAACAGTTGGTCCAACATCTGTCGGCAGTATTTGCCGGGATCCAGCGCAACCTTGACGATTGCTCGCCGAGGGCGCCTCATCACGCTCAGCGTCGAGTTCTCGACGAAACCAAAAGACCTATGGAACCTCCAGATCGACCCTGAGGCTCCGGAAGAGGTCTCTCTGCGCCGCTCAGCGTGGTGGGGCAAGGCAGAGCCCGAGAAGAAGGAAGAGCCGGAGACTGAAGCCCCTCCCCTAGAAACCGACTCCGAATCGACACAGGATTAACCTGAAATCGCCCCAGCGCGGCCCAGCAATTCGCCGAATTCTTTTCAGCATCCTATTCTCTTGATGGAGTGGTATCGCCAGCGATCTCTCTAACGGAGCCCGCCCGGATCCGTGATTTAACAGGAGGACCTCACTTGAACACCATGACCGAGAGTTTTACCCAGCGAAAAGAATTTGTCCGTCTTCATGCGGAATTCCCTGTGCGTTACAAATTTCTATCCAATGAGGTGGAGATTCCCGAAGAGAATATCTTCGAGGGAGTCACCGCTCGCATGGGTGGCGACGGCTTGCTGCTTCACGGCAAGATTCCCAGCTTCAACTGGATCCCTGCCCTGTTGATGGGAAAGATCCACATCGGCGTCAATCTGCTGATCCCTTCCCTCGACACCGCCATCAAAGGTTTGTGTCAGGTCGCATGGATCGAAGAAATCCCTGAAAATAAGGATCGCTGCAGCATGGGACTCCGCTTTATCGAGATTGCCAAGGAAGATCAGGATCTGGTCATGAAGTACCTCATTCGCTCGCAGGTTCGAAAGTCCTGACTCCTCGATTCAACACGAAAAAGAAAACCCCAAAGAAAACCCC
>JAACCY010000140.1 GCA_009937185.1 Planctomycetia bacterium
CCCCAAATCGCCAGCGCATAAACTATCAGCGACGACGACTATCATCGCCAAGAATGGAATCTGTTTACTACGTATGGCTGCTGTCATTTTGTTTGCGCCTGCCCAAGAATAGTCTGTTTGTTAACTCGGAAAAATTCTAATTCGAACCACCTATCTACCGAAAACACGGTGCTTCCACCATCAAGATAGAATGAGAAGGTAATCAAGCCTCGGTTGTGCTTGTGTTAAACTCACATTCTATGAATACCACCACGACAAAGACTATTATCGGAATCGATCTAGGAGACAAGCAACATGCCATTTGCGTGACTGATAGAAAGGGGAATATACTCAAGGAATTTTCTATTCGCAACCGAATCGAAGAGCTTAAGAATCTTGCTGATCAATATCCCAATTCCGTCGTCGCGATGGAAGTAGGCACCCACAGTCCTTGGATTAGTCGATTGTTCGCTGAGCACGGACTCCAAGTGTTCGTCGCAAATGCTCGAAAACTGCGCGCTATCTACACCAACCCGCGGAAGTCCGATGAACTCGATGCGCAAATGTTGGCTAAGATTGCCGGCTTCGATCCTGAACTTCTCTCTCCGATAACTCACAGCTCCCTTTGTTCCCAGCAGGATATGCTAGCCATCAAGATGCGTGACACACTAGTGCGTCAGCGACGTTCTTTGATCTGCTCGATCCGATTCTCACTTAAAGCGATGGGAGTCATTCTGCCCTTATGGTCATCAAGTGTATTCAGTAAACGTGCTTTATTACGCCTTGAAGATCAGCCTGAAGTACTGGGAAGTCTCAAGCCGTTGCTGCACATCCTGAATGAGCTTACCACTCAGATTAAGCAGTTTGATAAGTCGATCTCAGAAATCGCCGAAACCAAGTATCCACAAGCCACATGGATTCAACAGATACATGGAGTGGGACCAATTACTTCACTTTGCTTCGTGCTGCACATTGAAGATCCTAATCGTTTCGCTGCCAAAAAGCGTCGAGACGTGGGAGCCTATCTGGGACTCGTGCCAAGGCGCGATCAGTCTGGCCAAACTGACAAGCAACTACCGATCAGTAAAGCTGGCAATAGCTACTTACGCACTTTACTAGTGCAATCGGCCCAATACATCTTGGGGCATTGTGGCCCGGACTGTGACCTGCGCAGGCATGGTCTGAAACTGGCAGCTAGAGGCGGCAAAGCTGCTAAGAAAAGGGCGATCATCGCCGTTGCTCGAAAACTTTCGGTAATAATGCTGAGCCTATGGCAAAACCAAAGTGAATATCAGCCACTGAGGAACTCGCTAACTACGGCGATCTAATCGTTGATTCAAATTCCGAATTTATGAACAACTCAGATCGATATTTTAGGGCGACTGCGATTTCACACTGGCACCTGGAGTGCGACATCAAGATGGCAGCGTCCTGATCATATTTCCCTCACAAAGAGAAACCGGATTCAATCGTGCACCGAAACCAAAGAATAGTTTCAGAAAGAGTGCGTATGGAAGCAGGATTCGGTTGTTCATCAACTCAATGAAAAGCCGGCTAGGATTAGGCTGGCGCAACAATCAACCCATTCGAAATCGACCAAAAATGAATTTTTGAAAACAGGTTGACTAACCTTCTCATGGAAGTGTTGAGATCTTATGCGAACCTCGATCGAAGTGCCAACCCAAGCACCCTGTCTTGGTGATAAATTCAATCGCAGCTAAGAATACACGTTTTTGATTTTAGGTGAATCCACTATTGCCAGCTTAGGTGAAATATATAATCAGTATGGTGCTTCTTAAGGTTAGCGAATCCAAGAAAAGTCTCATAAGCCCGGTTCTTGATCAAAGATTGGGGATTGCGGCTGAGAAGCCGATATCCCAATAGATGAGATCAAGAGAGATAGGCATTGCGGGCTACGAAGTCCAGCAAGTCGAGAAGCAGGCAGATATTGAGGTGAAGGCGAGGTTTGAAACCAAGCCTAAAGGATGCCCTCGATGTGGATCTGAGAAGATCGTGAGTAAGGGCCCTTACTCACGAAAGGTGCGGCATTTGGACAGCTTTGGCTGTCGGTCCCATCTAGAGATCCAACTGCGTCGGTGGCAATGTAAGGATTGCCGACGGACCTTTGTCCCCGCTCTACCAGGTGTTCGTCCCGGACATCACTCGACTGAGCCTTTTCGACGGAAGGTTTACCAGGATCATCACGATGGGATTTGCGCCTCTCGTCTGGCTAAACGAGAGGGACTTGGCCACGCCAGTATCGGTAGGATTTATGCCCAATTCACTTATCTAAAAGCTCAGGAAAGAAAGAACCAACCTTGCCCAGCAGTGATCGGCATTGACGAACATACGCTGCATCGCGGTCAACGCTTTGTGACGACCTTTTGCAATCTTAAGAACCGTAGGATATTTGATGTGGTCGAAGGGAAGAGTCAGGCCGATTTACTGGCGTTCTTGAGCTCTTTGAAGGGCCGAGACAAGGTGAAGGTTGTTTGTATCGATCTCTGCTCCTCCTCCCGACAACTCATAAAAAAGTGGTTTCCAAACGCCAAGATCGTCGCCGATCGTTTTCACGTGGTCCGTATTATCCAGTATCATTTCCTGAGTTTTTGCAGAGCTTTAGTGCCCGAAATAAAGAACCGTCGCGGCCTTCTCCGGTGCCTGCGAAAGAACCCGGAGAATCTAACTGAGAAGGACGAAGTCCGTCTCGAGACGTTCTTAAAAAAGCAGCCTGCTATCAGGGAGCTCTACAAGAAGCAATTGGAGCTACGAGGACTGGTTAAACTCAAAACTCTGTGCAAAGACTCGGTCAGGCAACGAATTCCTGAATGGCTTGGAATGATCGAAGAACTCAAAGCCTGTTCCATAGAAGCCATGACCACTCTAGGCAACACATTGGAATCGTGGTCAGAGGAAATCACCCGTATGTGGCGATTCACTCGTTCCAATGGAATCACAGAGGGCTTTCACCGGAAAATGAAACTCATCCAACGAAGGGCCTATGGCTTTAGAAACTTTGAAAACTACCGTCTCAGAGTCATCGCTCAATGCGGTTAGATCCGAAAACTAAGAAACCCTAATAATAGCAGATCCCCATTCTTTGGTGTAGACCC
>JAACCY010000003.1 GCA_009937185.1 Planctomycetia bacterium
CCAGTTACAGTTCTATTAATCTTCAACTGGGTGCGACCTCACTGACCCTCCCGGGAAATGTAACCTCGGTCACACTCCCTGCGCCTCTAGGATTGAATACGACAGCGATATTGACACCCGTCAGTACCTGTGGAGCTCTTCTTCTGCCCGTCAGCTGTCAGATCTTTTGTCCGAGTCCAGGCCCACTGTTTATTCGTGGAGATGTCAATTTGGACGGGATTAGAAACCTAGCGGATGTCTCCTCTCAGCTTTCCATCCTGTTCCAATCTGTAAATCACACCTGTTTAGATGCTGTGGATACGAACGATGATGGAAACATCGACATCAGTGACCCTGTATTCATGCTTCTCTTTCTTTATTCAGGTGGCTTAGCACCGGCAGCACCGGGAGCGACTTGTGGAATTGATACGCCGACACAAGATTTCCTTCCCTGCCAAACAGGACAAAACTGTCCTTGATTAAGACACACATAAAGAACTTGAGTTCACTCCGGTATTTTTTGGCCAATCGGGACTGCAGGACCGGATATAGACATTCCTAACTATTGACCAAATGACTAACAAACATACAATATGTGTATAGTTGATTTACAAGAGAAGCCGGAACCTGCACCCAATCAATCAGTTACGACAATTGGGATTTCCGACTTCACTACAAATTGCATTGCGAGTTGAAATTTGTTAACCGAGGTAGAGTAATGTGCGAGGAGTGTGGGATGAACGATAAGAGAACCCTTACTACGGGAGAAATCGCCAGTTATTGCGGCGTAAACTTTCGTACAGTTATTCGCTGGATTCAGCGTGGTCAGCTACGTGCATATCAGCTGCCCGGTCGTGGAGATAACCGCGTCGAAATCAGCAACTTCATCTCGTTTCTAAGGGAAAACAACATTCCCATTCCGAGAGATTTCCTGCACCTCGCGCGTCGAGTACTCGTCGTCGAGAAAGAACCCACCGTCTCCAAAGCCATCGAAATCACCCTGAGAAAACATAACTTTGATGTATTCATGGCTCAGGATGGCTTCACTGCGGGATCACTCTTGAGAGAGCACCTCCCATGCGTGATGACACTCGATCTTCGAGTTCCTGGTCTAGGTGGATTCGACGTCATTGAATATGTCAGACTCGCCCCAGAACTGAGCAAGACCAAGATTTTGGTGATCAGTGCCATGGAGCAAGCCGAGTTGGACAGAGCCCGCCTCTTGGGTGCCGACGACATTCTCGCCAAACCTTTTGACCCGGAAGAACTCGCTCGTCGAGTAGTGCGCCTAGCTGGAAGCGAACTTCGCGCCTAGGCCCATCCCTGTACATTTCAAAAAATAAACCACCTTTAACTCCAAAAGTTGAAGGTGGTTTTTTTATGGGCAGTAGGAATGAAATTCACATTCAATGAGTAATGGGTCAGCTGCCACACCACACCCTGGGAATGGCTCAACGGGAGGGATTCCACTAGAGAACAAGTAGGTCAGAATTCGAACCGCGTCACCAATATCAGTCGCTCCATCTCCGTCAGCATCCTCGGCTGCAAGACACTGTCCCGGAGAATCCAATCCAAAGAGTCTTCTCAATAGAATGACGGCATCTCCCACATTAACGTCACCATTCTGATTCACGTCTCCTCGAACAAACCTTTTGGGTACTTCAATATCCAACCAGCCAGTACCTGCATTCACAGAGGTAGATATGCCACCAGTCAAGGAGAGCGTTGGGCCACCGATACTCAAAGGAGCAGGAGCTATCGTCGTCTGTATTGGATTCGAAAGAGAAGCAGTCTGCACTCCAAGAATCGCAACCTCATTGATCAGCCCAGCACCCAATCCACCCTGACCATTTCCCTGAAGAATCGAACTGAGAGTCACAGGGTCCTGAGGATTTACCCCGAGGTCTACGGACCAAAAATCCGGGCCAAGCCCTCCAGTGGCCAACATGACAGCTTGAGAGGGTACTAAATCCAATGGGATCAAGAGGGCTCTATCAATATCGATGGCAGTATCAATCCCTCTGATTCCAAGGTTTGCGATCCCTTTAAGAACCAGATCAGACTCCAGACCTGCCGGAATTCTTTGGGAATCAAAATAGACATGCCCTCGCAATTCAAAAGCTCCAAAGAATGTCGTAAAGAGCTTCAGATCAGTATGCTCTAAAACCATCTCCCGAGTTCCACTATTATCCAGATCATGAAACCACAGAGACTTGGCACTTTGATAAGTGACAAAGAAAGGCCCGGGTTCAAAATCCCCTTCTCCATCTCCATAGTGGATAGAAATCCCTCCACTTGAGAAAGGAGCACCGGCATCAAGGTGGCCATCTCCATTCATATCTTCAAGTTCGAATCGGTGCATCACCCCCCAACCCAATTGCCCCAATTCAATCTCGTTTTGACGAGAATATTGAAGGTTTCCCAAGCCCAACAATGGGATCAGGGATTTCGTCTGCCATGTCCCCAAGAGAATATCCATGACACCGTCTCCATCAAGATCGGTTGTTTTCACCGCATAGGGTTCAGGCGATAGAGGGAATAATGTTTCTGAAGCGAATGTGAGTATTCCTGCGCCGACATTCTCGAAAACTGAAAGGCTATTCCCGCCTCTACAAGTCATGATGACGTCATGATCACCATCTGCATCAAGGTCCTCCAAATGGACATCCCTAACCATCGAAGACCTGAAATAGTGCACCGGAGTTTCAAATGACATCACTCCCGGTATTGCAGCAGCATCACCCATAAGCACAGATACATAGGCCGGCTGAAACGCCTGGTCAAGAATGTTTGTACCAGCGATTAAATCAAGGCGACCATCCTGATTCAAATCCCCCACCTCAATATCAAATGGGGTGCGGTTGACTTGTTGATCAAGAGCGAAATCAATTCGACTACCCGGGATTCCTAACTCAAAGGGCACTATCGAGAGAAATCCTCCCACGCCAAGAGGATGAGACCACGTAAAGACAAGATCTTCGTCTCCGTCTGCATCCAAATCACCAGCAGCGATCGCTCTGACAAGACCATCGATGCCAGCTCCATAGTCGAAGGATTGGATTTCTCCATGAACCCCATCGCCAAACCCTGTAGCAATTACAATTTGGCCACCGGCATCGATAGAACACAGATCTACAATGCCATCACCTGTGACGTCCGATATAACCGCGGCCGCAATTGTGATACCAACAGAAGTGGGAACAGGACTGCTAATTTGAAATTGGGCGTAGGATTCACGTCCATCGCCTAGGAGGCATGCGACGAAAAGCAGCCATAGATAAGATCTTCCCACCAGAGCACTAGTGAACTTCATCGAGTTCTCCAAACATAACATAGCCGGAGATACTTACCCCCTCCGCAGAGAGAGTTGATCGCAGTAGATCCAAATATCGAAAGGTCCACGAGTGACGATAATCTCAAATAACCGGGCTAGGTCTATTATGGCTGTATTCGCAGCTCTCCGCACCCTCTAACTGACGTAACTCTCCTGACATTCGCTGATGCAGTATAAACGATAACAAGGCTAGTTCACTTTAGTTCCGCAACCAGCTGAGCGATAGAGAAACAAATGAGCCTGCCAACCGATGAAGGGTGGCAGGCTCATTTATTGAACAACGAAAAATTAAAACACCATCAGGGTGCAGTTTGGCGTTTCTGCGGGAACTGGCCCATCACCCAGATAGAGATCTCTTTTTTCATCTCGTCGCTTGTTTGAATCGTCATCTTGCCAAGAACCGTTGGCGTCGACTGGTAT
Source organism: Planctomycetia bacterium (assembly GCA_009937185.1). Classification (GTDB taxonomy): domain Bacteria; phylum Planctomycetota; class UBA8108; order UBA1146; family UBA1146; genus UBA12191. Next base: position 3,734 of record JAACCY010000003.1, read on the forward strand.
TCTGACAACTTGATCCAAACACGATAGCTCTTGCCAGGAACAACTTCCTGAACTCTGGTACTGAATGCATCCTTAATACGATCGTCCAAAGCAACACCAGTCACCTCAAATTGAATTGAAGGGTCTCCTCCTGTTACGAGAATACTCTTCTCAATTGGAGAACCATCCTTGAGCAGTCCCTTCGTCTCCTTGTCCATGAACTTGATGTTGTTCTTGGGTTGAAGAACGATGCGGTCCCGGTGGTCAATCTGAACATTAAATTCAAGAGTACGATCAACTCCGTCACTTGTTTTCACGTCCAGATATAGCTTTTCTCTCAGAATCGCAGGCTTGTTATTGGGTGCAGCGTCTAGGGTGATCTCAAAGGACCGCCCGGCCTCTTGCACGACAGGCTCTGACGCCGTCACACGCTTTCCTGCGGATCGTATCTCTGTGATCTCTACATCCAGCGGTGATCCCGCGTTGAAAGTAAAACTTCCATTGAGGGCGGTACCAGCAAGCCCTAGCAACTTCAGTTGAAGAGGACGGGTTTCGAGGATTTCGAGAATCGTCCCTTTCAAAGTCAAAGTATATTCAGGGTTCACCGGATCATTGGAGAATACCTTCAAGTTCTTGGCGACACCTTTACCCCGAACCTTTTTTGTATCGAGAGTTACTGAAACTTTTCCCACCCCACCGGGGGGGATTTGGTCGTCGTGATCGGCGACCGTGCAACCTCAGGTGCCGTTAACTTTTTGAATGATCAAGACCTCGTCACCCGTATTCTTAATTTCGAATTCATGGGTGAATGGGGTTTCCTTGATAAGCTCTCCCCATTCAACAAGTGGATTATCACACTCGATACGCGGGGAACCCGGTACTTGTCCTGATAACGGATCGTGATTCAAACCCAATGCTGCAAGTGGCAATATTCCCAGCGCAACCATGAGGGCGGCTCGCCCTAGGCTTGAAGAACCATAGAACAATTTTAAAATCATCGACTCTGCCTCTTCCTCTAAAGTGACGTGCAAATCTTCGGACTCCCTCAGAAGCAGGGATCCATCTGCTGTTGAAGTATAACATCCTACGAAATCTCGTAAAAAATGTGAAGAATCTCAAACAACTAATAACAAGTTAGATCTGCAAGATATTGCAGCAATAACCCGTCAAAGTCCGAAATTCATCAATTTAGTATCCCCTACAGAGATCTATTCGTAAAAAAATGGCCCGCGAATGTTATTCGCGGGCCATTTTCAAGGGAGCAATCCCCTTTGTCGTACTCACTTGCTAAGGATCAGTCGCAAAGACCAAAACCGTCACATGGGAGCAAGTTATCAGTGGGATCCTGACCACAGAACGGATATGGAGCAGCTGGAAGTTGTCCGTTAGCGAACAATCCACTCAGCGAGAACACCACGTCAGCAATGTCGATCTGTTCGTCGTCATTGGCATCCAATGCTGCAAGACATGCAACTCCACGACCCTGGAACAAGTGGATAATGGTTTCCACCGGATCAGAGACGTCCAACTGTCCATCGACGTTGGCATCGGAGCGAATCATGGAAGCAGCAGCTGAAGTGGCCTGCGTGATATCGATCAAGATACTCGCCGTTGCCATTCCACCATGGTTATCCGTGACTCTATAAATCATGGAATCTTCACCGTCCCAGTTACTGTCAGCATTGTATGTCAGGGTGCCATTATCCGTATTGATCTGCATCGACCCGTGGAAAGGACCACTGATAATACCGAGCAGAGACAATGAATCGCCATCGACATCTACGTCATTGAGCAGAGGTGCGATCGAGATGCTGGTTCCACCTTCGACAAGAATACCTGAGTCATTATTTGCAACAGGCAGGTCGTTGACAGGAAGAACGTTCATGCGAACGATGCCTGCTCCAGAGGAAGCAATATCAGATACTTCATACGTAAACTCATCGATTCCATTGAAGTCCGGGTTAGGAACGTAAATCAGCGACGAGATGTTTGCTTGCGTATCTACTGAAATCGTGACTTGTCCATTTGCGGGTTCCCCGATGTTTGTCAGAACGAGTGAATCGCCATCTGCATCGAAGGCCTGCTGCAGGATTGAAAGTGCCGTGAACGTTTTCAAACTATCCTCGGGAAGAGGGAAGATTGGCAATACTCCTGCTTCGGGAGCGTCATTCACTGCGAGGATTTCAACTTCAACAGTGGCAGAAGATTGTCCACCAGCGTTATCAGTCACGGTGTAAGTAAAGCTATCGAAACCATTCGCATTGGGGAATGGTGTGTAAGAGACTCTGCCATCAATCGTGATAGCGGCCAGACCCAACAGTCCATTCGTAGTTGAGGCTAACTGAAGAGTATCTCCATCGACGTCAGTATCATTGGCAAGAACATCCACAGTTACCGAGCCGTCCTCAGTCACTTGATGACCAAAATCATCGTTTGCAACCGGAGCGTCATTCAACGAGAGCACTTGCAGACTGACCACACCCTGATCGGTAAGGAATCCGTCTGAAAGAATATACGTGAAGGTACTCGGAGTGATTCCATTGTAGTCCGCATGAGGACTGATCCCGATCGAACCGTTGGTCTGCCAGGTTACCACTGCAGGGAAATCTGCTGGGACATCCACAGACATCACCTTTAGGAGATCGTTATCGACGTCTCCATCATTCGCCAATACATTGACCAATGTTGGAATGTCTTCCAGTGTCACTGCAGTATCCGGATTCGCAATAGGAGCATCATTGACCGGTGTCACCTCGATGGAAACCATTCCTGAAGAGGAAGCTCCATTTGAGTCAGTGACCATGTACATGAAGTTATCTGCAACTCCAACAGACATGTCGGGGAATGGAGTGAATCGAATCACGCCACCCTGAAGTAACTCAACACTACCGTTGAACGCATTGATGATCGGCAGAGATACCGTCATGGCATCGCCTTCAGGATCATAATCATTATTCAAAACATTTATCTGAACAGGCTGGTCTTCAAGTGTTACTGCAATATCAGCGCCCAATCTTGGAGCGTCATTCACAGGAAGTACAGATACGTTTACCGTAGCTGTTGAAGAAAGTCCCTTACCGTCAGTAATCGTGTAGGAAAAAGCGTCGCTCCCAAACTGATCAAGGTCTGGAGTGTACAGCAGTAATCCACCACCCAGATTTTCGACGCTACCAAAGGAAGCAGATCCAGTAGACACCACTTCGAGGGTATCGTTGGCATCTGGATCGGAATCACCACTAAGTGCATTGATCACCAATTCGACGTCTTCGTCAGTAACAACATTATCATCTGACGCTACCGGTGCCTGGTTACCCACATAGAAAGTTAATGTGGAAGAGGCCGTTTCGCCAAGATCATCTGAAATGGTGTAATCCCAAACACTGGGACCCGTGCTATTCAGGTCTGAAGTGAAAGTGAACGTTCCATCTGCGTTAGTTGTCATTGTTCCAGAGGACCCGCTCACAGATTCATTTATCGAAACTAATGTGATCGTGTCACCATCGACATCACTGTCATTGTCTAACAATAATTCGGCCTGGAATGTGTAAATGTCACTTGGAGGAGTCAAGAAATCGGCGTGAGCCTCAGGCGCATCGTTCTTTGCAGCAACGATAACCAAGACTTTTCCACGTGAGGTTCCACCATGATTATCAGTGATACTGTAGTGGAACTCGTCACTACCATTGAAATCAGGCGCTCCCTGATAAACCAGTCCAGCCCCTATTCTTTGAATCGTACCGCCATTCAAGCTTGTTGACTCGTAATGGAATAGGCTAAGTTGGTCGAGATCCGGATCAGAATCATTCAGTAGCAAATCCTGGTCTGAAATCATTGCGACTTGGTCTTCATCTGCACTCAGAGAATCCTGAATCGCCAATGGCATATCGTTTGGAATATCACAATGTTCAGCCGTTAATCCATCCGACAGCCCTGCAGGCAGTGCTGGATTAGGTCCCGGTATATCCGAGAATGGCTGCATAAAGTCATTTTCTCCAAAGGGATGAAATGCTGTCATTCTTTGCGAAGCGAACGGTGGAATACCATTACCGATGGAGTGAGATACCCAATCGGGGTCACCCGCTGAAGGGAATGGAGTAAGAGGAAAACTTCCAACCGGATTAGTTGCAAGGTTTTCACACCCTGCATCTTCGTCACAACCACCAGGGCCAAGACGTCGATCCAAGTTCCAAGGCATTCCTTCGAAGATGAATGGCCAGCCGTTCTTATCGAGATTGATCTCTACAAACTCAGGGTGTCCCTGACCTTGTGGAGTAATGTACATTCCATGCTGGGCTTCGAAGCCAAGAATATCTCTGGGGAAAATACCCGGATTCAGAGACATGCTATGCAGTGTACGGCCCACAACTTCTCTCGAAGTAGGGCTCATGAGAGCCACTTCTTCTTCCATCGTTCCACCCTGAGGGCAGACATTGAAACCACCATTAATGAGATTCAAACATGGACCGTGAGCTGCGGGAGCTCCGAGAAGGAAATCTAGATCGTATTCGACCTTGTTGATTCCACCAGCGTTAGGCGGGATTCCATTAAATCTGGCTCCGAGATTTCCGAGGGAAGTTCCCCAGATGTACTCGATGTCATTTCCCGTGGAAGGATCTTTATGCATCTTGTAAAGGTTCACATGCATGTCATCTATTGTTGTGAAACAGATAGCCAATGATTTGATTCTAGCATTGTCAAAGGGAGGAACGTCGCCCTCAACCTCGTCATAAATCATGTAATCTGGCTGATCATTTTCATTCTTGGTCTTCAGACCAAGTTGAACCATTCCTCCATACGAGGAGAAGAATCTTACGCCGTTGATCACTTCGAAGTTTCCTTCAATACCAATGGGATCACCCACTGCCAGAGGAACAAAGAAGGTCGAGTCAGGCACAGTTCTATTCAGTGGTCCCTCAAAGTTGCGATTCCACATTAGGCAGAATTCGTCACCGGCACCGGTGAGAATGTTCGCACCACTGTCGTCATCACGTTCACCCGATGTGTTATCCGTACTTGGAATACACACTGGGTATCCAGTTCCAAACGTCCAACTGTAGTTATCCGGATCGATAGTGAATCGTGGATCTGGACTACAGTTTGGCATTCCAGTGATACAGCCTAAGCCGCTCTGAATCGTTTGACGTGTCTCTGGGTCGTTAATACGACAGATCACACCACGCTTATCGGGTCCGCCATCTGCAAACGGACGCTCATTCATTGAACCATTGACGACAAAGTAACCGTCTTGGAAATTGATGTATGAAACGTATCCGCCGACGGTTGGAGGAACGATTCCTCCAGCGACGTTACCCGTCATCGATTTATTCAAAAAGACGTCTCCAGCGATGACAGATCCATCTTGTAAACGGTTTGCAAGGATTTGCGCACCACCACCCTGGAGGCTCTTATTACGAAGACACTCATCAGTGCTCGCCAACCCGGACTCTCCATTAGCAAGACATTCCGGTGACGCACCTGCCATGAGATCCCTGAGGGTAAGACGGTTAGCAGGGAGGTCTATCAGTAATCCACTTGGAATCCTGACCGCTACTCCGTCTGCAACAATCCAGCCCGCAGAGAACATGTCATCCATGTCATCGACGAAGATGTTCTCGATCTCACCGAGGACTACTACCGACTCTGAAGTTGGCTGCGGTACATTTGCTATCTGTCCCTCGACATTGGTCGAGGAAAGAACTGAACCAAGAAAGATTGTTATGATGAGCGCATTCGCGATCATCCAACCTCTCCTCTTTGTTTCTTTCTCGTTAATGTTGAACATGGTGTTCACACTCCTGTTTTCTTTTCGGTTTATTGAGAGACCTATGGCTGGGAAACGTCGAACCTGAGAGTTCCCTGGGTCGCTCCACCGTGAGGATCCGTTGCCGTATATTCAAAATTTTCAGTTCCGGTAAATCCAGGTGCGGGGGTGTATATGTAGTTCCCATTCAGGAACTGCAATGACCCACCTTGACTGCCATTACCGAATGTCAAACTTATGTGATCACTATCTGGGTCAGTCACTATTTCAGCTTGTGTAATGACCTTGGTAGAACTCTGATTCAAGTCGAGGTCGATACCCAACTGGCCACCTAGTGCTGGCTCAGGAGCACCATTGAGATTTGAACATGCGCCTGCGATTTCAGGGATGTCCATCGGACCAGTGCCTGCGGCAGGCAGCAACTGGAGGTTCTCCCAATAGATTCTGTCGACCAGAGTTTCTTGACCATTGAGGGGATCGCCGTCGAGGTCCTCGTATCTGAAGGGCCAGTATCCGAAGGCCCGTTCCATATTTCCAGGAACGAACTGCAATCCAAGGTTTGCGCCGATTCCAGCACAGTCGATGGTGAATGCACATTCAGGGTCAGCACAGTCGGCCAATCCGTCTCCGTCGTCGTCGAGGAAGTTTCCACAGAATCCTGCTTCACCGATTTCGCCACCGGCTTGCTCAAGTAATATGTAGAAGTTATCCAAGGTGCACTCTGGGTCGTCACAGTCGACAAGCAGATCACCTTCGTCATCAATTCCATTGTTACAAATTTCACCGGCGATCGGATCAGGAATGCCGGGATCGATAATGTTGATGTTCAAGCCACCCTGAACGCCCGTAATGGGGTTCAACCCTGAGAAGGGGAACGGATCAAGTCGTAGTTCACCGACTGTAACTATGTTTATATCTTCACAATCGACGATCTCGTCACCATTGACATCAGCGCAACCACCAGGGCCGAGACGACGATCGAGGTTCCAAGGCTCTCCTGCGAAAATCATAGGCCACCACATACGGTTCAGATCAATCTCACCAAACTCGGGGTGACCGACACCAGCGGGTGTCAAATACCGATCGTGCTGTGCAGGCTCTCCCTGAAGATTGAGTGCTGTGACTCCAGGCAATAGTTCCGCTTCATGGGTTGAAACCATGACGATTTCACGACCAATCGGGGACACAATCGCAAATTCCTCGTCCATGGATCCTAGATTCGGACATACATCGAATCCTGAGATCCTGAGCTGAGTACAAGGAGATCTTCTTGGACCGACGGGAGCTCCTTTAAGGAAATCCACGTCGTAAACCATCTTAAAGATACTGCCACCGCCAGGGCCGATTCCATGATTGATGTTCATGGGATTATTAACGGTGCTGGCGAGGATTCTCTCGTGGTTTTCGTTCGTCGAGGGATCGACATAAAGGGCGTATACATTTACTTGAGAATCAGCAAGAGAGGAGAATCCAATGAAGAGAGACTTTGCTCTTTCATTAGCGAATCCAGGAGCATCCCACTCTGCTTCATCCGCGAGTACGTATGAAGGCTGGTCGGGGGTATCTCTTGTGAGAATGGCTCTGTTTACACCGAAAGTGTGAGCAGAGAAAAAGGCAACTCCGTCAATAATTTCCTTGTTTCCTTCTACTCCGACATTGTCTCCCACTCTTAGGGGAGCAAAGAGCGTAGAGTCTTCCGCCAGAATACCACCGGATTGCTGAACCCCGTCGCGATTCGCTTGGGGACAGAACGGATCACCTTCTCCATTAGCATCTGAACCAGTGGTTCTGTTTCCACCGGTCTGGGTACTGGGGATACACATGGGGTATCCGGTCAGGAAGCAGACCGTGTAGTTATCAGGATCATTTGTGAATCGAACGTCTGGGCTACAGTTAGGGCCATCAGAGCAACCGAGTCCATTTTGGATCGTATGAATACTATCTGGATCATTGATACGAACCATCACACCGCCACTGTCAGATCCGGAGTCACCATTCAATCGAACATATCCCTGTTCGTAATTGATGTAGCTCACCCTACCAGTGAGGGAGTCGACGTCTTTTTGGATGAAAATGTCTCCGGCAATGTTTCGGCCATCAGCCATCTGGTTACCAAGGAGGTGCGCTGTTGCTCCACCACGACCTCGTAGAGAACTGTCCCCTTTGACCAGGCCAGATTCTCCGAATGCGAGTGCTTCTGAAGGCGCTTGCACAAAGAGCTGCTGCAGAGTCAGTCTGTTCGCGGGTAGATCGATCAACAGGTTAGCTGGAATAATCCAAGCCTGACCTGCACTGACCATGACTCCCGAGGAGAACGGATTGCTCATGTCATCGCCTGACATGAACTCGATTTCCCCACTAACGCCAGCACCAGTAACACCCATGGTTGCATCGCCCACGCCCAACTGAGCAGAAGCGCTCATTGAAAAGCATGAAATGAACAACACGAGCCACAAAAACTTCGCAACATTGTATTGAGTTTTCAAGGCATAGCTCCCATCAGAAACAGCCCTTTTGTTATCAAAAAGTATTCTTAGTAAACACATTACACACCACCTAGAGACAGGGAACCCCGCCTATTATTCCTATTAAATAAGGCCGCATACTAACGCCAATAAAGGCTTTAGCGCACAGATGGCGTTCTCGCCAACATTACTTGCGATCCTTATGTTATTCCTCGAATGCACAGATTCAAGTACCTTCGGGGCCTGTTTTTCAAGACTTACCAGACGATACCCTATTAACCGCATAGTTAACTCATGACACTTCGTACTATTATGACTTTTTCTTGCCACGGCGACGAGTCGCCGCGGCAAGATACGTCTCGTTTTCTATCTAGGAGCAGCTCGGATCTCCCTGCTCACAACCCAACCCATCAGCGGTCGGATCGACTCCACAGCCGTTTATCGGCGCTGGCATGCTGGCCCCTCCAAAGAGGTACTGAAGCATGCGTACAGCGTCAGAAACGTCGATATTACCGTCATCGTTGGCGTCAGAAGCGTCCTCACAGGTCACTTCTCCGGCACCAAACATGAATCCGAGTAATGAGAGCGGGTCAGAGATATCCAGACTTCCGTCTCCATTTTGATCGCCTCGTAGGAATCTCACGGAACAATCAAGAGCGACAGAATCGGCGGAACTCGCCTGAGTGCCACATTCTCCGATAACGACCAAATCAAGGACGTATCCACCAGCACCAGGAAGATTGATCAATGCGGAACTCACTCCACCGGCAAGCGTGCTCAGAACTTCTCCTGCAGAAACAATCTGAATCTGAGAGTAAGTCCCCTGGTTTGACCAAGAGAGAGTCGCCTGACAAGTATCGGAATCGACACTTCCAGAGAATCCGGTGGGCGCAGAAACCACTTCAGCAACATAATCAACACTGGTACTCACAGCGGGGCCATCAATGTTGTCCATCGCTGGAACAAGCACAAGCTCGTAAAACCCATGGGCACCCACGTCGATCGTTGTCTCAGTTTGAGATCCAGCCAAGGTCACTACAGGAATACCGTTACGCTCTAAGCGGATGGAATCGTAAGACTCCGCGTTACTCCAACTCAAGAGCACATCTCCCTGACAGTTCTCGATCAACTGACCTTGCAACCCTGTAATGGGCAGCGGTGCCATCGATCCGCCACAGGTGTTGGAGAGGCCTGAAGCAACTCCGTTACTGCTGGGAACAACCTGATACAACGAGGTTCCACCACCGGCGGCACTATCGAGGTATGAACTTGATGCACCAGCGATGGTGTCTACCACAGATCCATTTCGTAGAATATCGATCGTGGAATAGTTGTCGGCATTCGTCCATGAAAGCTGGATGCCTCCAGCGCTATCTGAACAAGCAAGATCTGAAACTGGTGCTGAAGGAATAGTCACCATGCACTGGACAGAACTTGCAGTAACGTTGTCTTTAGAAGCCGTCAGTGTGTAAATCACTGCACCACTGGTGACTTGACCATCGAAGGTCTGAGTTGACCCACCACCCAAATTCACCAGAAGCTCACTGCCTCTCATGATCTGAATCTGGTCGTAAGTATCTGTATTGGTCCAAGAAAGCAGAACACCACCCGAGAGGGGCTCGCACTCGAACAAGACGACCGGAGTCGGTGCAACCAAGATTCCACAGGAGTTTTCTCCTGAGGTCAGACCGTCGAAGTAAGTCTTGATGACGTATGTGTGAAGACCAGAACCAGAGTTTGTCAGGAAATCATCCTGATAGGTATTTTGGATCTGAGTCAAAATATTGATCAGTTGACCGTCCCGATAGATTTCAGCTTGCTCCCACGGCTCCGGATTCACCCAAGACAACACGGCGATCCCGCCATTGTTATCACAGCTGAGTGACTCCACAGGAAGTGGCGCACGCTGCACAAGACAGCCAGACTCAGTCGAATCCAGTCCGGAAACTGTTGCAATCAACGAGTAGTTCGACTCACCCGGTAAAGAGGTGGTATCGAGGTAGGACGATGCTTGACCATCCAGTTCACTGATCAATGTTCCATTGCGAAGCAAACGCAGTGAGTCATAGGGCTCCGTATTACCCCAAGTCACCTCATTCTGTCCCATTGCGACTGAAGTACAGCCCAAGATTTGTGCAGCGAGAGGATGACGGTCGGCTCCAACGATTGCAGGTTCACTGAAGATGAGATTACCCGAAACGATCGACAGAATTCTTCCGACAACTTCGTAGGAGTGATGACAAGCAGGCACGCCGCCATCAACAAAGATCTCAGTAGTACCGGCTACCTGATCACCCACTTTTACGCCATCGCGGAAAATATCGATGGAGTGGTAAGGCCAGGGGTTTGTCCACTGCAAACTCACCTGATTCACGTTCACATTCGAGGACAGATCAACAGGTGCTGGTGGGTTCACCAGGACCGTGCAATGTGCATTGAAACCTTCATGGGCGTCTTCACCTCGAACGGTGTACTGATGCTCACCCGGAGGAATCGAATCGTCAGTGAAGCTTGCTGCCGTTTCGGGCAGAACTGCAACGACTTGATTGTTTCTTAGAATCTTAAAACTTGTTGAAGCGTCGTTGGGGAACTCCTGCGGAAGCCAAGACATCGTTACCGATTCTCCAGTCTGAACGCATGAGAGATCCTTGACAGTCCTTGGCTGAAGAAACTTCACCAGAGGATCAAGAGGACGACCGGCAGAATCAGTCTCTACACTTCGACCTTCAGCACCTACTGCAGGAACTGTCTTGAATCGATCGATAGCCACGGTATTCGTGCCGGCGATCACATCTCCATTGAGATCACTCGCGAGCGCGCCTTCTGGAACTCTGATTTCAGGGTGATCGAAAGGAGCTTTTTCCCAACGAACCCTGTCATCTGTCAGTGATTCCATGAATGCCACCATGGCCAACTTCCTCTGCTCATTAATAGAGAGGAATGGCTGCGGGATCATTTCAGGAGCTAATGTATCGAGGTTTGTGTCAACGAAGTTTCCTCCGCGTGCATAGAAGTTCACCACTTGCTCAAGGGTTCCAGCACCTCCGTTGTGGAAGTATGGTCCCGTCAACTCAACGTTTCGCAATGAGGGAGTCTTGAACATGCCATCCATGTTCGTATCTTCCCAAGGAGCAGGAGGAGGAGTGACAACTAGAACATGATCAGCAAACGGCTGAAAATCATGAGCAATGAAATCGGGGTCAGCTCCGTTTGGAATGCCGTCTCCGTCATCATCCAAGTTGGGAATATTTGCTTTCTCTTGGAACGTTCTCACAATCGAGAAACTATGCCCGAATGGATCAATACCACCACGACCAATATCTTCAACTGTTGGAGTCACTCCAAGGTTGTAGAATCCGCCATCATAGACCGAAAGTTGCATATCCCTCATCGGCATGCGCTCTAATAGAGCTTCGATCTCTGAAGCCTCTGGCTCGAGTACGGTTAAAATCTTGCTGGTTCCAGCACTGGACCAAAGAGAGGTCGTATGACAGAACATGCAGGTTGAACCGGCGAGGACAGACATTCCCTCATGCTCCAAAGAACTGAGAGCATTAATGTCGCCATTTGGATCCGCGGGATTTCTCGTAGCTCTCCACCAACGGTCGTAAGGAGAGTCTTCCGAAACTAGGGTGGACTCATACATCATGATGGACAATCCCCAGAAGAGGGAGAAGTTGACTTCCATCATTGAAAACTGATCAACGCCATTGGGAACACCAGTGAGAAGGTTTCCATCGACATCTGTAAGAGGCTGAAGATCAGGTCCGAAGAGCTGATCACTCGCCCACCAGGATGTCACAAAAGCAGATTGAATCAATTCCTGATAGGTCGTCTCACCGAGTCCTTTTCCGTCTGTAGCGTCACTCATTCCTCCGAGAACACTATCATTAGGGTGTACTGTTTGAGTCGCCAAAGGCTCTCTGCTCAGCAACTTTTTGCCAACCTTAAGAAGGTCTCGTCCATGGGCAGACATTTCGTTGCCACTCAGAATCGGACCAGCAGCCTGAGAAGCCAATGAGGCTTTATCGAGCAGAATTTTTTCCTGCGTCACTGTTCCACCTGGCTGAACCTTGTAGACAAAGGCATCGGGGTTTCTCGGACCCCAGTTGTCTCTTCCGTTGAACCAGAAAGACGCTCTTCCATCCCAGAAGGTCTCAAGGAAGTAGATGGAGTTGATCACAGAGGGAGCGTTCCTGTCTGTGACATTACGCATTTGTACCTGCGTACCGTCTGAATTAACCTTGATGCTATCTGCATTTTCAATACTGACGATTTCTTCACCAACAACTCCATTGGCGTCCTCTGTAAGAGAGAGGAAATTTGAATGCAAGATTCCTGAAGACCCTATGGTGTCATCGACACTCTGTAATACAGCAGACGTATTATCATTCGGGTTTGCCAGCTTATGGAGCGGGAAATCAGTTGCAGTAAGACGTTCGTTTGCAACTGTCAGGTCAAAAATTTCATTGTGACCGTTGTACAACTGATGAGTTCTACGGTTGTCAGCTCCGGCGTGATAATGGCATGTCGCACAAGCGATTTGATCATCAGATCCTGCCTGCATATCCCAGAAGAATGCCTTACCCAAAGCAATCGCCATATCAGGATCAGCAATAAAGTCGAAGAGATTGTCGGGCAGGGGAACGGGCAAGAAATTCAGCGCTGCAGGAACTTCTAATCCTGGCTCGATGGGAGGCGGAATAAGGAAGACAGAACACTCTGCTCCCACACCCTCAGCCTGACCATTTGCACCCGTCGTCATTCCATGAACGGAATAAAGGTGGAAATTGGCAGGGACGTCCATATCGAGGTAACTCGTGGAAGAACCATTGAGATACTCTAGGAGGACTCCGTTACGACGAATCAGAATCTGATCGTATTCGCCCGTATTCGTCCAAGAAAGTTCCAAATGCGCCACTTCAACGATGCATTCGAGGTTTGTTGGAGCTGCCGGCGGGACAGGATCTGATTGAGCCTCAAGCGCCGGGCTACAGTAGCCCATTACAAAGACCGTGAATAATGTGAGCAATACCATTTTGACGTCACTGCCCTGCCAAGATTCTTTGGATTCGAATCTCTTAGAAACAGTGTGTACAGACTTCATGTGAAGATCTGACATTTCGTCTCCTCCCAGATGGCTCGCTGAAGCCATTTCTCCCCAAACGAAGTTGGGGAATTTAGGACGAATCAGAGTCGTAGAAACTCCGCTATCGTCGTTGTGCCAATGCGTTTCAGCCACCCAATCGACTAACATGCAGGCTTACAATATCCCTACAAACCGAATGACTAATAACGCAATATTAACAATACATTAAGACAACTCAAGCATATTCCGGGCATACAAAAAAGCGGCCAATGCCACTAGGAAGGCATTTCCGGGCACCTATACGGATAAACCAGTCCCAATTGTTAAACATTCAAATGCATGGATCATTGAAATATTACCGCATTTGAATACTGAAGTTGAATTGAAGAAATTGGGGTATGATGGACATTAAAGTTCGCTCTAAACGGAAAGGCGCGAGACTCCCAATGGGCACATGGATTCGTATTTTCTGGTTAGTAACCATTCTGCTCGGCGCATGGATAGCCGAGTCTCCCACCTGTGTAGCTCAAATGGCTCCCATTCAAGGATTCCTGCGGGGTGATATCAATGGCGACCAATTTATTGACCTGAGTGATCCCGTTCTCTTGCTTGAAGAAATTTTTGGCTCAGGGACAGGACTCCCCTGCGAAGCCTCGGCCGATATTAATATCGATGGCTCTCTTCAATTAGATGACGTCATCACCCTTCTCGGGTTTGTGTTCACTGGCTCTCCTAATGCTTTACCAGCACCTTTTCCCAACTGCGACTTCGATTTAAACCCCACAGTGCTGACCTGCATGGAACCTCCTTGCTCCCTCGGAGAGGTTACAGAAACCCGACAACTCACCCTTTCCACATTCAGGGAATCCCTCCCCTATTTGGATCAGTTACCCCAGTTTCGTCATCCAGAGATTCGTTGGGAGACAGGAAATAGCACCGGAGTGATATCAGAATCTGTGACTTATTCAGGGTACGGAATTGTTCCCGGCGACAATTTGCCGGGTGACCTGAGTCTTGATACTCGCTGGGGCACTCTTTCCGCGACAAATATCCCCCCTGGAATACACGAGTTTAATCTTTTTGCTAAAGCTCCGAATGCTGAATTGGTGTTCTACAAATGCAGACTGGCTGCCTTTGAAGATTCAGAATCTCAAATACAACCAGCACCCAATCTCAACATACCCGGTCCGCACTCTGTCTCTGTCCTCGAGACCTTTTTTGAGTTCACTCATCATTTACCCTGGCCCCCTCCCTACCCACTTTGGGGCTGTAACGCTTCACCCCCACTTAGCTCACAAATCACAGACCTAAAGCCTCTTCGAATTCTCATTCCTGAAGGATTGAGTGGCCCTGCTCCCATTCTTATCTTCCACCACGGAACAGGGTTCAATTGGGACGATTACGACAGTCTATTGGGCTTTCTGGCCACGCATGGGGTCATCTGTGTTTCCGTAGGGAACACTGTTTCCTTCGAAGTCTACACCGATTGGTACTGCTGGGGAGGACACGATGCCGCTGCAGGAGTTCTCCTCAAAACGCGTGAAGTCGTTGAAGCGATGTCACAAGATTCAACTTCACCCCTCTTTGACCTTATCGATGTGCACAGGGTTTTCTATGGCGGCCATAGCCGTGGTGCATCAGCCGCTGTCACCGCTGCTGAATTGGAACCGAACACACCAGGATTAATCCTTCTTCAACCCACAGATGCAAAACAGGATTCTTGGATAGGAAATACGACTCGTTGGCAAACCCTTCCGGATGTTCCAATTTTGAGTATCACAGCAGAACAAGACACCGATGTCATCTACCCATATGCCGAGAGGCTTCTGGAGAGAATGGTAGGAGCCACCACCGCAGTCTGTATTTACGGCGGTTGTCATGGCTATAGCAGCAATTCTTCAAGTCTGGGGGGCGGCACATGTACGTGGATTCCGCAATCACCCGCCGTAGACTCTTGCCCATACATTTCCCGCAGCCTTCAGCACGATCTGACCCGTAAATGGATGCTGGCCTTCCTCAATAGGTACGCATTCGATGACATCAGCATGGAAGGCTTGCTCTACGGAACAGAATCTCAACGTTCACAATACGAAAGTGTTGCAACAAAAAGGAACCTCTCGGGAGTGTTTGAAATCGACGACTTCGATCAGTTCCCCATCAACTCGCAAGGGTTCGAAATATCTCATACGAATATGATTCTCTTCGATTCCGGACCCTGTTACGACTGGCCTTTCCCATTGCCTCAACCTATCCCTGAGATCACGAACCTGATTTGTATCCTGCCTCCTCAAGGAGACTCGAGCATCAATATGCCCCTAGGCTTCATCTTCGCTCCCATGTCATTGGGTTCGCAGAAGAACCTTAAGTTCAGGATCAAGAATCATGACGTTCATGGGGGGCTCGACAATATTGGGTGGCACTTTACGGCAACTCTCTCTCTCAGAGATTCTTCAGCTCAGACAGCTACTCTGAACCTGATGAACTATCTTCCTGAAAATGGAAACCATCCACAGTCCATTTCAGTGAGCCCAGTTGTGCCACTGAAATATCAACGGTTTCTGGACGTGACGATACCTTTAGAAGACTTCCTCAACGTCAATCCCAACTTGAACTTCAACTCGCTAGGAATGCTCGATTGGGTATTTACGACCGACGGAACCGCTCCCTTTGATATCCGATTAGGAATAGATGACCTGCGCATCGAATAAAGAGAACAAAGGCGGGGTTCGGTAAGAGAAGAGACCCTTGCAATAGAATCTGAGAGTATCAACGGAGATCACTCGCCAGATTACGCGCCAGATTACGCGCCGACCCCACTGCCGGCCCCCACTGCCAAACTATTTAACGGAACTGTATGAGATGATTGCTCAAACAGTCACGTCAAACAATTTCATCCTCCTCAGTTACAGTCCGCAACTGGGAATGGGAAACCGGGAGGCGTTCCTCCTTGGAATAAATACTGCACAAGGTAAACGGCGTCTGCGATGTCAACGCTGCCAGAGCTGTTCACGTCCGCTCTCTCCACCGGTTGGGGAGAAGGCGATCCGCTAGAGAGTTGTAACAATATCTGAATGGCATCCGAGATATCTACTTCTCCATCATCATTCAATTCACCACGAATAAAGGGGGTGCATTGACACTCATCGGGAATGCCATCTCCATTAGAGTCTGCACTCGTCCCAGCGGCGATGTCTGTAGCGTCATTCACTCCGTTACCATTGCAATCATTACAATCTAGGTCAGAAATCACGAGATCGTCGATCGCAGCTTCCACCACAGAAGGTGAGCCCAGATCAGAAGCGATGAATCGAACTTGGACAGAACTTGTCAGCGTAATAAATGCGGAGAGATTAAACTGCCGCTGTATCCAGCCTCCGGCTGTATTCGGTCCAGAAGGCCCAACTTCTTCAAGAAGAGCCCATGTTGCGCCCCCATCCGAACTGATCTCCGTACGGAAAACATCTGCTGAAGGACTTGCTCCTGAAGTGTTGGAATACCAAAGGAAGTAAGAGATTTGAGGATCAGTAGCCGTAGAGAGATCGAAGACCGGAGAAGTAAGAGTCGTCGTTCCTCCGTCGATATCGTTTGTTCCGGCCCCTGAACCCGCTGCAGCCTGTCCGGTAAACCAACAGAAACTGCCCACCTGAGAGTTATCGTCCTCGGGTTGTGCGACGGTACCGTTAGGGTCTCCAAGGGTCCAGATCCCTGTCGTCGCATCATCCGAGGGAAGCCCCACTTGCCAGCCGTTATCGATTTCCATGTCTTCACTGATGAGAGTATTCAATCCCGATCCGGAAGTCGCTGCAAAGAAGCCTGCTGGAGAGGACGGCGGATCAAACTGGATTTCGCCCGTCAAAGCAGCCGCAGATACATACCAACGAATTTCCGAGCCACACGTCGAAGGCGGGAAATTTCCTTCAAAGATTCCAGGTGAGATCTCTACCATGCTAGAGGAAACGAAACCTGCACCATTATCGACCCAGAGACTGGGAGTCGAACTATCGACTGAAAACCCTGTCTGTGCATTGATCTCAACGATGAGGGTATCTCCAGCGGGATTCACCAAATCAGGAATTCCTGCAGGATATCCGAAGACAAATGGAACCGGCTGAATGCTCCATACATACAGGCCTTTTTGCATATCACTCCCGATAACAATGCCACTCGGAAAGTAGGGATAACAACTCCAAAGGCCACTGAAGTCTGCGTTGTCATCCTCGGGGACAGTATCAAAGAATCCGACCTCGGTGATATTGAGTGGATTCGTATCGTCTAGAATTCTTAATCCACTCCTGTAGTTCGCTTGGAAGATTCGATTTCCAAGAGTGTACATATTGTGATTTATGGATGGATTGTCACTGATGTATTCCGTCACCAAGCTTGGAGACCCCAACACCCTGACATCAAAAACGTATGTCTTCGTCCCCTGAGAACCATTTTCATCGAGTTCATCCCCAAGGTAGAAAAACTTATTATCTTCTGACACCCAGCCTTGATGAGAATACTGAGATCCTCCATATGGCGTCGAGGAAAGCACGATAGGATTCGCCTTGTCGGTCACATCTACAATATCAAGAACGGCAGGATTGTTGCCGGAACAAGCAAATGCGATCTCTCGCTCTATCTGCGTGGTCGTATTCAAGATTCTTTTCACTTGAACATCATGCACATACCTCTCGCCCCAACTTCCCACGAAAACTGGATTCCCGGGGTCTGCGAGACTATAAATCCTGAGGCCGTTTCCACCGCCACCACAGCGGTAGAGAAATCCACTCTCTTCATCGATAGCGACATTGTGAGTCGCTGCTGAACCCACGTCATTGATCGTTCCAGCAAGAGAGACGACTCCATTATCAATATCGGTCAGGTCGATCACTTGGATCCCTGAACCCCCTTCACTCACTGAATAAGCGAATGTGGAGAAACTTTTCACGTCGCGCCACAGACTTGTAGGGCCAGCGACGGTATCGATCACCACAGCGTTCCCGGGATTGGTGACCTCAATCACAGTGGTCCCCGAAGAATGCGCCATCAGGGCATATTCGCGTCCAGAAGCGGACGTATGCCCCCAGCAATCGTTTCCATTGGAAATTCCCGCCTGCATCTCCGGGAGGGTGACCCAAGAGAGTAATTCCACTCCATTGGAAGTTCCCCCGACGGGACCAAAGGGTTGAACCCCTCCAGCATCTCTTCTGTATCCAGACCCGTTGTAAGGAGGAAGTACGTTTCGTGCTTTCAGATCTTCCTCGTGTCCTCCGACGAATGGAGAGCTGAGGGAAACTACGCAGATTCCTAAAATGAGTAGGGACTTCAAATATGAGTTTGAAGAGTAATATTTCTGGATCAAAACCAATGGGCCAATCCTGCTAGGAACGATGACGAACTAGGAACGATGACGAACTAGGAACGATGACGAACTAGGAACGATGACGAA